>JBCAXP010000021.1:0-23320 GCA_038533995.1 Pseudomonadota bacterium
ACGGATCAGTGCGCCATTGCCAGCCGCTGCCCTCCCGGCCGCGGTCGTTGTGGCGGGACATGACCGCTCCGAGCTTCACCGTGACCGGCCACAACGACCGCGGCCGGGAGGGCAGCGGCTGGCAATGGCGCACTGATCCGTACCGCCTGTCGCCACCAGGCGACAAGTATCTTTTGGTTCTCAAGGACGCTTACCATGACATGGGCGGGGTAGTTGGAAACAACCCGCTATACGAGTACCCCCCCAACGAACGTCAGGTGGCGCTGGTCAAGACGGCCAGCCTCGCCTTCTGGAACGCGTACGTCAGAGGATCGGCGGAAGCGGAACAATCACTGGCCTCACGACGTCTTATCCGTGACAGCAACGCCGTGGCGGAGCTTCAGACCCGCTAGCCTGCAGTTCTCAGCGACTTTCGGGCCTGCGAGTGGGCCCGATACGGTAACGACAAAGCCGCCGGCAACGGAGCCGGCCAACTGACTGGAATTCATGAACCAATTCAGCGACAAGTGGCGGCGCGTGCGCGCCGTGCTCGCGGCCTGCATGGGCGCGGCCCTCGTAACTGCCTGCGGCGGCGGTGGCGGTGGTGGCAGCAGCGCGCCGGCAGCCGTGACGCCGCCGGCGCCGCCGCCAGATCCGGATCCGCCGCCGGTCGCCGTCGACCTGTCGTTCTGCGACGCACAGATCTCCGTTGTTGACGGTATTGCGTGTGTGATCCAGCCCAGCAAGACAGACGCGGCGATCCTGGACCAGCACCCGGACTCCGCAACCAATCCCAATCCGGGGGCAGACCAGGGCGAGGGCTACGGCTATCACGTGGTGGTGATCCCCTCAACGCTCAACGCCGTTTCCCCGGTGCACGTGCATTTCCACGGCACCTACACGCGCCCGTACGACCAGAACGGTCTGGGCCTGCTGGCTGATGCAAACGGCCTGCACGCCACCGTGCAGGTGGAGGAAGCGGCCGCCGCGGGCTTCATGATGATTCAGCTCGCGTATCCCAACCGGACCGCTGTCAACGTGGTTTGCGCCGACAATAAGGCAACGGACAACTGCGCCGGGTTGATTCGCCAGGAAAAGCTTCTCGGTGTCGAGCAAACGCCCCTCACTGACGTGGACCTTGCCAACAGCATCGAATACCGCTTGCTCGCGTTGCTGCGCTATCTCGAAGCCAACCTGCCGGCTGAGGCGCTGCCGGTAACGAGTGCCAACGTCACCCTCAGCGGTGCCTTTGACTGGTCAACGGTTCGCGTGGGCGGCCACTCGCAGGGTTCCGGGCACGCGTTTTACATTGCAAAAAACTTTGGCGTCCAGCACGCCTGCCTGCTCGGCGGCCCGTTCGATGTGGCCGACGAAGTTCCTGACGACAGCCAGCGCATCGCGGACTGGTATCTCGAGAACGCGGCAGGCGGACTTTACAGCCTCACACCGGCCGACAACCTGCGCGGACTGATCGTGACGGGAGACCCCATCAACAATGGCGTGGAGGCCTCGTATCGGCTCATGGGGCTGACGGAAGACAGCGAGTGGATCAACCTGCAGACGACCGGCCTCGCCGACCGCGCGGGCAATTCGATCAACTCACATGCCGCCGCCGCCAAGGCAGATGAATTCAGCGCCGTGCGTGCGCGCCTGTGCTTCACCGACACCCCGCTCGCCCCCGGCGAGTTCACCGGCCTCTGACTCGTCGGAAAAACCGTCGTTAACAAATTGTTTCGCGCCGACCGGTAGCGGGCTCCAGAAGCTATGATGGTCGTCGTAGATAAGGAAGCGTCGTGAAGGCGCAACGGACGCAATGCCAGAAACCAGCAGACGCACTCAGCGCGCCCGCCGCGCGCTCCTCACGCTTGCCGCCGCGTTTTTCGTGTCGGCCTGCGGCGGCGGATCGGGAGGAGCCGAATCCACCACGGAGCCTGTGAGCGCTGCCAATCCGTCACCTCCCCCGGCACCGGATCCGGCCACTGACCCCGCACCAGACCCTGATCCGCCGATGGACCCGGCGCCGCAGCCCGATCCTGACCCGGCGCCCGAACCCGACCCGCCGCCGGTGATCGACCCGGGGCCACCTCCTGCGCCGGATCCCGTCCCCGACCCGGCGCCGGCGCCCGACCCAACCCCGGATCCCGAGCCGGAACCAGAGCCCGACCCCGAGCCGGTGGTAGCCGTCGACTTCTCTTTCTGCGACGAGCAAATCCGCATCGAGCGCGGCACGGTCTGCGTGATCAAGCCCAGCAAGACGGACGCCGCGATCCTGGACGAGCACCCGGAGTCAGACACGAACCCGCACACCGAGCCGGATACCGGCGAGGGCTACGGCTATCACGTGGTCGCATACCCTGACGAGCCGGCGCCCGAAGCACCGCTTTACGTTCATTTCAACGGCACTTACACACGACCCTTTGACCAGAACGGGCGCGGGCTGCTGGCCGATGCGAACGGCCTGCACGCCACCGTGCAGCTCGAAGAGGCGGTCGCCGCCGGCGTCATAGCCGTGCAGCTGGCCTACGCGAACCGCGACCCGGTCAACCTGGTGTGCGGCCAGAACCGCCGCGTCGACAACTGCGCGGAGTTGATTCGCCGGGAGAAACTGTTTGGTGAGGAGCTGTCGGACCTCGCCGATGTCGACGTCGCCAATTCGATCAACTACCGGCTCATTGCGCTGCTTGCCTACCTCGAGGCAAACCTGCCCGAGGAAGCGCTGACGGCCAGCAGTGCCAGCGTCTCGCCCGACGGAATTTTTGACTGGTCCACGATTCGCATGGGTGGCCACTCCCAGGGTGCCGGCCACGCGTTTTACATCGCGAAGAACTTCGGGACGCAGCACGCCTGTCTCCTGGCCGGCCCCTTCGACGTACCTGACTCGGTGTGTGGCGCCTTTGGTTTTGGCTGCGACCGCGAGATTGCCGACTGGTACCAGGTCGACGCGGCGCCGGGCGTCTACAGCCTGACACCACCGGACGACATTCGCGGGCTCACGGTTGAAGGCGACCCGATCAACGACGCTGTTGGGCGCGCCTACGACTTACTGCCAATCACCGAGAACGAGCACTGGGTGCGGCTTGTGACGGGCGAACTGACCGATCGCACCGGCGACCCCATCAACGCCCACGCCGCGGCCGCCAAGGCCGACGAGTTCAGCGCCGTTCGCGCCAAACTGTGTCACACCGACGAGTTCCTGGAAGCCGGCGAATTCGAAGGGCTGTAGCAGGAGGCTGCAGCCCAACGCACCGGGCCTACGGCGAGGATGAAAGGCCGGTGCTTGCCCGGTAGATTTCGTAAGTGCGCCGCGGTGTGATGATGTTGTAGATGAGAAAAATCTCGTCGTCACCGCGATAGGTCTCCGGATCGCTGCGCGCAAGGCCGCGCACACCGCTGTCCACCCGCCGCGCAAACGGTTCGTCACCATCCGCATTGAGGCCAATAACCCACACCTCAGAGTCGGTCGGTGTGCCGCGTTTGTCCTTGAGCACCAGGCTGATGTAGGACTTGCCCTCCGACACGAAGGGCTCGGGTGAGCCCATATAGCCGTGCCTGGCCCCGGCCGGCGGACCAAAGGTCGCAATGCGCTGCCAGTAGCGCCCACCCGTATCGCGCCACACAACCAGCTCGCTGCGGTCGACGAGGGCCAGCACCAGCATGTCGTTGTCAAACTCTGGCGCACGCCAGCCGTAGGCCCAGGCCTTGGTTCCCGCGTCATCGGTCACCTGCGTGGCTGCGCCCGTGGTGCGGTCAACCAGCTTTACCTGGCCCTGGCCGCTGCCGCGCGTTTCCGTGTAAACGAACAGGTCGCTGTCGTCCACAAAGCGCGGGCCGTCAACCCCGGAGATGGGCATCAGGCGGTTCTCGCTGGACAGGCGCTTGCGATCAGCCCAGTAGAATTCGCCGCCGCGCAGACTGCCATGGAGGTAGGCCAGCGTCGTATCGCTCGCGGACGGGTTCTTGCTTGCGAGCACAGACTGGCGCCGCTGGCTGTCTTTCGTCAGCACTTCGGCCACCGGCTCACCGTTGACCAGCCGGGCACGACCGATCTGCGGCACGCCGTCATTCATCGTTGTGTAGTACACCGCCCAGCCCGACGCATCGACGCCGAACTCAGGGCCGTTGTACGACTCGCCGACGCGCAGCGCATTGGTCGCCATGCGCACGTCCTGTCCGTTGTCCACAAACAGGCCCGTTTTCGGATCGAGGCGGCCCAGCCAGACGTTGCCTGACTTGTCCTGCGAGGCCACCAGGTTCTCGCTGCTCAAAATTTCAGGGTCGATGTAGTCGACGCCGGAGCGGCCCATCGCCCGCGCATCCGCCCGCCACTCGCCGGCGTCGTCCGACGGCGGGTAGCTCGTGTCTGCCGGTGGCGGCGATGCGGGTGGCGACGACTGGCCCGGTGTGGAACCGTCCCGCCCTGCCCTGTACTGCTGCACCGCTTCGAGCTCGGCCGCCGTGATGCGGCCGTCGCCATCGGCGTCGATAACGTCAAAGTTATCGCGCAGCCGCGCCGCCTGCGAGGGCACCTCGTCGCGGGAGATTGCGCCGTCGCCGTTACGGTCCAGCCGATCGACGATAGTGGCCGGATCGGAACCCGCGCCTCCCCGCTGCCCACGCCGGCCACCAGTATCTCTGCACGCCGCAAGCAACAGCGGCACAAGCAACACAAAAACAACGGTGCGTTTCGTCATGGCGTGAATCCCCCTCGGCCGGCCAGGCTTTCTGTAATCGCAGCCCGCAGACGCCTGCCCCTGTTTGCCAGGCGCTGGCGAAAGCGGGCTTCCAACATGCGCTTGGGTCAGGCAGCCTTTTCGCTGACCACCTGGTGCATGTGAACGTCCTGCTGCGGGAACGGGATGCTGATGCCTTCCTCGTCAAAGCGCAGCTTCACGGTCTCGGTGGTGTCGAACATGACGCCCCAGTAGTCCGAGGCGTTGACCCACACACGCACACCGAAGTTTACGCTGCTGTCGGCCAGCTCCTTCACAAACACCTGCGGCGCGGGATCGCCGTGTACGCGCTCGTCGGCTTCGACAATCTGCATCAGCAGGTTCTTGGCGGCCTTGACGTCATCGTCGTAACCAATGCCAAACACCATGTCTACGCGGCGCGTGTCGAAGGCCGAGAAGTTGGTGATGGTGCCGGCGGTAATCTGGCCATTCGGCACGATCACTTTCTTGTTGTCCGGGGTGGTGAGCACGGTGGTGAAGATCTGCACTTCCCTCACGGTGCCGGAAACGCCACCGGCCTCGACGAAGTCACCGGTTTTGTAAGGACGGAACAGGATGACCATGACGCCGGCGGCGAAATTGGCCAGCGAATCCTTCAGCGCCAGGCCAATGGCGAGGCCGGCAGCGCCGAGAATAGCCAGGAACGAGGTGGTCTGAACGCCCACCTGCGCCAGCGCGGCGAGCAGCACCACCGTCATGAGCAGCGCGTAGGCGATGTTGCCCACGAACTTGACGAGCATGTCGTCGGCCTCGACGCGAGTCAGCGCCTTTTCCACGACCTTGGTCAGCCCCTTGGCGACCCAGCGGCCGATGATCAGCACAACGATTGCGGCGGCGACCTTCGGTGCGAACTCGATTGCGTAGCCCTGCACCAGTTCGATGAGTTTTGCGGTATCCATCAGAATTGTCCTCAGATTTCTTGGGTTCTCGACAATGGCGCCGGGCGCCGAATCCGAGAATTATCCTGACCGGACAGCAAAAGTCATCCTCGGCGACGCTTTGTAACGATCGGGCGAGTTGCGGAAATGACGAATATTGCGGTTCCGCTGCGTTTAAATTCAAAAGACGGCGCCGGCACGGCCGTCAGAATTGGCCAGTATCAGAACTGAAAATAGATGAACGGCCGGTAGCCTGTGGGCACGAAGGCCACCGCGAGCGCCATCGCCGCGCCGTAAGCACTCGAGAATACCGGCATCGGCAGGGTCGACGCCCGGCGCAGCAGGTCCCAGCGCTCCTGGACGAATTGAAGCCCAAGGAACACCGGGAAAACCGCCCACAGCCAGGCTGGCTGCGCGAGCGCCTGGCCATCGGCCAGTGTCACAATTCGGCCGAGGTACTCGGTGGCGGTAGCAAAATCCGGCGCGCGGAAGAACACCCACGCCACCAGCACCCAGCCAAGGGTCAGCGCCGTGCCGCCGGCCAGCGCAAGGCCACCGGTAAGCGCGCCCGCCCAGGGTGAACGGCGCCACTCCCGTTCCAGCGACAGGGCCAGGCCGTGCAGAAAACCCCACACGACGAAGTTCCACGCTGCCCCGTGCCACAGGCCGCCCAGCAGCATCGTCAGCATCAGGTTGCGCTGTGTCGCAAGCCGCGAACCGCGGTTGCCGCCCAGCGGAATGTACAGGTAGTCGCGCAGCCAGCTCGACAGGCTGATGTGCCAGCGGCGCCAGAAGTCGGTGATGCTCGCAGCCAGGTAGGGCGTGCGGAAGTTCACCGGCAGCGCAAAGCCTAGGAGCCCGGCGACCGCGATTGCCATGTCCGAGTATCCGGAAAAATCGCAGTAGATCTGAACCGCGTACAGGCAGGCACCCACGACCAGGGCGGCGCTGTCGTAAAGCCCCGGGTTGCTGAACACCTCATCGACAAACGGGGCAACGTTGTCCGCGACGACCGCCTTCTTTACAAAGCCCGACAGGAACAGCGCAAGGCAGGCCCGCCCGTGAACCCTGGCAAAGCTGCGCACTGAATCGAGCTGCGGCAGAAACGTGGCCGCCCGCACGATGGGTCCTGCTACGAGCTGCGGGAAGAACGCAACGAACAGCGCAACGTCGAGCAGCTGCGTGCGCGGCTTCAGTTTGCCGCGGTACACGTCAATCGTGTACGACAGGGTCTGGAATGTGTAGAAGCTGATGCCGACCGGCAGCGTGATGTCGAGCGTCGTCTGGCTAAGCTCAACGCCGAACGCTGCCATCAGGTCCGACGCCGACTCGGCAAAAAAATTGAAGTACTTGAAAAAGCCGAGCATGCCGAGGTTGACGACAAGACTCAGCAATAGCCAGAGGCGCCGTGCGCTTTCCTTCGCCGAGCGGCTCATCGCGAGCGCAGCGGTGTAGTCGACGACCGTCGAGATCAGAATGAGCGACAGGAAGCGGTAGTCCCACGCCGCGTAAAACACGTAGCTCGCTGCCAGCAACACGACCTTGCGAGACCGGTTGCCCGGCAGGCTCCAGTACAGCCCCGCGACCAGCGCCAGGAACAGAAAAAAACGTGGCTCGACAAACAGCATCAGTCAGCGCGCATCACTGAGCAGAAGTCTTTCGCGAGCGCCTCGCTCAGGCGGGCGCTCGCGTCGCGCGTCAGGTGGGCGGAATCGAACCACGCCGCCGGATCGGTGAGCCAGGTAAAGCGCGCCGGGTCGTTGAGGTTGATTAGCGGATGCGCCAGCTCGCCATTGCTCGCACCCAGCTCAAGCCCCTTGGAAAAGCCGCCGTCCTCCGGGTTCGGCATGGTTACCAGCGCGACGCGCGGCCCGGTTTCAGCCGCGGCGTCCAGTACCTCGCGAAGGTAGGTCACGCGCCGGGCGGCTGCTTCGCGTTTCGGCTGGTCGGATGCGTAGTGCGCGAGCGCCCTGTCAAACGCCGCAAGCGTATCGAGATGGCGCTGCCGGCGTGCGGCAAACTGCGGCGCCGTTTCGTCTTCCAGCGCCAGGTAACCCTGGCGGCCGTCCGAATCACCCCACGAAAAGTAGTCCCGCTGCTTCGCATCGAGGCGCCCGTCGCCGATAAGTCGGCTGGCGAGCATGCCGGTGCCGGCCTCCTCGTACGCATGCGCATACAACACGAGGCCGAGAATGCGCAGGCGCCGCGGACCGCTGACGCCGGCCGAAAGGATGTCGCGAACCGCCAGGGGCAACGTGTCCAGGCGCATGAACCGACGACTGCGTTCGTTGCCGAACGAACTCGGCCGCACCGGCGGGAGGTTCTCGAGTAACAGCCAGTCGGGCGCGTGCTCACCGGCCATCGCATCCACGATGAAGTTCGCCTCGTTGATATTCATACCTGCCACGCCCATGTTGAACGAGCGCACCGGGCAGCCGAGGCCGGCCATGGCCTCGTCGAAGGCCTTTGGGTCAAAGTTGCGGTAAACATGACTGCTGCCGATCACAACGATATCCGTCTGCGGCAGTACGCGCTGCAGTGCCTGCAGCTTGTCGAACAGCACCGGTATCGCCGAGCCGTCGCTGGTGCTGCGGTAGCTCTTCACAACCACGCGGGAAACCAGCACAAACGCGAGCGCTGAAATAACCACTGCAAGCACCGCGGTCAATGCGCTGTGCGGGCGGTTTCGAGGCTTTTCAGACAGTAAATCCATAAGGTCGAGGCGTAACAAACTGTAACCACAAAAAGCGCCTGCAAACGACGGCGCGAGCCCGCGCCGCGAGGAGCGCACGCTCATCTTTTGCTGCGTTGTGCTCTGCTGGCCGCGCCAGCCGTGTTATCGCACTGCGTAGCGGACGCGAGCGCAGGCTTGACATAAACGCTCCCCGGCAACGTGCTTCCACCTTCCGGACAACAAAAACGCGAAAAAAAAGCGTTATGTGTTGCCCAGTCGATTGCGCGCTACCAGCGGCACACGATACCCTGACGTACGGCGTGTTACGAAACTTTTGAATTATGAAAAGCTGATGCGGCCGGCTGGCGTCAGGGCATCTGTCCCGCAGCGCCGCAGGGGGCCTTAAGAAAAAGAAAAATACTAATGGCGGCACGCCGTCAGCCAATCAGCCTTTCAGAAAAACCAAGGACATCTCGCGGGTGACTCTCGAACTCTCAGAAGCTAAAGCGCAGTTGAACAAGCTGCTCACCGATTTCATCAACGACGACCTGCTGGCGGGTCAGGATGAAACCGTCACGGACGACACCGAACTGCTGATGGACGGCATCATCGACTCGCTCGGCGTCATGCGCCTTGTCGCGTTTGTCGAAGCCACCTGCGGTCTCATTATTCCGCCCGAAGACGTCACCATCGACCGCTTCGGCAGCGTCGCCATGCTGGCGGCCTACGTGCAGTCAATCCAACCTGGTGAAGGCGCCGCGGGGTGAGCAACCCTGACGCCATGCAGGAGGCGAACGGTGCCTGGCTGGACGCAAAGGAGCGCCAGTCTAACCTGACGCGCAGCCAGTTCCTGATCTGGCTTGGGCAGAAAATCGACCCGCGCGCGCCGCTGTACAACATGGCGTATGAATTCCGGCTGGAGGGCGCAATCGACCCTGAACGCTTCGAGCAGGCGTTCGCCAGCCTCGTCGCTGAGTGTAAAGTCCTGCGCAGCGTCATCGTCGAAGAGGATGGCGTGCCACAACAGCGGGTCCAGGACCAGCCGCCGGTTCACTTCGAACACGTGGACCTCTCCGGCGAGGCCGACGCCAACGCAGCCTTCGAGGCCTGGGCGCAGGATCGCACCGTGCGCCTGCTGCCGCTCGACAGCCAGCTTTACGATGCCGCGCTGGTAAAGTTGGCGCCCGCGCGCTGGTCTTGGTTCTTCAACCAACATCACCTCGTGAGTGACGCCTGGTCTACCGCGCTGCTGTGCGAACGAATGGCCGAACTGTACGACAGCAAATCAGGCGAGCCGCTGCCAGCGTTCAGCGACTACGCCACCGCGGAGCGCGCGACCCGGGACGCGCCGCGCCAGCGGGCCGCACGTGATTACTGGCAAAAGCAGGCGGACCAGCCACGGGACGAGCTCTTTTTCTACGGCAACACGCGCGCCGGGCGCAGCCCGCGCACCGAGCGCAAGCGCGCCTGGCTGGGCGACGAGCGCACGGAGGCCCTGCAGGAAATCGCCGGCACTGAAGCACGCATGCTCAACGACGACCTGTCGCTGTTCTGCGTGTTCGCGACGCTCATGGCCGCCTGCCTGTATCGCGTGTGCGGAACAAGCAACCTCATGATCGGTGCGCCGGTCCACAACCGCTCGTCCAACGCCCTGCGCCGCACGCCGGGCCTTTTCATCGAGGTCTACCCGCTGTCGATCACCGTGCAGCCGGACGACACGTTCCGCTCGCTGCTCGCCACGGTGCGCCGCGCGATCATGACGGCGTTCAGCCAGGCTGCGCCGGGCGTCACCACGGCAGAAACCAACCGCGCTTACGACGTGCTGCTGAACTTCGTTCACGTCACGATGCCGGCGATCGGCAATACAAAGATGACCACGCGCTGGCTGCACCCGGGCTTTGGCGACGCCGCTCACAAGCTGCGCATGCAGGTGCACGACTTCGACGGGCGCGGCAACTTCGAGCTGGACTTTGACTGTGGCCAGGCGGCCTTCAACGACGCCGGCCGCGACCTGGTTGCGCAGCACTTCCTCGCCACCGCTGACGCCTTCCTGGCAAGCAGGGACGCGGCTGTCGGCAGCATTGACCTGCTGTCGGCCGACGAACGCTCGCGCTACCTCGACACTTACAACGACACGCAGCAGGCTTACCAGCCTGAACAATCGGCCACTGACCTGTTCAGCATGCAGGCGCGCGCGATGCCGGAAGCCCAAGCGCTGGTGTGCGGCGAGCAGTCGCTCACCTACGCACAGGCAGAGCGGCGCGCCAATCGCCTGGCGAACGCACTACGCGCCGACGGCGTCGGGCCCGGCCGCATCGTCGCGCTGTATTCGGACCGCTCCATCGAGGCGGTCCTCGCGATTCTCGCGGTACTCAAGACCGGCGCCGCGTACGTGCCGCTGGACCCGCGCCACCCGCCGCAGCGCTGTGCCGACATCGTCGCCGACCTTGGCGAGGCCAACGAGGGGCCCGCCGTAGTGGTGCTGGCAGACCGCGACGCGGCGGAAATCGCTGGCAGTGTGCCAGTGCTGCGCGTGGATGCCTTCGACTTTGGCAGCGGTGATGACGCGCCGTTTGCCAGCCACGCAAACCCGGATGCCCTCGCATACGTGATCTACACATCCGGTTCGACCGGCAAGCCAAAGGGCGTGAAGATTCCGCAGCGGGCAATGATGAACTACCTGCTGTGGGCACAGGCGCAGTATTGCGGCAGCGAGACCAAAGCGTTTGCGTTGCACAGCTCGCTCGCCGTGGATCTCACCGTTACGTCGCTGTTTCTGCCGCTCATCAGCGGCGGCTCGAGCGTGATCTACCCGGACGCGGCGGAGTTCGATCTGCCCATACTGCGCGTGTTCAAGGACGACGCCGTCGACATCGTCAAACTCACACCCGCGCACCTGGCGCTGATTCGCGAGTTCGGCGGCCAGTCCAGCCGCATTAGCACGCTGATTCTCGGCGGCGAGGATTTGAAGAGCGATCTTGTCCGCAGCGCAAGCCCACAGTTCGACCCGGGCCTTGCCGTTTACAACGAGTACGGACCCACCGAAGCCACCGTGGGCTGCATGATCCATCACTTCGATGCCGACGTGGACACCATGGTGTCCGTTCCGGTCGGCCAGCCGATCGCGAACGCGCGGGTGTACGTGCTGGACGAAGACGGCACGCCAACGCCTACCGGCCTTACCGGTGAAATGTGCATTGCCGGCGCTGGCGTCGCCGATGGCTACATCAATCGCGACGAGCTGACCGCCGAGCGCTTTGTGCCCGACCCGCACGGCGACGGCGTGCTGTACCGCACTGGCGACGTGGGCCGCTGGAGCGTCGATGGACGCCTCGAGTACCTGGGCCGTGCCGACCAGCAGGTGAAGATTCGCGGCGCGCGAGTTGAGCTGGGCGAAGTGGAGGCGGCGCTCGCCGCGGTGCCCGGCGTCGAGCAAAGCGTCGCCGCCGTGTTTGACGCACGACAGGCCGACAATGCCCGCACCTGCAAGAAGTGCGGTATACCGTCCAACTACCCCGGCATTTTTTTCAACGAAGAAGGCGTTTGCAGCATGTGCCTGGCTTTCGATGCCGTTCAGCAGAAAGCCTGGGATTTCTTCGGCACCATGGACGACCTGCGCGGCATCGCCGATCAGATGCGTGCGGACAGCAACGGCGAGCACGACTGCATAGTATTGCTCAGCGGTGGCAAAGACAGCACGTACATGCTGCACCAACTCGTCGGTATGGGCTTGAAGCCGCTGGCGCTGACGCTGGACAACGGCTTCATCTCGGAAGGCGCGCTGGCCAACGCCAAACGCAGCGTCGAGCAGCTTGGCGTGGAGCAGATCGTGGCCACCACGCCGCACATGAATGAAATTTTCGCTGACAGCCTGCGCCGGCACAGCAACGTGTGCCACGGCTGCTTCAAGACGATCTACACGCTCAGCATGAACGAGGCGCGCAAGCGCGGCATCAACTACATCGTGACCGGTTTGTCGCGCGGGCAGATTTTTGAAACGCGCCTGGATGACCTGTTTCGCCATCGCATCCTCGAAACCGAGGCCATCGAGAAGGCCATTATTGAGGCGCGCAAGGTGTACCACCGCATCGATGACGCGGTGGCGCACACGCTGGATGTGGAAATTTTCCAGGACGACTCGATTTTCACCGACATCCGCTTCGTGGACTTTTACCGCTACTGCGACGTCGGCCTTGACGAGATTTACGACTACCTGTCCACGCGGGCGCCGTGGATTCGGCCCGTCGATACCGGCCGTTCCACGAACTGCCTGATCAACGACGCCGGCATTTATGTGCACCGCACGGAGCGTGGCTACCACAACTACGCGTTGCCCTACAGCTGGGACGTGCGCCTGGGGCACAAGGAACGGGACGCGGCGCTCTTTGAGCTGAACGACGACCTCGACACAGGGCGCGTCAGGCGCATCCTCGACGAGGTGGGTTACACGCCAAAGCCGGCGCTCACCGAGGCGCGACTCGTCGCCTACTACAGCGGCGACGCACCGCTGCCCTCGGCGCGACTGCGAGCAGCGCTTGCCAAGGCCGTGCCGGACGAGATGATTCCGTCAACGTTCATGTATCTCGACGCGCTGCCGGTGAATGCCATCGGCAAGATCGACCGGCACGCACTGCCCGAACCGGACGATGTGCGAACCGCCTCCGACGTGCCGTTCGAAGCACTGTCTGGCGAGGTAGAGGAGCAACTTGGAGAAATCTGGTCCGAGGCGCTTGGCATCAGCCGCGTTGGCGCTCGCGACAACTTCTTCGACTTAGGGGGAGTGTCGATGTCGGCTGTGCGGACGCTCGCCGATATTCGCGAAGCCTTCGGCGTTGATTTGCCCGTGGAAACGTTTTACAACGCGCCCACCATTGCCGACACCGCCCGCGCCATCGAGGACATTCTCATCGCCGAGATTTCCGCCATGAGCGATGACGAAGTGGCGCAACAGCTCGGCCCGCAGGCCTGATGAGCCCATACCGATGAAGCCAGGCCAATGACCGACAGCCAGAACAAGCTGGACGATGCCAGGCGCGCCCTGCTGCAGCAGCGCCTGAAGGGCAAGGGCGTTGCCGCCCGTAAACCTGAACGCATTCCGCGCCGGCCCGAAGGCGAACCGGCGCCGGCGTCCTTTGCGCAGGCGCGGTTGTGGTTCCTGGCGCAGCTTTATCCGGACAACGCGGCCTACCACATGGTCACGTGCGCAGCGCTGGACGGTACGGTCGATCCCGCGGCCCTGGAACAGGCCTTCGGCGACGTCGTTTCTCGCCACGAAGCGCTGCGGACCCACTTCGAACAGTCCGGCCCGGATGTGCTCCAGGTGGTGAACGACACCGTGTCGGTATCGCTGCGGGTTGAGACCCTGACAGATGCCGCCGATGCCCACTGGCGCGAACAGGCCGTCGCCGTCGCCCGCGAGGCTTTCGACCTTGAAGCCGGGCCGCTGTGCCGCCTGTGCCTGTTTACGCTGCCCGACGGCAGCAGCCGGCTGCTGCTGGTGGTGCACCACATCGTGTCCGACGAGTGGTCTACGGACATCATCCTGCGCGAGCTCGGCGCCTGCTACTCCGCGCGTGTCGCCGGCGGCGAACCGCAGCTCGACGCCGCGACGATCGGCTACGCCGACTTTGCCGCGTGGCAAAAGGAGCGCATTGCCGGCATCGAGGAAAAGCAGCTCGAATTCTGGCGGGACCAGCTCGCCGGCACGCTGCCGATTCTCGACCTTCCGGAGGATCACCCGCGTCCGCCGCGTCCGTCGTTCGAAGGCTCGCTGCGGTCAATCACGCTGCCGCCGGCGCTGCGCAGCCGCCTCGAGGCGCTGTCCCGGGGCAGCGGCACAACGCTTTTTACGACGCTGCTCGCCGCTTTCCAGGTACTGCTGCATCGATACACGGGGCAGGACGACGTGCTTGTGGGCACGCCGGTCGCCAACCGCGGCCGCAAAGAAATCGAACAGCTCGTTGGCCTGTTCCTGAACACACTGGTAATGCGCGGGCGGCCAGCGCCCGAGCGCAGCTTCACCGACTTCCTGGGCGACATTCGCAACACCACCGTGTCGGCGCTCGGCAACCAGGAGCTACCGCTAGAAAGCCTTGTGCGCGAGCTTGCGCCATCGCGCGACCTGAGCCGCAATCCCCTCTTCCAGGTGATGTTCGTGCTGGAAACGCAGGCGGATGCCCGGCACCACTTCAAGGGTGCGGAATGTGCGATTGAGCGGCTGGACGTCGGCGTGTCCAAGTTCGACCTGACGCTGTTCGCCGGCGAGCGTGGTGATGCGCTCGAACTCACGATCGAATACGCCCACGACCTGTTCGACCAGGCCACGATCGACGCGATGCTGCGCGCGCTGCGCTGCCTGCTGCAGTCGGTCGTCGACGACCCGGCGCAGCCGCTTAGCGCTCTTCAGCTTCTGGACGACGAAGACCGCGCCGCGGTGCTCGACGCCAGCACCGGCACGGCCGTGGCGTACGATGCGCAAGCATCGTGGTTGACGCGCTTTCGCGCGCAGCTACAGCAGTCGCCGGATGCACCGGCCGTCATCGACGACGCTGGCCATCACAGCTACGCGAAGCTACACGACACCGCGCAGAGAGTTGCCGCCTTACTGGCAAACAGCGGCGTGCAACGCGGCGAGCGCGTGGGTATCTACCTGTCGCGCGGCTTCAACCAGGTCGCCGCCATGGTCGGCGCACACTACGCCGGCGCCGCCTACGTGCCGCTCGACCCCGCGTATCCGGCAGGGCGCATTGCAAGCGTGGTACAGGCGCTTTCCGAACTGGACGGGCCGCCGCTCGTCATCACGGCCAGGGACCACGGCAACACCGAGGCGCTCGCCGGGGCGCGCGCCGTAACCATCGACACACTGCCGGAGCCAGCGTCTGCTAGTGCGGCGGTCGAGCCGCAGCCAGACGATCTTGCGTATGTGATCTACACATCCGGCTCCACCGGCACACCGAAGGGCGTGGGCATTACCCATGCCAACCTGATGCATTCCAACGAGGCGCGCATCGCCTACTACGGCGACCCGGTCGGCCGTTACCTGCTGCTGTCGTCTTTTGCATTCGACAGCTCCGTCGCCGGCATCTTCTGGGCACTGGGCACGGGCGGCGCGCTGGTGCTGACACCGCCGGGCACCGAGCGCGATCCACGTCTCATTGCCGACGCGATGCAGGAGCACGAGGTCACCCACACGCTGATGCTGCCGACGCTGTACAGCATGCTGCTGGAGCTTGGCGGCACGCAAAAGCTCGCCAGCACGCGCGTTGTCATCGTGGCCGGCGAAGCCTGCCATCCCGACGTCATCGAACGGCACAACCGCATCAACGGCACGGCCACCCTGTACAACGAGTACGGCCCCACCGAAGGCACCGTGTGGGCGACCGTGCACCGCTGCGAGACGGGCGACAGCGAGTTTGTTCCCATTGGCTTACCCATACCGAACACCCGCACCTACGTGCTGGACGCGCCGGGTCAGCTCGTGCCGGCCGGCGTGACCGGCGAGCTGTGCATTGCCGGCAACGGCGTTGCCGCCGGATACCTGGGCACCACAGCCGACAATTCTCCCTTTGACGATGACACGCATGTCGAGAATGGCGGTCGGCTGTACCGCACCGGCGACCTGGTGCGCCAGCGGCGCGGCAAGCTACAGTACCTCGGTCGCATCGACGAGCAGATCAAGATTCGCGGTTACCGTGTTGAGCCCGGGGAAATCGAGGCGGAGCTGACGGCCAGCGACGCCGTGGCAGACGCCGCGGTTGTTGTCTTTACCGGCCACGATGGCAACGACCGGCTTGCGGCCTACGTTACGCCAACAGGCGAGGGCTCCGCGGATTTAGGCTTGCTTCGGACAGCGCTCGGCGAACG
This sequence comes from Pseudomonadota bacterium, assembly GCA_038533995.1. Lineage (GTDB taxonomy): Bacteria > Pseudomonadota > Gammaproteobacteria > Steroidobacterales > JBCAXP01 > JBCAXP01. The sequence goes on from JBCAXP010000021.1 coordinate 16,125, forward strand.
CCTGCCCGACTACATGGTGCCCGCCGCCATCACCGTGCTTGACGAGCTGCCACGCACGCCGGCCGGCAAGATCGACCGCAACGCACTGCCGGAACCCCAGCTTGGTACCGAGAGCGACGGCGAGCCGGACGATGCCGACGACGATGACGTGCTGCGAGAAGTTCGCAGCGTCTGGAAGAGCCTGCTCGGCACGCAGCCGCGGCTGCACGACGACTTCTTCGACCTCGGCGGCCACTCGCTGCTGGGCGTCAGCCTGATGCTGGAGATTGAAACGCGGTTGGGCATTACGCTGCCGCTTGCTACGCTGTTCGAAGCCTCGCGGCTTGACGAGTTTGCAGGCAGAGTGCGAGGCGCCGGGTCCAGTGACGAGTACAGCTATTTGATCAAGATTCGCCCCACCGGCAGCAAGCCGCCCGTGTTCTGCGTGCACGGCGGCGCCCGCCTGCTGGCCCGGCATCTGCCGGATGACATCCCGGTGTACCTGCTGTTCCAGGACACCGACGAGGGCACCGCCGAGCAGGATTCGGTGGAAGACATCGCTGCGCGCTACCTCGCCGAGCTTCGCACCGTTCAGCCGCACGGCCCGTACCGCTTTGTCGGCTTTTCCTTCGGCGGCATGATCATGTACGAGATGGCCCAGCAGCTCATGGCCGACGGCGAGGAGATCGCGATGTTCGCGATGTGCGATCCGCCGCCGCTCATCGGCCGCTCGCTGTTCGGCCTGCGCGCGCGCCGCAAGTGGATGGCCTTTGCCAGCCAGCCCGGCATCCGCGGGAAGCTGCGTTACCTCATCAACGAACCGCTCGGCATCGCCATGCGCCGTATCGACGGCTTAGGCATGCGCCTGATGGGCACGTGGTACGAGAAGACCATGCGCTCGTGGCTGTTTGCCCCGTGGTTCCGCCACTCGCTGCTGGCGCTGGGCCTTGGCCTGATGGTGACGAACGGCGTGCTGATGAACGCACCCGACTGGCAGCCGATATCCACACCGCTGGAGCTTCGTACCGGCGAGTCGGTGCAGGGCGAGTACACCGCCGGCAACGGCGGCACGCACATTGTCGAACTCACCTTCCTCAAGACCGGCGACCAGTCAGCGCTAAAGGACACGGCGCTCGCGCGACGCGACCCTTCGACGCTCGACATCGACTGGACCGTTGAGCAGCAAACCGCCGGCGGCTGGCAGACGATCGGCCGCGGCGACTCCCGCGATTATCTCTTCGTGCGCACCGCCCAGCATTCGCTGCCGGGTCGCGTGCGCCGGGCGGTCATGCAGGTGCCCTACGAGCAGGACACGCTGTCGCGCAACACGGTCGGCATCCTCGGCAAGCGCATTGCTTCACGCGGCGTTGGCAGCTTCCAGGCGCAGGAAGGTGAGCGCTACCGGGTGAGCGCGACGATCGGCGACGACTACCCGGCGCTGGATCACACCCAACCGCGCCTCGTGGTTGGCCCCGACCTGCGCAGCTTTGACGATCACTACAAGGACGTCGTGCCGTTCGGCATCGCGGGCTTGAGCACCCTGGCGGTGTGGGCAATCCTGAGCCTGTTCGCCACGCTTCGCCGGCGCCAGGCGATGCCCGCCAACCTCATCGCTTTCCGCAACCTGCAGCACCACGCGCGCGTGAGCAAGCGTTACGACTACAAGCCGTTCATGAGCGACGCTGATTTATTCCTGCCGGACGACAAGGCGCGCATCGTCGAGTCGACGATCGAGGCGTGGAAACGCGTCATCAAGGGCGAGCTTAACGTGCACGTCATCAAGGGTGCGTCCAAGCATCTGGATCTCATCCACGAGGCCCATGGGCGGCAGATTGCGGGACGCGTAGCGGAAATTCTGGGAACCGGCCTTCGCGATTCGGGCTCGGGCGACTCCGGTTAATCACACCCCAACCGCGTATCGCGAGCGAGGCGCGGCAGGTGCAAGTCGCGTGCTTTAGAAGAACACCGTAATCTGCGAGTAGGCAAACAGCGTTCGGCTTCCCTCCGGACCGCCAGGCACATTTTTCGCAAATTCACCGAACAACAGGGCAGAGGCCCCAACCTCCAGCCGCAGCCGCTTCGGCCTGACCCAGTATTGCGTCCAGGTGTCGATCGCGTGTCCCATAAAGGTGCCGGAATTGCCAGTGGGATCGCGCAGCCTGGCGATGACCCACCGGTCCGTCGCGGAGTCCAGATACGACGCTGAGTAGATCAGGCGCGTGTGCATTCGTTCGGTCGGCCGCATCTCGAAGCGCACGCCGATCGCCTTCAGGTTAGCTGGCGTCAACGGGCCATGAAGCGAGGTGTTATTGAGATCCGTGCGCCTGCCGCCGAACAGCCGCTCGAACTGGTCGAAGCGACCATCCGCAGGGTTTTTGTCGCCACTGGCGGCGTAGTACTGAAAGGCCACTCCCGGCCTCCAGGGCCGGTCGAACGTGTAGCCGATCCGGGCCAGCAACATCGTCGAGCTGACGTCCAGCGGCTGGTTGTCGGACGGCAGGCTGGTTGCCCTGCGTTCCCCGAAGCGGTAAACCCCCTCGATGTCGACATCCCAGCGGCCTGGACTCGGCGCGCGGTGCAGGCGAAAGCCCGGCGCAAGATACGACCGGTTCGGCGTGGGGAATTCCGCGCTGTCAGATTCCTCGACGCCGTAAAGGAAGACTTCTCCCGCAAGCCCCTCGATGCTTTGCAGCAGATTGGCCTTCCGATAATGGGCACCAAAGATGTGCCTGTTCCACTGTTCCTTGTCGAACTTGAATGCGTTGAGTTCGATGCTCGAGTTCAGCACCGGGAGTCGAGCAATCGGCACCACATAAAACAGATGCAGCTCGTCGCCCCAATCGTTTTTGGACGTCAGATGTGCCCCGGTGTAGCTCTTGATGACGTTCGCGTAGCTCACACGCTCGATTTGCCGCTTGGACGTGATTGATACCGTTTGCCGACCGAGCTTCAGGCTGGTATTCGACGAAGGGCCAAGCAGCTTCGGCAGGTCATCGATACGCCCGTAGAGCTGCAGAATGTCGAGCGGGTTAACGAAGGAACTGGAAAGCGGCGTGCCCTGATCGCTGAAGTACCCGCGGCTGTCCTGGAGTTCAAAGCCGAACTTGACCGGCCCCTCGTTGGTTTCGACTGCTATCAGCGACCGCATCAGCAGGGCCTGGTCGCTGCCGCTCCTACCGGCACGAAACTGCCCGTCAAGCACCTCGAAGCGCGCGCGGCTTTCGCCGCGAACGGTTACGGCGTCATCGGCAACGCCTGTTGCACTGGCGAACGCCAGCACAAGAAACAGCAGGATGCTGACAACTACGGACACCGGGTAACTTGCTCAAGCGCCTCCGCTATCTGGCCGCAGAGCGCAACGTTACCCTCGCAGCAACCCTCGATGAGGTAGACAAGCAGGGCACCCATCGCATCAAGGTCGGCCGAGTACAGCACATGGCGACCTTCGCGGCGGCGCTGAATGAGCCCTGCATTGGTCAATACGTTGAGCTGAGCGGACAGCGTGTTGGGTGGAACATCGAGAGCACGGGCGATGCTGCCGGCGGATTCCCCGTGCTCGCCGGCGCGGACGAGCAGCCGGAACACTGCGAGGCGCTTTTCCTGTGCCAGCGCGGAAAGGGAGCGTAGTGCGGTTTTTGCTTCCATATTTCCACGATAGTGGAAATATGGAAGCAACGCAACGTGCGGGCAGCGCCGCATCGCCATGCCGGTGCGGCGCGTGCCTGCCTGAACGGAGAGACTTCTAGATAGGCATCAGCTCGAGATCGAAGACGCGCTCGACCAGCCACCCGGCCGCCAGCAGCATGATGACGGCGGAACCGACCGGCAGCAGCATGCGCTGGTAGAACATCGTGCGGCGAAGCGCGATGAGCACCGGGAAAGCGACCAGCACGATGGCAATCTGGCCGAGTTCGACGCCGACATTGAAGCCGAGCAGGTCGATGATCAGGTTGCTGCGGTTCGTGATCAGGTGTGACAGTACGCTCGCGAAGCCGAAACCGTGGAACAGGCCAAAGCCGAATACGACCCAGCCCACGTGACCGCGGAAGATGGGCACGATGTTGTTGAGCGCGGCAGCGATTACGGAGGCGGCAATGACCGACTCCACGACGCGGGACGGCAGGCCGATGATGTCGAGCGCCGACAGCGTAAGAGTTACGGTGTGTGCAATCGTGAACAGCGTGACGATCTTCACCACGTTCCACACGGCGGGGCCTGAGTCGGCCACCGGCTGCCACTTGCCGTCACGTCGCACCATGACCGCCGGCAGAATCAATGCCACCAGGAACAGGATGTGGTCGATGCCAATCCAGATGTGCCAGATGCCGTGTTTCACAAACGTGAGGAAATTGCCGGCCTTGTCGAGCGCGGTGAAATCGACGCTCTGCTGCGTGGTGTCCGGTTCGAACATCAGCGTGGTGTCTTCGCCCGTGTTCACCACGCCGGTCTTGTCGTTGCGGCCGATTACCAGGAAGCCGCGGTGGGTATCGTCGGTATCGAACAGCACGTCGTACCGCAGGTGCAGCACGTCCGGCACGGGCGCCGTGGCATCCGTGGTGTAGTGCAGCTCCAGGAACTGCCCCACGGGAATACGCGTCATCTTGTGGTGAGTGAACGTGATCGTGTACTCGCGCGTGCCGTCGCCGATCCCGATGCGCTGCAGGAAGTACTCCTGGATACGGTCGATGGCCACGTTCACTTCGGCCTCGACTACCTTGCCGTCCTGGTCAGTGTCCACCGGCACCGCCTTGTTGAGGTCGGTCAGGGTGATCTCGTAGCGGCCGTCCAAGGCCTCGTCCGACACGTTCACGAACAGGTAGCCTTCGCCCAGCGTGTGCGCCAGGGCGTTACCGCCGAGGGTCACGAGGCCTAGGCAAGCCAGGGTCTGTAGAACGAGTCGTGCCGTCTGGCGCGGCTTGCATCCGGGGGTCATCAGCATGATTTTTTCTTTCTTATGTAAAGGGTTACGCGTTTTTTCTCGCACGAACTATCTACTGTAACAAATCATCGCGGGCTGCGCTGTTTCGAATTGCATCGCGTAGCCGCTCATCTTGTTCGTAGCGCTTCAGCGTATCCTGCATGCCGGCTACGCGCAGCCTGACATGCGCGTCGCTGAGCAGCGACGTTATGTTGTTCCGGATAGCCTGCCAGTCGTCGCGTGCCATGTCGCCACGGCGGCCGAAGCCGTGCCACGCCACGCGGGCGGCGTTGCCGTCTTCGTCCATGCAGCCGCCGGAGTACAGCAGCATCGGCACGCCGGCCAGCAGTGACTCGTGGATGCTGGAAATGCCGCCGTGACAAATAAACAGGCTCGCGTGCTGCAGAACGTCGAGCTGCGGGATAAAGCGAAAGGCATGCACGTTGTCCGGCAGGTCGCCCAGCACGGATGGATCGCTGCCGCGCCCGGTCGCAACAATCAGGTTCCACGGCTGCTCCCCGCTTGCGCGCACAACCTTGCGCAGGAACGGCGGCAGCGACAGGATGCTGCCGGTCGCGCAAACTACAAGCGGCTTGTTGCCCGACGCAAGCTCCTCCAGCAGTGCCCGGCAGCGAATCGCATCGTCATCGTCGCTGGAGCGTACTTTCTGCACCATGGGCCCGACACAGTCGCGCGTATCTTCAACGGCGTGCGGAAAATCAAACTCCGCTGCGCACAGGTGTATGCACGGCAGGTCCGGGTACTGCAGCAACGGCCACTGACTCGTCGTCGCCAGCGCCTGGAGATTGACGCCGTTTTCCTCAGCGACACGCTGCCAGACACTGCGCTCGTCCCAGCCCTTGTGATACCAGCGGCGGTACAACTGCCTCGCGCGACGCTTGACCAGTTCCCACTGCCAGGCTGCGGCGGCGCGCATGCGAAACAGCGGCGCCGCCGGCGTAAGCGTTGAGCTGAGCGGCGGCACGCCAGGCATGCGCAGCGTTGAGACGTGATACTCGAGCAACGCCACGGGCACCGACAGCGACTGGCTGAAGATAATGGCGTCGTGCAGTTCCGATTCGATCAGCAGCAGGTCCGGCTTGTGCGTCTCAACCAGCGCGTCGAGACCGTTGCCCCCAACGGCAGCCTCACCGCGCGCCCGTGCGATCTTCACCCGCAGTGAACGCCGGTCCCAAAAGCCCGTCTGGCGCTGCGACTTCTGCTTTTTCCCCGTGGCTCGCAGGTCATCGGGCACGCCGGCATCCAGTGCGAAGAACGTCAGCCCCTCAGCGCGTACGCGCTCGGAAGCGCGACCGTCGAGGCTCGCGATCACCACCGTGCAGCCCCACTCCCCCAGGCGCCGGGCCATTTCGAAGCTGGCATTCAGTCGGCCGGTGATGCCGACGGAGACTATGGCAATGGTCGCCATCAGCCGCTGACGCCGTGGCGCGCGAGCCAGGCGCCCAGCACTTCCAGCGTCCAGGTGCGCACGTAGCCGTACGGCCTGCCGCCCTGCACGAACTCCCGGCGAACGGCAGCGACGGCTTCCGCCGACAACCCGGGCACGCCGTCACCTTCGAACACGCTGGCGCCCTCGAGCAGCCAGCGGCCCACCGGCATCGCGAAGCCCTGCTTCGGCCGATCCCACACCTCGCGTGGCAGCGACTGCCCCACCGCGTCGAGCAGCAGCGGCTTGTTGCGTTCCGGATCGAGCTTGTGCCGGGCGGGCACGGTGAGCGCAAGCTCCACCAGGTCGTGATCGACAAACGGCGCGCGCAGCTCCAGGCTGTGCGCCATGGACATCTGGTCAGCGTCGCGCAGCAACGTGTCCTTGAGGTAGTGCCTGAGCTGAAGGCGCGACAGCGCGTCCAGCGGATCGTCCGCGCTCACCGCTTCCACGAAGCGCTCCGGGTGCGGCCGCGCCTCGCCGCGAAGACGCTGCACCGCTGCGTAGGAAAATACGCTGTGCATGCCAAGATAGGCCCCGGCCAGCGGACGGCGCGCGCCGACGACGCCTGCCAGCTTGCCGATCTTGCTGTCGACGCCTCGGCTACCCATGCGTCCAAGGCCGTGCAGCAAGCCGGCAATTTGCCGCGGGCCAAGCGCGGCCGTTCGCGCAAAGCGTGGAAAGCCGTGGCGCTGCGGGTAGCCAAGGAACAGCTCGTCACTGCCCTGACCGCTGACCGCCACTTTCAGCCCGGCGTTGTGAATCGCCTCACTGATCGCGTAGGTATTGAGTCCGTCGTGAGACGGCTGGTCCATGGCGGCGACTGCGCGCGACAGCAAACCCTGTGCATCG
>JBCAXP010000022.1:0-23019 GCA_038533995.1 Pseudomonadota bacterium
CCCTGTTCGTCAACGACGGTGTACCTGCGCGGCTGTCCTTCAACTCCGCGAATGGTTTTGACGCGCTCATCGACCTGGAAGTCATCGTTACGGACACCGGCTTCTTCGACGGCACTTACACGCTGGACGATCTCACGCTCTTCCTGCAGTTCGACGCGCCGCTGGACCCGACGCAGGAACTGCTGAGCCAGGAAACGAATATAGGGCCGGGCCCGGACTTCGCTATTAACTTCACCACCGATCGTGGGCTTTTGCAGGACTTTGACGTCAACACCTTCGGCGCCGAGCTGCGCGATCCTACCGATGGCAGCTTGCTCGATCGCGTCTGGTTTCGCCTGGTGTCGATGACCCCGGTTGCCGAAAGTGACACCGATGAGGACGGTGTGTCCGACGCCATGGACAACTGCACGGCAGTCGCCAATGCGGATCAATTTGATGCAGACGGCGACGGCTTCGGCAATGCCTGCGATGCGGACTTTGACCAGGACTGCGTCGTGAGTTTCCAGGACCTTGCCACCATGCGGGAGTCGTTCTTTGGCGAAAACCCGCTCACCGACCTGGATAGTGACGGTACCACCAACTTTTCCGATCTCGGCATATTGCGCAACGCGTTCTTCGGCGTACCCGGTCCGTCCGGTACGGTTGCAGCCTGCAACTGACGCCTTGCGCTTTGTTTGGGGAGCACAGAGCAGGCAACGGGGCTCTACAGGGCCCCGGCCATGGACAAGACGTCTGCGCTGGCTCCCCTTTTTTTTCTAACTGCCCTCCTCCAGCAGGTCTACACTACAGGTAGTAAACGCAATTCGTCGTTATCAGAACTACCTGGAGGTGTGCAATGAGTTACGTAGACGGCTTTGTCCTGGCAGTGCAGAACGCTAAGAAGGATGCGTACAAGGCCATGGCCACGAAAGTGGCACCGGTTTTCAGGAAGCACGGCGCTACGAAGCTGGTCGAATGCTGGGGCGACGACGTACCCGACGGCAAGCTCACGTCTTTTCCGATGGCCGTAAAACTGAACGCCGATGAAACGGTCGTATTCTCCTGGATAGTCTGGCCCGACAAGGAAGCGCGCGATGCCGGAAACAAGGCGGTTATGCAGGACATAGAAGCGATGGGCATGGATCCGACGGACATGCCGTTTGACGGCAGTCGAATGATCTTCGGTGGATTTGAAGTCATGCTGGAAGCCTGAGACACTCAAACGACCCCTGCCAGCCTCAGGACCATGCTGCCGCTCGAGTCTCCCCATCGACCCGCCACACGGTCGGATGCCAAAGCCATGGCCGAACTTGTCAACATGGCCGGCGATGGTATGCCGTTTTACCTCTGGTCAAAATCAGCGCAGGGCGATGAGTCGCCCTGGGCTGTCGGCGAGGCGCGTGCGCGGCGCGAAAGCGGCGGCTTCTCCTATCGCAACACGGTTGTTCGTGAACACAACGGCGCCGTCGTTGCCGCGCTCATCGGTTATCCCCTGCCCTTCGAACCCGAACCGGTCGATTACGAAGAACTGCCACCCATGTTCGTACCGCTGCAGCGGCTGGAAGACCGTGTGTCCGGCACCTGGTACGTCAACGTGCTCGCGACGTATCCGGATTTTCGCGGCAGGGGTGCCGGTGCCGCGCTCCTTGGCATCGCCGACAGGCTGGCCGCGGAGACAAAGCGTAAGGGCCTGAGCCTCATTGTGTCGGACGCCAATCCCGGGGCGCAGCGGCTTTACGAGCGCCACGGGTTTGAGGAACTGGCAACGGAACCGATGGTGAAAGATGCGTGGGAGACGGAGGGCAGTCAGTGGGTTCTGATGAAGAAGCCCCAGGTCCCGACTACATTCCGTCGTAGTCGGCGGTAAGCTCGCCGGCGCGCAACAGCCACTGGCCGTTCCCCATCACGTCGTGCAGTGCACCGGACTGCGCATCGATGATCAGCAGGTTTGCCCGGGCGCCCGCCTGGACGCGCCCGACGTCAGGAAGTCCAAGCGCCGCCGCCGGGTTGCGCGTCACTGACGCGATCACCCTTTCAACACTCTGCGGATTTTCGCGCATTGCCCGGCGCACCTGCTCGAGTAAGACACCCGGCGAAGCTGCCTTCAGGCCACACAGTTCACCGTCGACGTAGTGAGGCAGTGAGCCGCCCGCATCTGATGACAGCGTTATGCGTTCCGCCGGTACGCCGGCGGCTTGCGCCCGCGCCATCGCGTCGAGCACGTCCACTTCGCCCTGCTCGATGAACTCCGGCAACGTCGACGCCGTGAAATCGATGCTTGCACCGTCCTTTGCAAACGCAATCGCCTCATCGAGCAGTTCCGCATTGCGGTTGGTGTGCGTCGGATAGAAAACGCGGGCCGGCAGGTCGCTGCCCGCGAGCGCCGCACGCAACACGCCGAGGCGGTCGGGGCCGTCGCCAACGTGCACGAGCACCGTGCCGCCGCGTCCGCTAATCACGCCGCCGAGTCGGGTCTCGGCCGCGATGCGCCGCAATTCCTGCGCCGTGGGCTGTGAGGAACGGTGATCCGCAATGGCTACTTCCCCCATGCCGATAACTGGCTCAACGAACACGATGTCGCGGGTGACGTCCCCGGTAATCGTATCGGCTGGCACGCGGTAGGAACCGGTGTACATGTACGCGCTCAAACCACGGGCCCGCAGGCTCATCACGTTGCCGTACAACACGTCCAGGCCACGGCCGTACGAGTCGGTGCCCAGCGCACCGACGGGTGAGGTCACCCCCGCCAGCACAAAGGTGTCAAACGACACTTCGCTTGTGCGGTTTGCAAAGCCGCCCTCCCCGCCACCACCCGCCGGGTGCGTCAGGGCGTCCACCAGCCCAGGCAAGAGCCAGCGGCCTTCGGCATCGAAAACGTCAACAACGCTGCCGGAAACGTCGATGCCGGGCGCAACGCTGGCGATGCGGCCATCCGCCACTAACACGTCGGCGTGACCGAGTGGATCGGGCGCGAAAACACTGGCGTTTTTAATCAGGGTGAGCATGCGAGCAAAAGCCTGCCTGTCTTCTAGCGGTAACAACGAGGTGGAGCCGTTGTAGCCTGAACTGGCGTGCGACTCAAGTCTAATGGTGTCCACCTGGCACGGTTGCTAGTGTAACGGCAAGAAGCTCTCCAAGGAGGATTATCATCATGCGTCAACCCGTCATTCTAAGTGCAGCGCGCACCCCCATTGGCTCGTTCGGCGGCGGTCTGTCCACCGTCAACGCCAGCGATCTGGGCAAAGTTGCCATCGTCGAAGCACTAAAGCGCGCCAACGTCGGCGCGGACCAGGTCGACGAGGTGATACTGGGTCACGTACTGACCGCCGGCGTGGGCCAGAATGCCGCACGGCAGGCGGCGGTAGCGGCCGGCATTCCCGTCGAGCGAACGGCTTACGGCATCAACCAGGTGTGTGGCTCCGGGCTGCGCGCGGTGGCGCTTGCAGGGCAGGCAGTCGCCCTGGGGGACGCCGAAGTGGTTGTTGCCGGTGGCCAGGAAAACATGAGCAAGTCGCCGCATGTCGCGAACCTGCGTAACGGAGTGCGCCTGGGCCCCGCCAGCTTTGCCGACAGTATGATTGTTGACGGTCTGCAGGACGCGTTTTCCGGTATCCACATGGGCATCACGGCGGAAAACGTTGCAAAGAAATTTTCCATCAGCCGCGAAACGCAGGACGCCTTTGCGGCCGAGTCTCAGCGCAAGGCCGCCGCCGCTACCGAGGCGGGCTACTTTGACGCGGAAGTCGTGCCGGTCACCGTGCCGGGGCGTAAGGGTGACACTGTCGTCGCCGCCGACGAGCATCCGCGCGCGAGCACAACCGTGGAGACACTGGCAAAGCTGCGCCCTGCATTCGATCGGGAAGGCAGCGTCACCGCCGGCAATGCGTCCGGCCTCAACGACGGTGCCGCCGCGCTGGTGGTATCGCACGACGAGTACTGTGAGAAAAACGGCATTGCACCGATTGCCCGAATCGTCTCGTGGGCAACGAGCGGCGTAGATCCCGAGATCATGGGAACGGGGCCAATTCCCGCCAGCCAGGCAGCGCTTGCCAAGGCCGGCTGGAGTGTCGACCAGCTCGATCTTGTCGAGGCCAACGAGGCCTTCGCTGCGCAGGCCTGCGCGGTGAACCAGGAGATGACCTGGGACACGAACCGCGTCAACGTAAACGGCGGCGCCATCGCACTGGGGCATCCCATCGGCGCCTCCGGCGCACGCATCCTGGTAACGCTTCTCCACGAAATGATTCGGCGCGACGCAAAGCGGGGCCTGGCGACGCTGTGCATCGGCGGCGGCATGGGTATCGCGCTGTGCGTCGAGCGCGGCTAGGACTTCCATAAAACTCAAGGGGACAATGACATGACGAGAACGGCCATTGTGACAGGCGGCACGCGCGGTATCGGCGCAGCCATCTGCGTTGCACTGAAGGAGGCGGGCTACAAGGTTGCGGCGAACTATGTCGGCAATGCTGAGCGTGCCAACGCGTTCAGCGAAGAAACCGGCGTACCCGTCTACAAGTGGGACGTCGCAGACTTTGAAAGCTGCGCCGCGGGCGTTGAACGGGTCACGTCAGACCTCGGCCCCGCCGATGTGCTGGTAAACAACGCGGGCATTACCCGCGACGGCGTCATGCAGAAAATGACCCACGACAACTGGCAGGCTGTGCTCGACACGAACCTGGGGGGCTGTTTCAACATGTGCCACGAGGTGCTGGCCGGTATGCGTGAGCGCGGCTTCGGGCGCATCGTGAACATCGGCTCGATCAACGGCCAGGCCGGTCAGTACGGCCAGGTGAACTACGCCGCTGCGAAGTCCGGCATTCATGGTTTCACGAAGGCCCTGGCGCAGGAAGGGGCGTCGAAGGGCATTACGGTGAATGCGATTGCCCCTGGCTACATCGACACCGATATGGTGGCGGCGGTGCCGGATCGGGTGCTCGAGAAGATTATCGCGCGCATTCCGGTCGGGCGGCTGGGACACGCCGATGAGATCGCGCGTGCTGTGTTGTTCCTCGTAGACGACAACGCGGGCTTCATCACCGGCTCAACGCTGTCGGTAAACGGCGGCCAACACATGTATTGAGCAATGAAACAGGAGCGGTGGGTGGAGTTGGTCTACTGAGGGCTACTGGCCGGGACTCGATCGTATTCCAGGGACCGCGGGCACGCCCACCCGGGGTTCCACACTCCACAGGTGTGCTATGCGTTCTTCGCGAGCGATCGCCGGTAGTCCTCCACCGGTAGTCCACCGACACCCCAGTCTTCCATGTCGACTTCGTTGATGACGACAAAAGCCGTAGCGGGTTCCTTGCCGAGCACGTCGACAAGTAACTGGGTGGAGCGCTTTATGAGCTCGGCTTTCTGCGCGTCGGTCACGCCTTCACGGGTAACCTTGATGTTGATGTAGGGCATGAGTTGCTCCTTCGGTTTAGTGCTCGATGATCTGGAAGACCTTGGCGATAATCAGCCAGCGGTCGTTCTCGCGGACGAAGCTCAGGAAGTCGACGAAGTCACGGTTTCCGATCGAACAGCGAACGCGCGCAAACGCGGTGTTGTCTCCGGAAAACCGGATCTCGTCGATTGCGTCCTTGCGGGCCTCTTTGCGGGACTCGGGTGACGGGCGGGCCGCGACTACCGCGAAGTACTCGTCCATGTCGCGATAGAGGGGAGTGGCTTCGTCCGCGGTGGCGTAGATGGCGCGTGGGTGGAACACCTCACCAAGCTTGTTGACGTCACTCTCGTAAAGTCCATCGAAGTACGTCCCGATTGCCGCGCGCAAGCCGCCTTCGGGACTCATGAGACTTGCCGCTCGTCGATCAGGCCTTCTGCAACCATGGCGCGGATCGCACTCGGCCGGCCGCCAACGCGCTTGACGTAGGCCGCGACCTTCGGAAAGGCACCGAGATCAAAGCCCACGACGCCTGACCAGTTCAGCACAACAAAGGCGTAGGCGTCCGCAACGCTGAAGTCGGTGCCGAGCAGGTAGGCGCTGGCACGTAGCCGTTCGGATTCACCGACAGGTAGTCGATGCCCGACTCCGCGATGGCGTTCTCCGTGTCGGTCTTCTCGAGTTCGAAGCGGTATTCGACTTCGAAGCGGTATTCGACTTCGTTGAGGATGATGTGCGAGGCCAGCGAGCACGCACCGGGTTTGTAGTAGAGTTTCATTGTGTTCTCCGTTTGGGGTATCGGGTTCAGGCCGCTGCCTCGGCGAGGTATGGCTTCTGGTCGGTCTTGAAAAACGCATCGAATTGCTCGACGAAATCGTCCGGTACCGATGCCGCGATAGCGTCGTCATCGACCAGGCGGCGAGCCCAACGCCCGATCCGGCCTGTTTCGCGGAAGCGTGCCCGGAAGGCATCGCGTAAGTCGGGCACCAGCTCGATGCGCTGCATAAGCGGCCCGATCGCCGCTTCGAAGGCACCGAGGCGGTAACCGATCGCCATGCGTGCACGAATGAAATCGCCAGCGCGGTCGATACCATCCAGCAGTGCGTTCTTCTGTGGGGTGTAGCCATCGATACCGTCGGCGGTCAGCGCCCGGTACAAGGCCATTAGCAGGCCATCCGAGTACGCGATCCAGGACTTTTCGGTGGCACGCGCTAGCGGATCGCCAGGCAACAGGGGCACCCCCGCCGTGTCGTCCAGGTACTCGGTGATGACATTCGATTCGAACAGGGTCTCATTGCCGATGAACAGGGCCGGGACTTTGCCGGTGGGAACACGATCGAGGTACCACGCGGGTTTGTCGAGCAGGTCGATGTAGTCGATGTCGTGTTCGACCTGTTTGGTGTTCAGGAGGATGCGTGCCCGCTGCACATAGGGGCATACCGGGAAGCTGATCAGTCGTGGTTTCATGTCATGGCTCCCTAGATGAGGCGATGGCCGCCGTCTACGACCAGCGAATGGCCGTTAACGAAGCTGTTGTCGATGAGGAAGAGTACGGCCTTGGCGACATCGTCGGCGGTGCCGACGCGGCCGACGGGCAGTGCTTCGGCTATCGCCCTCATCGTGTCCCTGGCGGTCTCGTCTCCCATGAGCTCCGGCCAGATTCGGGTCTCAATGACACCCGGAACCACCGTGTTGACCCGGATCGGCGCCAGCTCGAAGGCCCAGATGCGCCCCGCCGCCTCGGAGGCGGCACCAACGGCCGCAAACATGCTGGCACCATCGATCGGCTTCTGAGTGACCGTGCCGCTGAACAGGGTGATCGAGCCGGTGTTCGCGATATTACGGACGCCGTAATGCACGCACAGGAGTTGACCCCATTGCTTGGTGTCGACAATCTCGCGGGCGCTCTTGAAGTCCATGTTGCGGATCTGGGCGAACATGCCGGTCGCCGCCGGTGTGACGAGATGGTCGAAGGCACCAACCTTGTCAAAGAAGGCCTCGATGCTGGCAGGCTCGTGCAGATCCATGACATGGCCGATGATGGCATCGTCGAAGTCCCGTATGACCCTGGTGAGTTTTTCCTCGCTGCGCGCCGAAACGACGACGTCGGCGCCGGCATCGACGAGGCCTCTGATCGTTGCGTGCGCGATGCCGCCCGTGGAACCGGTTACAACAACTTTCTGGTTCTTTATTGACCGCATGATGATTCCCTCGTTAATTCTGAAACAATGGGCGAATGCTATCGGTGTTTTGACTATTCCAAAATAGAATGCTAGGAATAGTTCACATGAGTGATAGGAATTTAAAAAAACTTCCCCTGCTGGATACTTTCAACGCGATCATGATGCGTGGCAGCCTGGTCTCCGCTGCTGAGGCGATGAACATCACGCAGTCAGCTGTAAGCAAACAGCTAGCCCAGCTGCGCGAATGGCTCGATGACGAGCTGTTCGTAAGAACCAGCGACGGCATGCAGCCGACACCAAAAGCGCTGGCGCTTCGTGAGCGCGTCGAGGAAATCGTCGCCCAGGCGGCCGACCTGGCAGCCGAAGGGCGGGTGAGTCCTGTCGAGTTCACCGGCGAGTTTGTGTTGAGTGCGACGGATGAGGTACTCGAGCGTATTGTGCCGACACTGGTTGATCGCTTGGCCGACGAGGCACCGAACCTGCGTCTGGTCGCGCTACCCCTGGCGCAGGACTACTCGGCGCAACATCTCGAGTCCGGCCGCGTGAACATGCTAGTCGCCGTGAACTGGCATGCGCCCGAGCAACTGGTGCAGAAAAAACTCGCTACTGATCCTTTTGCCTGCGTGATGCACAAGGACCATGTACTGGCCGATGGCAACCTGACGCTGAAGCGCTATGCGGCCGCCACCCACATACTTGTGGCACCGCTCGGCTACAAATTAGGCGTGGTCGACGTCGAGTTACAGCAGCGCGGCATGCAGCGGCGCGTCTGTGCGTCGGTACCGGTGTTCGGCATGGTGAACGAAGAGTTGCTTGGCACCAATCGCATTTGCACGCTGCCGTCGCGCGTTGTCGACCGGCTGGTCGATACGGGCCCGTTCATCAAGAAGCAAGTTCCCATCGCGCTGCCGGTGTCCGACTACTTTGCGCTGTGGCATCCGAGGTTCTCTGCAGAACCGCGCTTGCGGTGGATGCTGGGGGCGGTTGAAGAGGCGTTCCACGACTGAAGTCCGGGTACCGAGTACGCCTGCAAGTTCAAAGTGGGATCTTCGATGCTTTCGATGATGCTGAGCGTGCCGAGACGCCTCAGCGGAAACGACGTTTGGAATCAGTCCAGCCCGCAGCGATAAACCCCTAAAGGCGCAACCCGCCATCCACCTCGATACAACGCCCACTGATGTAGTCGTTCTCGAGAATGAACTGCACGGCGTGGGCGATTTCTGCAGGCTCGCCAAGCCTCCTGGCGGGAATCATGCCCGTCATCATTTCTCGGGCCTCGGGCTTCATGGCCATTACCATCTCCGTGCTGATAAAGCCGGGCGCGATGGAAGCGGCGCGAATCTTGTAGCGCGCGAACTCCTTCGCCCAGACCTCGGCCATGACCTGCACGCCGGCCTTGGTGGCGGCGTAGTTGAGCTGGCCGATGTTGCCGTGCCTGGAGATCGAGGAGATGTTGATGAGACAGCCCTCGCAGCCCAGTCGAATCATTTGCGACGCAGCCTCCCGTCCACACAGGAAGACACCGGTGAGGTTCACGTCAACGACCGCCTGCCATTGCTCCATCGACATCTTCGACACGAGTTCGCCGTCGCGAAACTTCAGGGTGAGTGCGTCACGCGTGATGCCCGCATTGTTAATTTGCCCGTTGAGCGCGCCAAAGTCGTCCGCGATGTTGGCAAATACCGTTACCACGGCGGCCTCGTCGGCAACGTTCACCGCATAGGTCTTTACGAGCGGCGACCCGAGCTCCTCGCAGGCAGCCCGTGTTGGCTGGAGCGCTTCGGCTTCCAGGTCAATCAGGGCGAGCTTGCAGCCCTGCGCCGCCAGCTGCTTTGCCATGGCGGCGCCCAGTCCGCGGGCCGCGCCGGTGATGGCGATTGTCTTATCGTTGAGTTCCATAGTTGACCCTTGCGTCGAGCGTTAACCGCTGGCGTAGCTGCCAGGTGCGTCTTCGATAACTTTGAGTTTGCCATCGCCGGGAGTGCGCGCCGGAACCCTCTCGCCGGAGTACTGCTGCAGCCAGTTGTCCCAGTCGGGCCACCAGGACCCGGGCCGGGACTCCGCACCGGCGACCCATTCGTCAAGATCGTTGGGCTGGTCCTCGTTCATCCAATAGTTGTACTTCTCGGCCACCGGTGGGTTGATGACGCCGGCGATGTGGCCGCTCCCAGCAAGCATGAAGCGTACCGGCCCTGAAAAGAGGTTCTTCGCCTTGAACACCGACGGGTACGGCGCGATGTGATCTTCGCGCGACGCCTGCAGATAGATCGGCGTTTCCACCTTGCCAAGGTCAATAGGTACACCGTCCAGTTCGATGCCGTTCGGCTTTGCGAGGTTGTTTTTCAGGTACATCTCGCGCAGGTAGAACATGTGCAGCGCCCGCGGCATCCGTGTTGTGTCGCCGTTCCAGTAAAGAAGGTCAAACTCGAGCGGATCCTTGCCAAGCAGGTAGTTGTTCACCCAGAACGACCAGATCAGGTCGTTTGATCGAAGCATATTGAACGTCGTGTACATCGCGCCACCGTCGAGATAGCCCTTCTCGGCCATGCGCTCATCCAGGCGCTCCAGCTGGGTTTCGTCGATGAACACTTTCAGGTCGCCGGCTTCGGAAAAATCCACCTGCGCAGCGAAAAACGTGGTTGCCTTGATGCGGTCGTCGTTCTTCGCCGCCATGTACGCGAGCGCGGCGCCGAAAAGCGTGCCACCGATGCAGTAGCCGATAGCGGTCATTTCGGACTCACCGGTGGCTTGTTCCACCGCGTCGATGCTCTCCAGGATGCCCTCGCGCAGGTAGTCGTCCATGGTCTTGGCGGCGAGCCGCTCGTCGGGATTGACCCACGACACGACAAACACCGTGTAGCCCTGGGCCACGGCCCACGCGATAAACGAATTCTTCGGCTGCAGATCGAGGATGTAGTACTTGTTGATCCAGGGCGGAAACACGAGCAGCGGCCGCCGGTACACCTGCTCGGTGGTCGGCTCGTACTGAATCAGCTGCACCAGGTCGTTCTGAAAGACAATTTTTCCGGGCGTCGAGGCGACGTTTTCGCCCAGCGTAAAGGCGCTCTTTTCCGCCATGGTCATCTTGAGCTGGCCGCCGCCGGCTTTGATGTCGCGCTGGAGGTTCTTGAGACCGCGGAGCAGGTTGCGGCCGCCGCTGTCGAGCGTTGCGCGAATGACTTCCGGATTACTGAAAAGGAAATTGCTCGGCGACATGCTGTTCGCCACCTGCTCCGTGTAGAAGCGCACCTTGTGCGCATCCAGTTCGTCGAGCCCCTCGATGGTCGACATCGTCTCGAGCAGCCAGCGGCTGGTCAGCAGGTAAGACTGGCGAATAAGGTCGAAGGCTGGGCTGTTGTCCCACTCGGAACCCGAAAAGCGGCGGTCGCCGCGATCCGGCTTTGCCACCGGGTCAGGCGCGTGGCCGAGCACGGCCTGCGTTGCGTATTGAAGCAGCGCAATATGGTCCTTTGCCAACTCAATGTTGGCCCTCAGCAGCTTGAGGGGGTCGCTGACCAGTTGCTGCGTGCCGCGTGCAAAGGAGCCGGCAACGTTGAGTGGGTCAAGCAAGGCGGTGGTGGTCTTGATGGGCGAGCCCAGCATCTTGCGCAGCGTTTTGGCGTTGCTCTCCAGCGTTGCCATGAACTGGGCAGACAGTGACTCCATATCTTCTTGCGTTTTCGCTGACGTGGTGCGTTTGGCCATCAGTGTCTCCCGGGCTAGTCGACGTCTTCGGGGGGATTCTTCTTGCTGGTGCTCTTCTTGCTGGTGCTCTTCTTGCCCATGCTGTTCGGGCCCATGCTCTTCGGGCCCATCATGCGTTCCTGCATCGCCTGCCACGCCTTCATGTTGCTCGCCATCATGTCGGTGAGATCGGCAAACGGCGTGGCGGCCATGGCGGCGCGCATCTGTTCCTGCAGGCGGGATTGCTGAACCATGAAGGCGTCGAAGCTCTTCACGAGATATTCGCTCATCAGGTCCTGGGCAGGGTTGCCATAGAGCCGGATGATGCGCATGAGAAGGTCCGCATCGAGCACAGGGCGACCGCCCTGCTCCTGCTCGGTGATTACCTGGAGCAGTACTGCGCGGGTGATGTCGTCACCCGAGGTGTCGTCAAGAATGCGAACGTCGTGGCCGGCGGTGATCAGTTCGCGAATGCCGTCCAGCGTGACGTGCTTGCTGGCCTCGGTATCGTACAACCGCCGGTTCGCGTATTTTTTGATTAACCGTTCACTTGCCATGCGTCAGGCCATGCTGTCGACTCGATCGGCACCGTGCCCGTGCTGGAGCGGCAGTGCGGTCAGGGCGGCCGCGCATAGCGGCTCCCGGTGGAATGCGGGCGCCAGGGTACCGGCGCCCGCCTTGCTCAAAGCTCGACAGAATCAGGCAGCCTTGGCGCGGGAAGCCCGCTTGCGGGGTGCCTTGACGACCTTTTCATCGAGGTGGAAATTGGCGAAGTCGACATTGGCAGCCTCGGCGGCGGCCTTCTGGAAGGCCTTGCCCATGTCGGCGTACTCGGTGGCGCGCTCGTTCATCAGCTCGGCAAAGCTCTTCGTAGCTGCTACCTGGCGCTCAACCAGCTCTTTCGGGTCGGTGACGTTCAGCGGCAGGCGGGCCTGCGAGATCGCAAACTCCATCATGTCTCCGCAGAGCGCGTAGTTTTTCCGGGCCAGCTCTTCACCGGCGTCCACGACGGTGTTGGCGAACTGGCGTACCGGCTCCAGACCCTGGCTAGCGAAGTCGGCGATCTTGTCGAAGTTTTCCGTGAAATCGTTCATTGCATGTACTCCGTGGTGTGTCGGCATCCAGTGATATTGCACTGCAATATATTACACGGTTTATTTTGCAGTGAAAGAGATTTTTTGCACAGCAACAAAACGCAACCTAACGCATTGTTTTTGCGAACTCCGCAAAGCGTAGAGGGCAGTCCACAGTGCAACCAACACCCGCAATGCGCACCGCCTTTTGCAGTGCATACAGCCCCAAAATTACCTAGAGTCTGGCGGCGAAGTACCCGCCGGCGGCGCAAACCGCCGTCAGAAAGATGCCCCAGGCGACGTCAGAGAGCATAAGACCGGTGGTCCAACCCTCAAAGACGGCGTAATTGGTGACGGAATACGTGGCGTAAGCAATGCCGCCCAGCACTGCGCCGTTCAGCACGGCGACCCGCAGACTGCCCGCAGCCAGCGCCGGCACGATGGCGAAATAGACGATGCCGCCGACGTAGGCGAGGTAAAAAACGGCGGATGCGGCCAGATCCGGCGACTCCCGCAGCAGGTGTCCCACGGTTTTCTGGTAGTAGGGGCGGACAAAAAACGTGATCCAGGCAAGATCAACAATGAGGAAGGTCACCAGCGTACCGGCGAAGGCTTTAAAATACGTCATCCGGCAATGGTATCAGCGAGTTGGCAGCCGTGCGTAGTCGTGCTCGCCGCGGATCGAGGGGCCCGCAGGCAACCATTGAGGCAGCAGTCGCATCTAATGAGAGCAGGCAGTACAGGCGCGCCCTGCACTTGGTGTAACCTGACGCGCGACCCCCGACAGCGAACCTTGAATGAACCTGCTCACAGAGCTCAGACGACGTAATGTATTTCGCGTAACCGCTGCCTACCTTGTGGTCGGATGGTTGCTGACCGAAGTACTCACGACGATTCTGCCGACAATCGGCGCGCCCGACTGGACAGCGCGAGCCGTTATCCTCGTGTTCGCGCTGGGCTTTGTGCCGACGGTGACCCTGTCCTGGGTCTACCAGATCACTCCTGACGGCATCGTTCGCGACAGCGATGCGCGGGCCACGCAGGGGCGCCATTCGGTCAGTCACGCCTTTGACTACGTGGTTATCGCCAGTGTCGTGATGCTGGTGTTTACCCTGGCCATCATGGGCTCACAACTCGACGCCGAGCAGGGGCCGGCGCCTACCGCGAGTCTTGCGTCCGTCGCGGTGCTGCCCTTCCAGGATCTGAGCCCGGAAAAAGACCACGAGTATCTCGCCGACGGCCTCACTGAGACGCTGCTGCACATGCTCACGCAGGTGCCCGGGCTTCAGGTTGCCGCCCGTACGTCGTCCTTTGCTTTCAAGGGCAAGAATATGGACGTCACGGATATTGCCGATCAGCTGCACGTGGCCCACATTCTGGAGGGCACTATTCAGCGCAGCGGCGACAAGGTGCGGGTAACCGCGCAGCTCACCAGCGCCGCCGATGGCTACCAGATATTCTCAACGACCTTCGATCGGAAAATCGACGACATCTTCGCGATCCAGGACGAAATCGCAATCAAGGTGCGCGAAGAACTGGCAGCCTCCATTCTCGGTACCGGCACGCTCGTGGACGCAGCCAGCGCGGGCACGCAAAACGCTGAGGCGTATGACCTGTATTTGCAGGCTGTCAGTGAGACGGCCTCACGGTCGTTCCGGGGTTTACAAGCCGCCGAGCGCCTGCTTAAGGGTGCGCTTGCGATCGATCCGGGTTATCTCGACGCCAAGAGCGAGCTGGCATACAACTACCTGCGCCAGTTCGAGAGCGGGTTGATGGCCGCCGACGCAGTCTCGCCGGAGATCGACGCGCTGATCGGCCAGGTGCTCGAAGAGCGCCCGCAGGACCCGGGTGCCCGTGCCATCGTGACGTACGTGAACGCCACTGCAGCCCTGGCCACCGGCCCCGCTGTGGATGCCCGGAACGCAATTCCACAGCTTGAGGCGTTATTCAGCGCGCAGCCATCGAACAGCCGCACGCGCTCACTGCTCGGCCGCCTGCTGCGCCGGGCCGGCGACTTCGAGCGCGCCGTCGAAATTCAGCGCAAGGCGCTGGAGCTCGACCCGCTGAATGCCGAGATCTACTACGAACTCGGTTCCGTTCTCGAACTGCAGGGTAAACCTGCTGACGCGCGCGAAGCGCTGGAGAAATCACTGGAGCTCGAGTCTGGTCAGCCGCAGGCCTACGTTCGCCTGGCGAACCTGAGCCGTGCCGACGGCGATGGGGTCGAGTACGTGCGTCAGCTACTTGGTGCCATGCAGGCAGACGCCCAGGACCCCGACATTGCGGGCGCGCTCGGCGCATTCATGTATCGCCTGGGCCTACTGCAGGAGGGCGATGAGTTTCGTGACCGGGTACTGGCCATTGCGCCCACCAGTGAGGCTGCCTACCGGCTTGAGCGCATTCGCGCGCTGGCGGCCGGCGATCCGGAAGGTGCGGTGTCTGCCGCGAGGCGCGCGGTGGAAAACGATATCGATAACCGGCATGGCGGTTTCGCGCGGGCTGTCGGTTACCTGCTTCACACAGCCGTGCTCGAGTCGCGGGTCGAGGAAGAAATGGCGTATCTCGAGACTGTCGCGCCCGGTACGCTCGAGGGTGAAGCCACCAGGCCCAAGGCGGTTGCCGCTCGCATTGCCGCGCTGGATGCATGGTACGTCACGCTTCCCGCCGATCAGGTTGCCGGGCGCATCGCCAGCCTCCGCAATGCGGCTGACGCGCTGCCTCGTAACCCGTTTGCGAATACTGCGAACGACTATCGCTGGGCGGCGCTGGAAGGCCGCCGGGACGAGGCCACCCGTGCGCTGCTGGACAATACCCTGACCCAGACCGTGCTCCTGCACCTCGACTGGCCCGAGACCGCACCCCTGCCCCAGTATGCGTACCTTGAGAACGACGCCGAGGTAACGGCGAGTGTTTCACGCTGGCAGAAAGAACTGGCCGCTGAACGCGACCGCGTCACGCAGTTTCTTGCCGGCCTGACCCAGTGAGTGAAGGCCGGCAGGTTCGACTCGCTAGTCGGCCGCGGCAAACGGCTTGAAGCCCTGGGCTCTCAGCAACTCCGGCGCGTTGTACAGTTTGCGGCCCTTGACGACCTGCTCCACGCGATAAAGGTCACTCAGGTCTTCGACCGGATTGCCGTCAACGAGAAACAGGTGCGCGTCCTTACCCACCGTGATGGAGCCCAGCCGCTCCTGCTGGTTGAGATGCCTGGCTGGCTCGATGGTCGCAAGCTGCAGAACTTCAGCCGGTGGAATGCCCGCGTCGGCGTAGTGCATCAGTTCGCGAATGAGCGTGAATCCCGGCAGGGAGTTATCCGTGCCGGGCAACAGCCGAATGCCGTTGTCATGCAACAGCTTCACGACTTGCCGTGTCGTCTGTGCTGATCGCGCAAAGGCCTCTTCCTTGCCGGCGTTGAAACCGGCGCTCGCAATGGCGCCGCGGCGAACGTTCACCGGCAGGTGATCGGCAATGTCGCGGAATGTGAGCGAGATCTTGCCTGGCTCGTTCAGGAACATGTCGAGGAAGATCGAGAGCGTTGGGTCGTGCGCGATGCCCTTGTCGCGCATCAGCTTGACGAACTCGGTGACCTCACTCGAGGCAAGATCCAGTTCCCCGGCCTTTTCCCCGGGCACGAGGAAACGCGTTGGCGTTCGCGTATCGAGCGTCTCGCCGCCCATGAAGTTCAGCAGCACCATGTTGATGTGCGTAAGCTCATCGTAGCCCGCGTTGATCGCCTGCGTCGCGTTCATGTAAGCCGGCACGTGCCCCATCACGACCATGCCGCGAGCGTGCGCGGCGGCCGCAACAGGCGCCACCCACGCAGGCTCCAGGGAACTGTAGAGCTTGATGCCGTGGAACCCGCGCCGTGCGTAGTAGTCCACCAGCTGCACTGCTTCGTCCTGGGTATCCGCCAGGTTGCCGGTCGGGGCCGAGTACTCGCCGCGCTTGTCGATAAAACCCAGGGCATGGACATCCGGGCCAGCAAGAAGTCCCGCGGTAACGTCGTCGCTGAGTTTGAAAATTGTGTCCGGATCGTTGGCCATGTCGCGGACGTTGGTTACGCCGGCGGCGAGGTAGTTGAAGTAAGAGTTGACGTTCACGTGGGCGTGCATGTCCCACAGTGCCGGCATCAGCGTTTTGCCCTCCGCCTCGATGACGGTGGCGCCCTCCGGGATGTCGATGATCTCGAGATACACGGCGCTGATCTTTCCCTTCCACACAAACACCGTTGCGGGCGGCGTCAGGCGACCCTGCAAGCTGTCGAAGACGCGCGCCCCGCGGATGGCGAGCAAGCCCTCAAGCGGCTGCGTGAGGCGCTCCGTCATGCCGCGATAAAACGCGTCCTGGGCGTCGGTCTGACCTTTTTTGAGCACATCGATGTGCTCCTCGAAGCCTTCCGGTGTCAGGCCGAACCAGCCGTAGTCCACACCGAACAGTTTGCGCGCCTCGTCCAGCCATACGTACGTGGGACTCGTGCCAAGGCCATTGATGCCGTACAGCGCAATGCGCCTGCTTTGCCCGTCTGCTTCGATTTCCTGCGTCGAAAGCGTGTCGAGGCTCGCTCGGCCGGAGGGCAACATCTCGAGCTGCTGTCCAGGGGCATCGAGCAGGGCCCTGGCCAGCACCGCTAGCATTTCGGGCGCGCCGTTGTTGGCCCAGAAGAAGGTACTGCCGTCGAAAGCAGCGCTGCCGGATTCGATCTTCGAGCGCCAGGTGGCGGTGCCGTCGGTCGCCGAGAAGGTTTCGTCGACTTCACCCTTGCGGTAATTCTTGCCGGTAATCTCAATGTGTACCGGCACGCCGGCTTTGTTCAGCCGCAGGTGAGTTGTCGTTTCGGGACCGCGCCCCCGGTCGTTGAATTCGAAGGTGAACGCCGCGGAGCCATCGTCCGCATAGGTGACAACGTGACTTCCGGATGGCTCACCTACCGTGAGCCAGTTGTAGCGATACTCACCAGGTTCATTGGCGTTCGCTGCGCCTGCAATTGCTGCAAAAACCGGCAGCAGGCCGGAAAAGACACGTCGAGGTCCAAAAAGCATAGGCCGTCTCCAGGTAACCGGGCCGCATCACGGCCTCCGGCGGAGACGTGAGCCTAACGCAAGGTTGGCGCGGGAGGAAACAGGCCGGCACGCGGCAACAGGGCGGGCAGCGAGTGGTCAAGCTCAGTGGCCAGCCATTCGCTGGTTTTGATCAGAGCCTCGAGGTCCACGTCGGTGTCGACGCCACTGCGTTGGAGCAGGTAGACGAGGTCTTCCGTTGGAATATTGCCGGTGGCCGCCGGCGCAAACGGGCAGCCGCCAATGCCGCCGATGCTTGCGTCGAGCGACGACGCCCCGGCATCGACAGCGGCCTGGGCATTGGCAAGGCCGGTGTTGCGGGTGTTATGGAAGTGGCAGCGCAGCGGTACGTCGGGAAATGCCTCACGGAGCCTGCGGCACAACCGTGTAACCTGTGCGGGCACCGCGACGCCGATACTGTCGGCAATCGCCAGTTCGTCGGGCTCTGCAGCCATGACCGCGTGCGCAAGTTCCACCACCAGGTCTTCCGGTACCTCGCCCTCGAACGGACATCCAAACGCCGACGAGAGCATAACGCTGATGCGCTTGCCGGCCGCGCGGGCCTGTTCCGCCATTTGCCACCAGGCCGCGACCGACTCGGCGGTCCCGACGCCCTGGTTTTTCTGGTTGTAGGTATCGCTGGCAATTACGGCCATGCCAATTTCGTGCACCGGCGTCGTCAGCGCACGGTCGAGACCGCGTTGGTTCAGCACAAGGCCGATGTAAGTAGCGCCGTTGTCATAGTCCAGCGCTTCCAGGAGGCCTTCGGCGTCGGCCATTTGCGGTACACGCTTCGGATGCACGAAGCTCGCGACCTCAAGCCGACGGATGCCACTTGCCACGGCGCGGTCGATGAACGCCTTGCGCCGTTCTATCGGGAGCGTGCGCGGTTCGCCCTGCAACCCGTCCCGCGGACCGACCTCCACCACTTCGATGTGCCGCTCGCTCATCTCAGCGATTCCAAATGGGCAATGACCTCTGCTTCACTCATCACGTCACCGTACTTTGCATGCATGTCGAACAGGTTCGCTTCATGCGGGTCCGCATGGCGATCGCCGCAGGCCTCGGCGACAACGATGGGTACGTAGCCGTGCGACATGGCGTCGACGCACGTCGCCCGGACGCAGCCGCTGGTCGTCAGTCCGGTAATCACCAGCGTATCGATGTCCATCGTCTTGAGGGTGGTCGCGAGGGATGTGCCAAAGAACGCGCTGGGGTACTGCTTCGTAACGACGTGCTCGTGAAGCGTCGGTGTGAGGCCAGGCGCCCAGTTACCGAGCGGACTGCCCTCGACAAAGTCTCGCAGTGGCGCCACCTTGCGAAAGAACACGCCGCCGTTCTTGCCCTCGGGGTCGTAGCTGACGCGGGTCAGAAACACCGGCAGGTCAGCAGCGTGAGCCGCCTCGCGAACCCGCAGCGCGCTTGCCAGGGCATCCTCGACCCCGGCATACAAGGCCGAGGCCCGGTCGAAGTACGCGGCGACAAAGTCAACAAGGATGAGCGCCGGCTTTTTGCCGAAGCCCAGCGTGCTGTTATAGGCGCCGCTGTAGTTGGCCTCACGATCCGAGTGTGTCATGAGCTGTCGTTCCCTAGAACGTGTACGCCACGTCGAGTCCGTAGGCAGCCAGCGCTGACGGATGGTTGAACGTGCCGCCGAATTCCGGTGCCGGAATGACTTCCTGCAGGAACTCCTCGTCGGTGATATTGCGGCCCCAGGCACTGACGCTCCAGCGTTCGCTCTCGAGCGTCATGCGCAGGTTGAGCGTGCCGTAGGCATCGCGCTTGGAGCGGGAAAAATCCGATTCCAACGGGCCCAGGTCGGGGAAGAACACCTGCCAGATTGTCGGCACCTGCTCGCCCTGCAGCGTGTGGAACCACGTGTCACCAACGTACTGGTAATCGGCACGCGCGGTAAAGCCCAGGCCGCCGATGTCAGTCTGGAACTGTGCGCCGAGGTTAAACGTTTCCTCGGGCGCCTGCGGCACGCTGTTGCCCTCGGACAGCGGCCGGTTGCGGTTCTCCTCAATTTCGGAGTCGAGTAAGCCGATGCCGCCAAATAGCGAGAAGTTCTCGTTCATGAAGTAGTTGAAGTCGGCCTCGAATCCGCGGATGTTGATCTCGTCAATCGTGGTCACAACGCGCAGCAGACCAAAGGGCCCGGCGAAAAACTCGAAAAACTGATTGTCTTCAACGTCGGTGTTAAAGATCGCCGTGTTGAGCCGGAGTCGACCGTCGAACAACTCCATCTTGAGACCGAGTTCGGTGTTGGTCGACACTTCCTTGTCGTAGGTGTCATTGATCACGAGCTGCGCGTCGACCAGTTCGCCAGGCCCGCCTGACCCTGTGTTGAACCAGAAATTCAGCAGGTCACTGCTGCCGAGCGAGTTGAAGCCGCCACTGCGGAAGCCAACGCCCCAGCTTGCGTAAACGTTGACGTTTTCACTGACTCCCCAGCGCCAGGTGACCTTGGGCTGCAGCTGATCGAACTCCGCGGAGCGGTCAGGTATCCCGCCCGGATTGCTGGCCAGTCCCGGGTTAATCGGTCCAGGCATGCCGTTGCCATCGAGCGTATTGATGTTGAGACCGGAGGCCGTCACGTTGGGCACCTGGTTGCTGACGTCCCGCTCCTCGCGATCCCAGCGCAGGGCAAGCGCCACTTCCATGGTGTCGGTCAGGTCGTACTCAAGCTCGCCGAAGAGGGCGAGGACCTGCGTGTCGAACACGTCCCAGAACAGAAGGTCGGTAGGGTTTGGGCCCGTGGGCGGCACATAGGGCTGGCGAAGATAGCCCTGGCCCTGGTCGGCGCCGTAGGCCACGACGACCTCGCGCTCAATGTCGGCCACGTACAAGCCACCGATCCAGCGAAGCGCCTGGTCCTGCGGACTCACAAAGCGAATCTCAGCGCTCAGGTCCTCCTGGTTGCGCTCCTGGTACTGGAAGCCATCGCACGCGGTTGGCGTATAGGGGCCGTAAACGCCCATGAAGTCGGTGTCCGGTCCGGGCGGCAATACGCCAAACGGCTGGAAAGCCGGGCCGAAGAACTCGGGCGTTGCGAAGCTGTTGAGCGTTTCACGATCCGTCTGGCACTGGGGCGTGAGCTCGTAGCCGTAGAAAGTTGCGCTCGTGCCATCCGAGAGCAGGTACTCATCGAGGTTGTTGTAAGCCACGTTGGCGACGATGTCGCCCCAGCTGTGCTGCCAGTCCATCTTCACGGCGAGGTCGGTCGTCTCCTGTTCGTTCTCGCCCGGCGTGTTGAATACGAAGCGGAAGTCGAGATCGTTGACGTCAGCGAAGAACGAATCGCTCCCGAATACGGTCGCGAAGGCGGGAATCGCGAAGCCGGCGTTGAAGTTGATGGCGCCCGCTTCCACGTCGCTGTGGCCCGCACGAAAATCAAAGCGAAGGTTATCGGACACGTCCCAGATCAGGCGTCCGCGCAGGCTGAGATCTTCGTGGAAATCCACCACGTCGTCGCCGCCCTGGAAAATGTTCTCGTAAAACCCGTCCTGCGAACGATAGCTCGCCGCCAGGGAGGCGCCCACCGAATCCGACAGCGGCCCGGCAAGGCGCAGTGCGGCACGCTGCTGGCCGGCGTTGCCAGCGCCCAGCTTGATGGACGCCTCGAGTTCGTCGCCCGGCTGCTTCGTTGTTACAAGAATGGCGCCGGACACTGCATTGCGCCCATAGAGCGCGCCCTGTGGCCCCTTCAGCACTTCGATCTGCTGCACATCAACAAGCTCTTCGTTAAAGCTGTTTGGGTTGGTCTGCAGAATGCCGTCCACCACGTAGGCAAACGTTGCCTCCGCGTCACGCGTCGAAACGATGCCCCGGATGCTCACCTGCGTGTCACCGACGTTTGCTGTGTCCACGATGGTCACGTTGGGCATGAGCGCGATGTAGTCTGCGGGCCGCTCGATGCCGGCATTCTTGATGGTTTCTTCCGTGAAGGCCGTAACGGCGATGGGTACTTCCTGCAGGTTCTCCGAACGCTTCCGTGCTGACACCACCACTTCTTCCATGCCTGACGATGAATCCTGGGAGTACGAGGTGGCGGGCAAACACAATCCGCCGGTCGCCATGAGCAACACGGCCCGGCGGGTAGCTAATCGAAGGTCGCGACTCATAGAAGTTCCTCTTGACGTTGCGTTGAGTTTCATTGGGTATCCAGGCTGTACTTGAAAAGGGCTGGGTTATAGAGGCCGAAAACCACGTCGACGCAGTTGTCCTGCCGATCGAAGGTGTGGCGCTCCAGTGACAGCAGCGCGGCGCCGGGCTGCACGTTCAGCCATTCCGCCACGGTGATTGATGCGGTTTCCGCACCAAGAATCTGGCGGACGCGATGCAGGTCAATGCCTGCTTCCTCCAGCAGTTCAAGGCGCGACTTCTTCTCCAGCCGCCGCCGGGTCATCCCTGAGGGCGAGCCCGGCGTCCAGCTCGTGTAACAGGAATATGGAAGGCCGTCAGCGTTCTTCATGATGCGCACGACCTTCAGCGCGCTCTCCTCCGGCGCCATGCCGAGCAGTTCGCCTACGGCCCTGGGAGGCACCGCCTGGCCTGACGAAACGAGCGACGGTGTACTGCGCTTGGCGAGTTCCCGGTAGCTCTCAAGGGTGGCGACCAGCGGCGCGCGCAGGGCGTCCGGTTCGTAGCGGTAGACGACGTGCGTGCCCTTGCCGCGTCGTCGCTGGACGAGATTGTCTGCCGCCAGCTCGTCCATGGCGCGCTTTGCCGTGATGCGAGACACATCGAACATATCGACGATTTGTTGTTCGGTGGGCATGCGCTCCTGGAAGCCGATGCGCCCGTCAACGATCGCGGCTTTGAGCAGCGAGTAGAGCTGGTGATACAGCGGCACACGCGCGCGGTCGGCCGGCCGGTCGACCTGCCACTCCGCCTGCAGCGACTTCAGGGTTGCGTCCACGGTGTACTACCCTGCCCTGCGGGCCTGCCGCGCAAACGTCGGCGACTGTGGCGGTTGCAAATGCGTTTCCGACGCTGCGCGCGCCTTGATCTCTTCGATAGTGCCGCCGAAGTTGAAGAGCGACGGCTCGCCGCGTTCGCCCTGGATGGTCTGACGCAGGCTCGCAGTCTCGGTCTCGTCAACGCTCCCATCACCGTTGAGCACAACGCCGTAGCGACGCGCACCGTCGACGGTAACCAGGCCGCGATCGACGTCCTGCGCAACGAGCGCGGCGTCACGCTCGCACGGGTCGCCCCAGCCACCGCCGCCCCAGGTGTTGAAGTACAGTACGTCTCCCTCGCCCACCTCGATGTCCTCGCACTTGGCGGGTAACCACTGCTCCTCGCCGTTCGCGCGGACCAGCCGCTTGGTCGAGCGCATGCCAGGCTCGCCGCCACGCACGCCCCACGGGTAGGTCAGCCAGCGTTCGTCATGCACGGCGACCTTGCCGGGCACCAGGAACTCGTAGCCGACTGAAAGGCCGTTGCCGCCGCGATGCAGGCCGGCGCCGCCGGAATCGGCAATCGGCTCGTAGCACACGATGCGAAGCGGGAAGTACGCTTCGATGAACTCGTTTGGCACGTTCGTAAAGCCGGGCCAGAGCGAATGCCCGTCGGGCCCGTCACCGACCGGCCGCCCGGGCACGCCGCCAAAGCCGATCTGGAACAGCTGGAACCACTCGCCGTTCTTGTCGTAGCCG
>JBCAXP010000023.1:0-22848 GCA_038533995.1 Pseudomonadota bacterium
ACCGCGAGCAGGCTGAGAAGGAACGCATTGCTGGCCGAATGGCACACCTGCTGGATGCTCTTCCCGGTGGCGTACTGGTGCTCGACGCCGACGGCATCGTCGCCGAAACCAACCCGGCGGCACGGGAGCTGCTCGGTGAGCCCCTTGACGGTGAGTGCTGGCTCGACGTGCTTGAGCGCGCCTGCGTTGCCGAGCCGGAAACGAACGGTGAGCTGGTGCTGCGCAACGGTCGCCGTGTCAGTGTGTCACGGCGCAACATCGACGGCGAGCGCGGCCAGCTGTTGCTGCTGGCCGACGTGACGGAGACTCGCAACCTGCAGACCATGCTGGAACGCAACGCCCGCCTTACCGCGCTGGGCGAGATGGCCGCCAGCCTGGCACACCAGATTCGCACGCCGCTGTCTTCCGCCGTTTTGTACGCGTCGCAGCTGCGCCGCACGTCTCTCGACGTCGACGGCCAGCAGCGTTTTTCGAGGCGCATCGTCTCGCGACTGAAGCACCTGGAGCGCATGGTCAACGACATGCTGGTGTACGCGCGCGGCGGGCGCACCGGTCAGGCCGATTTCGACGCCGCCGACGTTACCGCCGAGGCGGTGCGCATCGTGCGCTCCCAGCTCGGTGACGGCGTGAGCATCAAGGTGTCGGTACCGGAGAGTGGTCTTACCGTCAGCGGCAATCGCGAGGCGCTGGCAGGTGCTCTCGCCAACCTGTTGACGAACGGACGCCAGGCAGCCGGCAGCAACGCGGCGCTGACGCTGTCGGCACGAGCCGCCGATGATGGCGGCGCGATTTTCGAAGTGACCGACAACGGCCCGGGCATCGCACGCGAAAACGCCGGACGCCTGTTCGAACCTTTCTTTACCACGCGGCCGGACGGCACGGGCCTTGGCCTGGCCGTCGTGCAGTCCGTCGCCCGTGCCCACGGCGGCAAGGCCTGGGCGCGCACGCTGGACGACGGCGGCGCGGCCTTTTCAATCAAGGTGGCGCCCGCCGCGGCTGAGACCGCGCGGGACACTATCCTCGACAGCTCGCTGGCCGCCCCGGTGCCGCTGCTTAGCGACCGGCGTGACATCGGGCCGCCGGCCGGCGGCAAGGCGGTGGTGAGGTCGGTCGATCTTGTCGGCACGGGTCCCGGAGCCCTGGCATGAGCCCTAGCATGAGCCCTAGCATGAGCCCTAGCATGAGCAATGGTATGAGTGCTGGTATTCAAGCCGCCCCGGTCCTGGTGGTCGAGGACGACCCCAGCCTCGCCGAAGCGGTGGTTGAGACGCTGAGCCTGGCCGGTCACGAGGTGCTGGTGGCGAGCGACGCAACGGCGGCGCTGGCTATCGTTGATGCACAGCCGCTTGGCCTGGTCATCAGCGACGTGCAGATGGAACCGATGGACGGCCATGCTCTGCTGGCCGCCATCAAAACCCGCCAGCCCGAGTTACCCGTCGTGCTGATGACCGCCTACGGCACTATCGAGAAAGCCGTGCAGTCGATTCGCGACGGCGCCGCACACTACATCGTCAAGCCCTTCGAGGCTGACACGCTGGTGCAGGTGGCGGACCGCTTCAAGCGTCGCGCCGCCGCCGGCGACGGCCTGATCGCTGCTGACTCACGCAGTCACCAGCTGAAGGAGCTCGCGCGCCGCGTGGCGGCCAGCGAGGCCACCGTGATGATTGCCGGCGAGAGCGGCACCGGCAAGGAAGTGCTGGCGCGCTTTATCCACGACCAGTCAAGCCGTAGCAGCGGTCCGTTTGTTGCCATCAACTGCGCGGCCATCCCCGAGAACATGCTCGAGGCCGTTCTGTTCGGCTACGAGAAAGGCGCCTTCACCGGCGCTACGACCGCCAACCCCGGCAAGTTCGAGCAGGCGCAGGGTGGCACGCTGCTGCTCGACGAAGTCTCTGAGATGGACTTAGGGCTGCAGGCCAAACTCCTGCGTGTTTTGCAGGAGCGCGAAGTCGAACGGCTTGGCGGACGCAAGGTGGTGTCGCTGGACGTGCGCGTTCTCGCCACCACGAACCGAGACCTTCGGGAGTTCGTCAACGCCGGACAGTTCCGCGAAGACCTGTACTACCGGCTTAACGTGTTTCCGCTGAACGTACCGCCGCTGCGCGAGCGTCCAGAGGACATCCTGCCGCTGTGCCAGCACTTCATGCAGCGGCACTGCGCCGGCCGGCCTTCGCTGCCGGTCTGGTCAGACGAAGCCCGCGACGCGCTGCTGGCGCATCCATGGCAGGGCAACGTACGCGAACTGGACAACCTCGTGCAGCGCACGCTGATCATCGCAACCGGCGGCCGCATTGAGAAAGCCGACCTCGTGTTCGAAGCAGGTACCGCTGACCTGGCAGCGGCCGTACCCGCTCAGCCGGCTCCCGAGCTTCAGAAGAACCTGAAGGACCGCGAGCAGGCGTTGATTGTGGACGCGCTGGAGAAAGACAACGGCTGTCGCAAGCTCGCCGCAAAGCGCCTTGGTATTTCACCGCGAACGCTGCGCTACAAACTGGCGCGGCTGCGGGACGCCGGCGTGTCGATCCCTGAGTTTGGCCGCGCCCACGCGGTCTCCGCCTGACGCAACGAGTAACCGGGAAGCTATTCGATCATGAGCGATATCAACGTCAATCAACTGCTGGAGACAATGCGCTCCGCGTCGGCACGCATCAAGGCCTTCGAGGCAGACGCAGCTCCGGCCCCCGACCGGCCGGATTTCGGCGAGGTGCTCGGTAGCGCGGTCAACGCGGTCAACGATTCGCAGATGCACGCCAAGCAGCTGGCAACAGACTTTCAAACAGGCCAGGGAGAAACCGACCTGGTGGATGTGATGCTGGCCATTCAGACCGCCAGCGTCTCATTCGAGGCAATGTCCGAAGTACGCAACAAGCTGGTCGATGCGTACAAAGAAATCATGAGCATGCCGGTCTAGTCGGCCGGGCACAGGGAGAACACAATAAGTGGCAGAGCAACAGGCAGCTAACCCACCCGCGGTCTGGAACAACCTGACAGACATCCCTGGCGTGCGCCAGGCGGCAATGCTTGTCAGCATCGCGGCCTGCGTCGCGCTTGGCGTCGGCATCATGTTCTGGGCGCGCAGCCCGCAGATGTCGTTGCTGTACAGCAACGTCAGCGCCGAAGATTCCGCCGAAATGGCCTCCGCCTTGCAGGCCGCCGGCATCGAATATTCGCTCGACAATGCGTCCGGCGCGATCATGGTGCCGGCAAAACAGGTGCACGACGCGCGCCTGAGCCTTGCCGGCAAGGGGCTGCCACGCAGCAACGGCGTTGGCCTTGAACTCATGCAGCAGGAGCAGGGCATG
This sequence comes from Pseudomonadota bacterium, assembly GCA_038533995.1. Lineage (GTDB taxonomy): Bacteria > Pseudomonadota > Gammaproteobacteria > Steroidobacterales > JBCAXP01 > JBCAXP01. The sequence continues at coordinate 3,303 of JBCAXP010000023.1, forward strand.
GGCGTTAGCCAGTTCATGGAAAACGCTCGCTACCACCATGCGCTGGAAACGGAGCTCGCACGCACCATCTCAGCGCTGCAGACCGTGTCGAGTGCGCGTGTGCACCTCGCGCTGCCGCGCCAGTCGGTGTTTGTGCGTGATCGCAAGCAAGCTAGCGCGTCGGTGATGCTGAACGTCTACCCTGGGCTGCTGCTGCAGTCCGACCAGGTTGGCGCGATTGTGCACATGGTTGCGTCAAGCATTCCCGGTCTCGACTCGCGCAACGTCGCCGTCGTGGACCAGCAGGGGCGACTCCTTAGCGAGCCGATGCAAAGCACCGAGTCGGCACAGACGGTCAAGCAGCTCGCGCATACGCGTCGCATCGAGGACGACTACGTGCGGCGCATTGAAGACCTGTTGATGCCGCTCTTCGGCTTTGGGCGAGTACGCGCAACCGTTGCAGTGGACATGGACTACACCGAAAGCGAAGAAACCCGTGAGCGTTTCGATCCTGCAACGACCGCGCTGCGCAGTGAGCAGACCAGCGAGGAAGAACGCCGCGCCGGTGATACCGGACCCGGCGGCATTCCCGGGGCGCTGAGCAACCAGCCGCCGGTGACAGGGGCCGATGCCGCGGCACCGGTGGCCGCCACGGAAGAAACGGTGGACGGCGACGCACCGCCAGCGCCGCCCACGCGTCGCTCCACGAGCGCAACACGCAACTTTGAGGTCGACAGGACGATAAGCCACGTGCGCCAGCCCGGTAACCGGCTGCGGCGCCTGTCCGTGGGTGTGGTTATTGACGATCGCCAGTCGGTGGACGAAGAGGGCAACGTCGTCTCCACGCCGATCAGCACGCAGGAACTGGCGAGCATTACCTCGCTGGTGCGCCAGGCAGTAGGCTTCGACGAGGCGCGCGGCGACACCATCGAGGTCATGAACTCGTCGTTCTCCTCGCCACCGGAATCCGAGATCGAGGCACCGCCGCTATGGGAGCGGCCCGAGATCATGGACCTGGTGAAGCAGGGCCTTGGCCTTCTGCTGGTTGGCCTTTTGATTCTGCTGGTGTTGCGGCCCATGACGCGCAACCTGATGCAGGCGCCGCAGGCCCTGCCCGGGATGGCGGGCGCCGCGATGGCATTGCCGGGCGCAGCCGGGGGAGTGCAGGCCGGCGGCGCAGCCGTTGCCGGGCTGCCCGGCGTTGCCGGCGCACAGCCTGGCGTTCCCGGTGTCGCGGGTGAAGCCGGCGCGCCACTTGCCCTCGGCGGACAGAGTTACGAACAGCGCATTGCCAGCGCACGGGAGCTGGCCGGCGAGGAACCGGAGCGCGTAGCGCAGGTAGTGAAGAAATGGGTAGACGACAATGGCTGAGGCAGGACAACTGACAGGCGTTGACCAGGCGGCAGTATTGCTGCTGTCGCTCGGTGAGCAGGAAGCCGGCAAGGTGCTTAAGCTTCTCGAGCCGCCGATGGTGGAAAGGCTCGGCACTGCCATCGCGGCGCTGAACAGCGTGTCGCGCGAGCAGGTGTCCGATGTGCTCGAGACCTTTGCGACGGACGTGGAAGACGAGACCAGCTTCGGCGTCGGCAGCGAAGACTACATCCGCGCCGTGCTAATCAATGCGTTCGGCGAGGACAGGGCAATCACGCTGCTGGACCGGATCTTCGCAGACCGAAGCTCACAGGCGCTCGAGTCGCTGGCGTGGATGGAAACGGCGGACATCGCCGAAATGATCAGCAATGAGCATCCGCAGATCATCGCCATCGTGCTGTCCTATCTCGAGGGTGAGCGCGCGGGCGAAGTTGTCGCTGAGCTGCCCGATGAACTTGTAACAGACGTGCTGATGCGCATCGCGCGCCTCGACGACGTGCAGCAGTCTGCGCTCCTTGAACTGGAAAAAATCATGAACCGCCAGTCGCCACGGGCCGGCTCGTCGAAGAGCGAGACCGTCAACGGCGAGAAGGTGGCCGCCGGCATTCTCAATGCGTTCCCGTCGGACCGCGAAGAGTCGATCGTCAAGGCGATCGAGAGCATGGACGGGGACTTAAGCAAGCGCATCCAAGAACTGATGCTCGTGTTCGAAAACCTGCTGGAGGTGGACGACCGCGGCATCCAGGCCCTCATGCGGGAAATTCCTGGCGATTCCCTGGGCCTTGCCCTTCGCGGCACGGACCCCGAGCTCAAGGCCAAGATCTTCCGCAACATGTCCAAGCGCGCGGCGCAGATGCTCGAGGAGGACATGGAAGCCAAGGGACCGGTGCGGGTTGCCGAGGTGGAGGAAGCGCAGAAGGCCATCATGGAAATTGCGCGGCGCCTCGCCGACGACGGCACGATAGTGTTCAGCGGCGGCGGCAACGATTTTGTCTGATAGCGATCAAATTGCCGAGGACGTCGCAGCTGCGGAGGTGGCGCCGTGGCGCCCGCCCGCCGTGCACGGGCCGGTATCCAACCGCTCCGTGACGGATCCGCCGCCCACCGCCGGCGAACTCGAAGCCATTCAGAAAGAGGCCTACGCCGAAGCCTATGCGACGGGCCTGGAAGAAGGTCGTGCCGCCGGCCGCGAGCAGCTGCGGCGAGAGACCGCGCACCTTACCGATATTGTCAACGCACTGGCGCGCCCGTTCGATGAACTCGGCGACGAGGTCGAGAAGCAGGTGGTGGACCTTGCGATGATCGTCGTGCGTCACCTGTATCGCCGTGCCATCAAGACGGATCCTGCCCAGATCATTGGCGTGGTTCGCCGCGCCTTGAACGTACTGCCGGCGTCGTCCCGGGACGTGCGCCTGTTTCTGCATCCGGACGATGCCACCATCGTGAATGAATCCCTGGCTGATTCGGAGGGCGAGCGCGCCTGGCGAATCGTCGAGGATCCCATGCTGAGCCGCGGCGGCTGTCGCGTGGCCACGGACACCTCGCGCGTCGACGCGCGCGTGGAGAGCCGGCTCGCCGAAATCGTAAGCGCGATTGCCGGCGATGACCGCACGGAACAAACTTCATGAACGCGCCCAGGGAGCAGCCGACACAGGACATTCGTTCGCATGTGCTCAAGCGCGGTGCCGCCTGGGCAAAGCGCCTCAAGGGTTACGAAAGGCGCATCGACGACGATCCCGGGCTCATTGTCGAAGGCACGCTCAAGCGTGTCATTGGGCTCACGCTCGAAGCCGAAGGCTGCCAGGCGGCGGTTGGCAGCCGCTGCAAGGTGGTGTCACCGGACGGCACGCGCGCCGAAGCCGAGGTGGTTGGCTTTGGCGGCGAGCGCCTGTTCCTCATGCCCACCGGTCACGTAACCGGCATGATGCCGGATGCGCGAGTCATTCCCAGCCGCCGTGTCGCCGAGGCGGCGGTGGGTGAAGCACTGCTTGGCCGTGTGCTCGATGGGGCCGGCGAACCCCTCGACGGCAAGGGCGCCTTGCGCACCCGGGAACGCGCGCCGCTCACCGGCGCGCCCATCAACCCGCTTGCGCGCCAGCCACTCAGCGAGCCGCTGGACGTCGGCGTTCGCGCGATCAATTCACTGCTGACCGTTGGCCGCGGGCAGCGCATGGGCCTGTTTGCCGGCAGCGGCGTCGGCAAGAGCGTGCTGCTCGGCATGATGACTCGCTTCACGACGGCAGACGTGGTCGTGGTCGGGCTTATCGGCGAGCGCGGCCGCGAGGTAAAGGAGTTCGTCGAGCAGAGCCTCGGCGAAGAGGGGCTGCGTCGGGCGGTGGTTATTGCCAGCCCTGCAGACGATTCACCGCTGATGCGCATGCAGGGCGCAAGGCTCGCAACCAGCATCGCCGAAAACTTTCGCGACAAGGGCCTGAATGTCTTGCTGCTGATGGATTCGCTGACGCGTTTCGCCCAGGCGCAGCGCGAGATTGCGCTTGCCATTGGCGAGCCGCCGGCGACAAAGGGCTATCCGCCTTCGGCCTTTGCCAAGCTGCCGCAGCTTGTAGAACGCGCCGGCAATGGCGACAACGGCCAGGGATCAATCACCGCGTTCTACACGGTGCTTGCCGAAGGTGACGACCAGAACGACCCCATCGCCGATGCGGCCCGCGCCATTCTCGACGGCCATATCGTGCTGTCGCGTGAACTTGCCGAGCAGGGGCAATACCCGGCCATCGACATTGAGGCATCCGTGAGCCGCGCGTTTACGCAAATCGTAACGCCGGAGCACGCCGCCGCGGTGGCTGCATTCCGCCGCACGTACTCTTGCTACCGGCAAAACGAAGACCTGATTAACGTCGGCGCCTACCAGCCTGGCACCAACCCGGAAATCGACGCGGCGATCAACCGCTGGCCGCACATGCGCCGCTTCCTTGCGCAGGGCATGCAAGAGCGAGTCAGCATGGCGCAAAGCCAGCAGGGCCTGGCCGAACTGGTTGGTGCTGCCGCCCGGCAGCCAGATGAGGCGACAGCCGCGTGAGCTCATCCAAGCGCTTGCGTCCGGTCGTCGATCACGCCGAGTCCCAGGAAAACCAGCAACACCAGAAGCTGCTGCAGGCGACGGCGCAACTGCGCGCTGCCGAGCAGCAGCTCGCGCAGCTTCAGGACTACCGGCGTAGCTACACCGCGGGTTCAGCGTCGGGTGACGCGAGCGCTCTTGGAAGCGTAGGCTGGCGGGACAGGCACGTTTTCTTGAGCCGCCTTAACGAGGCTGTTAGCCAGCAGCAGGCGCGGGTTGGCGAACACCAGCAGATCGTCGAACGCGAACGGCAGCGCTGGGTAGATTGCCGCGTTCGCGCACAGAGTCTGCAGAAGGTCGTCGATAAGCGCGAGCAGCGTGAGCGCGCGGCGGAGCTGCGTCGCGAGCAGGCCGCCGTGGATGAAACCAGTGCCCGTCTTGCCGCTCGGCGGAGCGCGGCCGATGCGGATCGCTAGCCAGCCTCACGACTAACGTAGCGCGCTGAGGCGCACGACGGCGACTTGCGCGATCGCTGCCCCCGGTTCTACGCTAGCGCCTCCGGCCCTGGCGCCGCATCACTGGTTACCGCCTGTGTGCCATTCACTGTTCCCCCGGTTTCCCTACGCGAATCGCAGCACACTGACTTTGCGACAGCTGCGAGCGTGCGCCGCTGCTTTCCTGACTGGCATGATGGCGTCGATCGCACCGGCCTCGGCGGAGGCACAAACGTGCGGGAGCTCGGCAGAGACTGCGGTGCAGATTCTCGGGTCCGGTGGTCCGATTGCCGACGATGCTCGGGCGTCGTCTGGCTACCTTGTCTGGCACGACGGCCGCGCGGTCGCGCTCATCGATGCTGGTAGCGGAACCTTTCTGCGCATGGGCGAGGCCGGCGCGCGCGTCAACGATCTTGAGTTCATCGGTCTCAGTCACTTTCACACCGACCACTCGGCCGACTTTCCGGCGCTTATTAAGTCGGCGTCGTTTTCGCGCCGCCAACATTCACTGATTCTTGCGGGGCCGGACGGAACCGATCGGTTTCCCGGCGTTGAGGAATTCGTTGCGCGGCTGTTTGACGGGGAGTCTGGAGCCTATCGCTACCTGTCGAACGATGTCGCGGACAACGACGCTCCGCTGATTATCAGGGAAGTGGCCGGCGACGAAGTGGCCACCGTGTGGGATGGCGATGAGATCACGGTCCAAGCCCTGCACGTGCCTCACGGCATTGTGCCGGCGCTGGCGTTTCGTGTTCAGGCGGGTGACGGGGTGATGGTTTTCGGCAGCGATCAGAACGGCAGCAACGCGGCGTTCATTGCTCTTGCCACCGACGCCGACCTGCTCGTCATGCACATGGTAATTCCGGAGTCGGCCACCGGCGTTGCCAGTCGATTGCACGCGCGGCCGAGTCGCATTGGCGAAATTGCGCACTCCGCGAGCGCCGGTCAGCTCGTGTTGAGTCACCTGATGGCGCGAAGCCTCAGGAACCTCGAGGCGAACGTGTCGACAATCAAGGAACGTTACACCGGCATCGTCACGGTCGCCGAAGACCTGGCCTGCTTTCCACTCACCGGCAAAGAGTAGCGGGCGTCACCTTCAATCGACGTGCCGGCCACACGGTGGCTGTCTCGTTGCATTGCGACAACCGCTTGCCAGCGCGTTGCCCTATACTCGGGCGACGCAAGATTAACGCCGGGAGTTGTCCATGAGATTTGTACTTTCCATTCTGGCCGCCATGGCGATGCTTTGCGCCTCCGCGCAGCTGCGGGCAAATACGGGTGTCGCTTTCGTGCACGGCACCAGTTCGCAAAGCGACGCTCTCAACGATTACTGGGAGCCGGACTTTGTCAACGGCATTCGAGCGGGGTTGCCGAACTCTGCGAACTACGTTGTCGTTAACTGCAACTTCGACGCCTACGCGTGGACTTCGCCCGCGGTGGGTTGCCTTGCGGGGCAGCTCGACAACTTCATCACCAGCCGCGGCATCACCGACATGGTGGTAATCACCCATTCGCACGGCGCCAACGTGATGCGCTGGATTCTCTCGAACCCGACATGGGACGCACGCCATCCGGCAATCATTAACGCAACGCGTGAGGTTTTCGCGGTGGCGCCGTCCAGCCTTGGCACGCCACTGGCGGACGCGGTGGTCAGCGGCACCGTTTTCGAGCAGGTGGTGGGCTGGCTGCTGGGCTATGCCAGCGACGCTGTGCGAATGCAGCAGGAAGCGTGGATGGGCTTTTTCAATAACACGTGGCTGCTCGGCACGGCGGGCCGTCCCGGGTTGCCGCGGCCTATGACCAACATCGTGGGCACCGATGTCGACTCTGCCATCTGGGATCCGGACAGCTACTGCGGCGGCTACCCGGAAAACGTCGGCCTCGAGGTAACGCAGTTCTGGCTGGATAGCTGCTCGGACGGCTTCCTTGACTGCTCATCGCAGGCCGGTGCGGGCACCGGATCAATCTACGACACGAGCTTTACTGACGGCGATGAACCGCTGAGTCACAACCAGAGCAGGCGTGACTGCCATGGCGTCACTGAACTGCTGCGCGACGGCCTGTAGGAGGTGGGAAGCATGAAGATGACAAACACCGCCGCGGCCCTTTGCGCCACCGCCCTTGTCGCAACGTCTACCGCGTTCGCGGACACCGGAACGCTTCGCTTTGCCGGCGCCAATGACCGCATAGAGAGCTTGAGCAAAGCGCGAAGCAATGAGGATCTGGTTAACGTCAATCGCGAACGCGTGCAGTACAGCTGGGTACTCGATCAGGACGCGCAGTTACGGCAGCAGAACTTTGAAGCAAGCAGCCGCGGCTTTCAGTTCACGGTCACCGGGGAAGAGCTCACGCGCGGCGTTGCGCTTGTGACGGACGCGCCGGGCGCTGCGCTTCACATCTCGCCGGCACGGGATGCCGCGCGGCTGTCTGAGCAATCCTTGCAGCTGACTGCGAGCGACGGGACGCGGCACACAGCGGCCACTGGGCTGCGGCGCGCGGTTGACGGGGCGACGCTGCGCGCCTACGGCATACCGTTCGAAAGCAGCAGCCTTGCGTTTGAGCTGGCGCCAGTCGTTGGTGCAGGGCGGCTCACGCTGCAGTCGCTGCAGCCGCTGTCCGGTGATGACCGCTATGTCGTTCAGGTGATGGATCGCAACAGCACTCTCGCGCTCACGCTTTCCGCCGCGCGCGCCGTGTTCCTCGAGAACGGCATACTGCGTGCCCGGGCAGCGCTCACGAACAACAAAAGCACATCGGCAATGGTGATTGCCGAGAGCTACCTGGCGAGCCCGGAAGGGCAGCGCATTCCAGTCACTTTCGACGCACAGGGCGACAAGGTAACGCTCAACCACAAGTTGCCCGCCGCCGGCAGTGTCGGTGCGCTGTGGGACCTGCACGTGGTGGCGCGCGAAGCTGGCAGCGGCGTGATGCGTAACGTCAAAACCAGCTTTGCCATTGCTCGCCCGACCGCACGATTTGCCGGCAACTTTCGCTCTTACGATGTGCCGGCTGCAGGCATCGGTGTCTCGTTCGGCATAGAAGTGAGCGATGCCGGCCGCTACGAGGTGCGCGCGGTGCTGCTTGGCAGCGACCAGTCCGGCGCATTGCGACCGGCCGTCATGGCGTCGAGCGCCGCCTGGTTTCAGCCGGGTACGTCCACGATTGAACTGCGCTTCGATGCGGACAAGCTCGCGGCCACCGGACTGACCGCGCCGTTCGCGATGATTGACCTGCAGCTGCTGGATCAGAGCCGCGTGGTAGCGCTGCAGTCACTGCCCAGTCGGCAGTCACTGCATCTGGGTCAGGGCGCGAACTGAGGCCTCCCGGGCACGCAGGTGACCCGGGCAAGACACTACCCGAAGCGGGGCTGGGCGCCCGGCATGTCGCACAACTGCGTCGGCAACATTGCCGAGAAGCGGCGACGTACCCGCAGAATTACCGCGGCCCACAGCAGGCACGCGGCCAGCACGATCAGCGACAGTTCTGCAAGCGATGCGGGCAGGTGGATGTGCACCGTGAGCAGCAGGATTACAAACGACCCGAACACCTTGAACACCCGGAAGCCGAGCATATCGATCCAGGCTTTGGCGTCATACACGGTGGACGGATGCATGGGCACGTAAAGCAGTTCGCGGGATGCGCGGTTGATTGAGTAGGCCAGCGCCTTGTCCATGACGCGCAGAACCGCGGCCACGTTGAGCACCGGTGCGGCGAGAAAGGCCGCCGAGCCCGCGATAATGACCAGTGGCCGCACCAGCAGGCCGCCGAGCGCGCCGAAGCGCCGGTGTACCCAGCTCGTCATCGACAGGTTGATCAACAGCGCCACGCCGCTGATCCACGCGAAAACGCTCGACAGGTAAACCGTGCGTTCGTCCTGGTCGGCAAAGCGGTCACCAACCAGCGTCATGAACTGGTACTCGATAAAGGGTGAGACGAGCTGCGCAAGCAGCAGGATGATGGCGACCAGCAGCAGGTAGCTTTTCTCCCGCGCGCTTGTGCTTTCATCCGGAGCCACGTCGGCAGGCGCCGCGGCCGCTTCGCTTGGCCGTAGCATGCCCCTGGCCACCATGCCGGCGGTCGCAAAGCCAATGGCACTGACGATGGCCACCGCGACGAGCAGCAGGTCCGTCGTGGTCATGCCGGCTTCGCTGATGAGCCAGACCGCCAGCAGGCTGCCGGCGATGCCGCCGAGCAGGCCGCCACTACCTATTGCCCAGTACCATCGGCGTGCCTGTCCGACGAGGAATATGCTGTTCGTCAGCGACCAGAACTGTTCGACAATTACCACGCTCATGATGTCGCACAGTCCGTAGAACAGGGCGGCTTCGTTGATAGTTGGCGTCTTCAGCCGAAACCAGAACACCAGGATTGCCACGACCGACAGCGCGAGCGTCGAGAACAGCAGCGAGAATCTCGACAGGCGCCGCGCCGCCGCCTGGTACAGCGGCACGAGCAGCAGCATGGTCAGCGCGCTGCCGATCCAGATGTAGGGCAGCATTTCACTGCCGGCGTCTTCGAGCACGATGGAGCGGCTCGCCGTCTTCACCGTGTAGTAGCCGGCGATGATCAGCAGCAGATTGACGGCAAGCAGCAGGGCCACCGGACCCTTGCGATGCTCAGCGAGACTAACGCCCTCGGGGCTGTCCGTGGACATCAGGTCGTGGCCGGCATTTGAACCGCATGCGCGGCGGCTTGCTGCAGGGCAGCGTTGAGTGTGGGTCTGGTCATTGTTGATCTTGTGCCCTGGCACACGTGGGCGGGTGCCCCTCATATCCATTGAAACCGGGTGCCCGTTGACGGCAGTCGCCGTTATTTGTGCAGTGTCGCAACTTGTGCGCGGCTATTCTGTTAAGCCAATCACAGATTCACGGGCCGCCTGCTGGCGGCGCCGGGCGGGGGAGGGAACCCGCACTGGCCGGCGGCGGTCTTAAGGTCTCGTCACCTTCCGCCGCGCGCCAATCGGGACATTGCCATGCCTAACTACCGCTTCGACTGTTTTTCCTTCGATTCACACCGGCTGGCGCTGTACCGGCGCAGGGAGCGTGTTGCGCTGCGGCCGAAGACTGCGCAGGTACTCAGGGCTCTGCTCGCTGCCGACGGCGAGGTCGTGGTCAAGCGTGACCTGGTGCTTGCGGTATGGGGCACGCCCCACGTGTCCGACCAGAGTCTGTTCCAGGCGATCTCGGAGCTGCGGCGCGCGCTGGCCCCGCTGGAGCCCGTCGTTACCCACCCCAACCGCGGCTACGCCTGGGCCGAGAAGACTTCTGTGGCGTCGCCCCGGCAATGGCTGCGCGCGGCAGCGGTGGCAGGCATCGCCGCTGGCGCGGCGCTTGTGCTGCTGGCAGCGCCAGCCTTTCGCGCAACGCCGGCGGTTGCCGCGGCGAAGCCGCTGCCGGCGCTGCACGCGCTGTCGAACGGCATGACAAGTCTGCGGGAGCAGCGCTTCGCCGAGGCGGAACGCCAGTTCGGGCTGGCACTTGCCGCGAACCCGCAGTTCAGTGAAGCCCGACTGCTGCTCGCGGAAACCTGGCTCGCCCAGGGTGACACCGAACGGGCGCGCGCCATGGCCGCGTCGCTGCTGGACGCTGGCAGCACCGCGGGCGCCTACGTCAATGTGGCAGCGATGGATCTGTTGAGCCGCACCAGCACGGTGGACGGTACGCAGGATGCGGCGCTCGACTGGGCGCGGTCGGCCGCCGACGGGGCGCGGGACAGCGGCTTTGCCTGCGCTGTCGCTGAGCTGGAGGACCGCATCGCGCAGCTCACGAGCAGCGAGCAACGGGAAACGCCGGGTTCCGAGCCGCGTCAGTCACCGGTGATGGCCGCTGCGCCCTCTGAGCAGCCTGCCTACTGCCAGCAGATCCACCGCGAACTTCCGGAAACCGGGCAACTCGAGCGCCGGCCGGCGGCTCCGGGGCGTGGTTACTGCCGCGCGCCAGTGCTAACGCGATCAATGGCTTGAGATAATTTGAGGTCAGTTTGAGCGGCTTTTAGCTGACCGGGTCGCGGGCCCGTCCGATACTCGGCGTCACATTTCCACATGAGGTTGACGCCCGATGAAAGCTCTTGCTCTCGCGACGCTGTTGCTGTTTCTTTTCTCCACCGCGGCAGCGCAGGACGATGTCGCCGTCCGCGCGGCCGTTGACCGCCTTCTGCCCGACGCAGGTTCCGTGCGCATCGCCGAGTCGCCGCTGGAAGGAATCCGCGCGGTCACCGTCGGCTCGCGCGTGTTCTTCGTTTCCGCCGACGGCGGCTACCTGCTTGGTGGCCCCCTGATCGACGCGGCAACCGGCGCCAACCTTTCGGAGACCCTCGTGGCAGACGCCCGCCGGCGAACGCTCGACGAGGCGGAAGACGTGCCGGTGTTTCGCTACCCGGCCACGGATGCGAAGTACCGCGTCACCGTCGTTACGGACATCGATTGTCCCTACTGCCGCCGCCTTCACAACGACCTGCCGGCCTATGCACAGGCGGGAATCGACGTGAGCTACATCATGCTGCCGCGGGCCGGCAAGGCGTCGGCGTCTTATCGGAAAACCGTGTCGGCGGCCTGCGCGTCGTCACCGGAGGTCGCCATTACGGCTGCCATGCAGGGCGGGGAGCCCGAGACGGCGACCTGCGACAACCCGATTGATGAGCATATGTCGCTCGCGCGCGAGCTGAATGTGACGAGCACGCCTTCGATCGTCCTGGAAGACGGCCAGCTGGTACTGGGGCATAAATCAGCAGACGCGCTGCTGGCAGTGCTGCGTGCCAACAGCGCGTCGAAGGAGTGAGCGTGTCCTTAGGCTGATCTACATGAGGGGCGCTAGTAGTCGCGAGGTATCCGCACGGTGCCAGCGACCTGGCGATGGCGAATCGCACCGGAACCGTCGTGCTCGACGGTGAAGTTGCCACCGACGTTGGTCACCACGATTTCCCCGGAGGAGTCAGCGCCCACCATGACGTCGCCGGTGATGTCCCGCGCATGGATGGACCCGGAAGAGTCCTTGCCGACGTGCACCGTCATGGCGTCGCGCACGTCGATGTCGCCGGAGCTGTCCACCTTGATGTGAACGTTGCTGGCCCGCCGGATGTCGATGTCACCGGAGCTGTCGCGCTCGATCAGGATGTCACCCTGGATGCTGTCGAGGATGATGTCGCCTGAGCTGTCATTCAACACCAGTGAGTGCACGGCCTCGATACGGATATCGCCGCTGGAGTCGGCGACGTCGAGCGGCAGGGAGTCAGGCAGCACGATGGTCAGGTCAAGGCCGCCGACCCGCCAGTCTTCATCGTCGTTGCGGTAGGGCACGTACGCGATGATGCGGAGCTTTGAGCCGTCGCGTTCCTCGACAATGCGGAATTCGTCCAGCCGGTCGCGGTAGCGTTTCTCCACGCAGGCCGTGCCCTCGGCGCTGACGTCCCGAATGTTCGCGTCGCCGCGGATCATAAGGTCGCCGGACACCGCCAGGACTTCCACCGAGGTGATGCCGTTAAGATCCATCTGCGCCCCAAGCTCGCGGGAAAACTCGCAATAGCCCCCGGCGTCGGCATTCTGGGCGGCGAGGACCATGGCCGTGGCGACGACCGCAAGACCCAGTCTGGCGGTGACTCCGGCAGACACAATTGCTCTTACTCCATGCATGACAAACCCCCTGAATTCTCACTGTCAGTTCACCCTTGGATGCAGCACGGCACCAGAAGGTTTACCAGGCGATGACAGCTTGACGATGCCGGGGCCGGCCAGGGGGCACCGCGGGCCAGGAACGGGCCCGCAAACGGGCCTAGGGCTTGGCGATAAGCCGGTCGCGGGCCATCAGGCCAACGATGTCCCGGGCCGACACGTAGATGAAGTCGGCGGCGCTGTCCGTGTCACTGTTGGAGTACACCGCGGTCCACACCGGCGTCTCGTCGCTTACGCGGTACAGGGTGGTCTCCAGGGTCGCCATCACGTTGAGCGACACCTCGCCCGACACGGGGGTCTCTTCGTAGTCATATCGGAAAAAGTCAATCGGGCGGTCATTGCGGCGCGTGGCGCGCGCTCCGGCAATATCCTTGCCGACTTCCATGCTGGCGTCGGCGTCGAGCACGCGGGTTACCAGCACGGCATCAAAGTTGCCGTTCTTCAGCGCCTGGCGCACCGAGTCCCGGTTAATGGGGGCGCCGCGGTCGACGTTCTGGAAAAACGCGCCGCCGTTACCGCCCTGCGCGCGGACAGAATTGACGACCGTGCGCTCGAACTGTGCCCGGTCCTGCAGCCGTTCCCCCTGTGCTACCACCAGGATATTTGAAAACGCCACGCCGCGATAAGACGGGTCGGTGAAGTCGTGCACGGCGCTTGTAGAACTGGCGCAGCCTGCCAGAAGTATGGCGAGCGTCGCGGCGAGGAGGCGGAGGAGGGCCGGGCAGTGGCCCGAAGGCGTGAAGGTAACCATGCGCCGCACGATACACGGCGCTGTCCGCGGCACACAAGCGATTGCTGCCGCCGGGCGAAAGCCGCCACGTTACGGGCGGCTGGCGGGAAGGGCGTTACGCTACTTCGGACGTCGAAGACGCGCGGTCTTCTGCCTGGCAGGCGCGGTCGCGGCCGCTTTCTTTCGCGGCGTACAGCGCCTGGTCTGCCGCGTCGACAAAGTCGCGGACAGTCTTGTAAACGTCTGAGCCTGCTACCGTGGCGGTGCCGATGGATGCGGTTACCGTGACGTCGGAGTTCCACGCCGGGTTGTCCCCCGCCGAGCGGAAGCCGCGCAGGATACGCTCGGCGACGACTTTGGCGCCTTCGGTGTCGGCGCCCGGGAGGATCACGATGAACTCTTCACCGCCGTAGCGGCCCACCGTGTCGGAGGCCCGCACGTTGTTGGACAGCATGGACGCGGCGGCGCGCAGCACGGCGTCACCCTTCACGTGGCCGTGCGTATCGTTGACCTTTTTGAAGTGATCCAGGTCGACGAACGCGATGCTAAGCGGCCAGCCGAAACGGCAGGCATTGCGGAAGCCGGTTTCCAGCAGCTCGTCGAGGCGCTTGCGGTTGCATACGCCGGTCACCTCGTCGTGACGGGTGGCGCGCTCCAGCGACTGGGTGCGGGTTTTCAGCGTGCGCGCGGCCTTTCGCAGCTCGGTGGCTTCCTGCAGGGAAATCAGGTTGCGGATCATCAGCGTTTCGCGAGCGCGCTCGAGAATGCTCTCCGACTCGGCGGCATTCATCAGTTCCATTTCGAACATTGCCGCAAGGTCGGGAATCTGGGCGCTGATCATGTTCATAACTTCGCCGACGGCTTCCTTGTCCATGCCCATGGATTCGTTGGCGGCCGCGGCGGCGACGGAAACGTGGGTTTCGTTCGCATCGCTCATCCACATGTCGGCGAACACGCCTGACAGTGCCACGCAGGCTCTCGACTGCGAGTGTTCTTCGCCGTCGGCCTCCAGGGTGTGGCTGGCGCCAACCGCGGTCTGGATAAACGCGGGGATGCCCCATTCGCTCAGGAGCCACGCGCCGACGCTCGCATGGTCGGTGCCGACGTTCTCTTCCTCGTACGCGCACAGCGAGCTGTGATCGTGTTGAATGTCGTTGGCGCCACCGTAGAGCTCCGGCATCGCCCGATCCAGCGCAATCATGCCGAGGTCCTGCATAAGCGCCGCGAGAAACAGTTCCTCACGATGCATCATGCCGCACTGTTCGGCGATGGCGCGGGCGGCGATAGCCCCGAGCAGCGAGCGGCGCCAGAAGTGCGGGTAGTCGAGGCCGTTGGCGCTCTCCTTCTGGAGGTCGCTGACGAGCGAGAAGCTGAGCGACAGGGTCACGGCAGCGTTGAGCCCCAGAACAATCAGCGCCTGGCGCAGGTTGTTGCACTTGCGGCGCTGTGCGTACATCGGTGAGTTGGCGACGCGCAAAATCTTGGCAGACAGCGATGGGTCGCGAGTGATCATGAGCGCAACGTCCTCGAGGCGGACGTCAGGGTCCTGCGCCATCTGGATAATCTGCGTCGCCACGCCCGGCGGGCTGGGCAGATTGTTGAGGTTCTTCAGGCGCATTTCGAGTTCAGGATTCATCATGTCGTTACGCTCGGCGTTGATGCTGTCTTTACGTTACGGAGGCCGGGTGCTGGAGTCGCACCGACCGCCACTCTTTGTATAAGGCGGCAGCTGCGCGGCTTTCTTGAGCAAATTTTTTCGCTGCCGTCGCGTGGCTTTTTCGGGGGCGGCAAGCCTTTGCCGCAGAGGCGGCAGCCGGTACCCGGTGCCGGCACCTCAGGTATGACGGTTGCCGCGCACAAGCCATTGATTGGAAACGAATCGACCAAGCTGGCATGGAGCTTGCTATGACTACGGCACGTACCGCTGCGTGGTGTGCCAGGGCTAAAGCCTGGGACGCCGCGGCGTGAGCCTTAAGTTAAGTCAACATCCGGAGAATCGACACCGTGCCTGCACTGCCAACACTCAATCTCCTGTCATTGCCCACCGACGGACAGGCCGCGAGCCTGCCTGCGGATGGCGGTGGCACCGACGGGTCTGCTTTTCGCTCGGCTCTGACCCGACGCCTGTCGGTAACGGATACAGACGGTCTTGACGGCGGCGAGCCCGGCATTGTGATGCCGCTCGAGCTGGAAATTGCCGCCGACGGCCTGCCCGCGGGTGCGCTCCTGGCGCTGCCAGTCGGTGACCCCGCGGTTGCGGAGGAACTGCTGGTGACGCCTGTCCCGGCGGAGCTTTCTGATTCGACCATCCTGTCGTCGGCGCTCCTGCCGGTGACAGGTGAAGTAAAGGCGCCGCTTGAGGCGGAGATTGTCGAGGCGTCCCTCGTCCAGGTGGGTATCGCCGACGGCGAGACTATCGTGCCGACGGGCGCCGCTGTGTTGCCGGAAGTGACCGTGTCGAGCGCGGTGCCGCCGTCCGCGGTGCCGCTTGCCGCCGCGTCGGCGCCGGCTCAGCAGGCCGCGCTGCCGCTGACCAGCGCCGATCGTACTTCCGCTGGCCTTGACCGCACGCGTGCGCCGGTGGCAGGTACCACCGCGCCATTGCCGGGGGCATTGACGGCACCCTCTGCCGGCGCGCCGGTCCAGGTGAACGCAGCTCCGGCGGCGCAGGCCATTCCCGCCGCCGCTCCGGATTCCGATCCGATACTTCTTGCGTCTGGCTCTGCGGCTGATGCGAGCGCTGACAGTGACTTCCTGCAGCAGCTCACGGGCTTGAGCGACACGGCGCGCACCATAGCCGGCAGCGGCCAGGCGAGTGCAGCCAGCAACGACGCGATCTCCGCCACGTCAGCCGCGGCCTGGGCGCAGGCGGCTGCACCGGCGCGGGAAACCGCGAGTGCTTCCTCGTTCACCCTGAGCCTGAACCGGCCAATGGGCAGCCCCGAGTGGAACCAGGAACTGGGTGAGCGGATTGTGTGGCTTGCCGAGAACAACCGGCAGAGTGCAGAGCTGCAGCTCAACCCGCGGGAGCTTGGGCCCATGGCGGTGAGAATCTCGGTGGCTGACGACGTGGCCCGCGTGGCGTTTACCGCACAGAATGCGGTGACACGCGATGCCCTGGAAGCGGCCATGCCGCAGCTGCGCGACATGCTGCAGTCGCAGGGCCTGAGCCTGGGCGAGGCGAACGTGTCCTCCGACAACGCACCGGCAGAAGAGCAGGCTCATGCGGGCGAGCGTGGTGGCGACGGCACCCGGTCGGCTGCGCAGGACGATGCGCAGGAGGCGGCCCCGGCCGCGCGGCAGGTGCGCCACGACGGCCTTTTCGACGGCTACGCGTGACGGTCTGGCGGGTCGCCAAATTAATGGCACCCGCCGGCAAAAAGGGGGTCAAAAATCCGTCGATAGCCCGTCAATCTTCCCTCTAACCAAAATAACCAACTGAAATAAATAATAAAAAAGCCGCAAGCAAATTGTGGCACAGAGTTTGCAACTTCGTGTGCGGGTTCAATTACCGGAAGCACGAACAATGGCGAAAGAAGCAGTTGCAGACGAGGCGACAGAAGAAGCCCCCAAAAAGTCGGGAATGATGAAGAACATCGTGCTCGGCGCGGGCGTGGTGGTACTCGTCATCGGTGGGCAGATTGCCAGCCCGATGATCCAGAAGATGATCAATGGCGAACCGCCGCCGGCCGAGGCCGCGCCGGCTGCCGATGCGCCCGCGGTTGCCGACACCGGCAAGCCGGCCATCTATCACTCGCTGTATCCCCCAATCGTTGCCAACTTCAAGGGCGGCAAGCACTTTGCCAAGGTCGCGATCGACGTGGTGACGCGTGAATCGTCCATGGAGATGAAGCTGAAGGAGCACGACTCGGCGCTGCGCAACAGCCTGATTCTCTACTTCAGCGACGCCGACTACGAGAAGACAAAGACACGCGAGGGCATCGACGAACTTCGGGCAGGCGCACTCAAGGAAGTGCAGATGCTGCTGACAGAGATGACCGGCGAGCCCGGCGTCGACCAGCTCTACTTCACCACCTTTATCGTGCAGTAGGTCATGGCTGAAGAAGAACTGCTTTCGTCCGACGAGCGCGATGCACTGCTCGAAGGCGTCAACAGTGGCGCTGTCGACACCGCGAGCGAAGCGCGCGTCGCGCACGCCGAGGTGGAGTCGTTTGATCTCGGCCGCTGCAAGGTATCGTCGCGCGCCTGTCCGCGACCCATCGAGATGGTTTACGACCGCTTCACCAAGGCGTTTCGCAAAAGCCTCGGAGACGTGCTTCGCCGGCCGGTCGAAGTAAGGCTGGACACGGCCCATCTCGGTACGTACGCGACCTACGCCGACAACCTCACTGCCCCGACGAGCCTGAACGTCTTCAGCGTTGAACCGCTCCCGCGGGCCATGCTGCTGGCGCTCGATACATCGCTTGTTTATGCCTTTGTGGACCAGTTCTTCGGCGGCACAGGCAAGGCACCGGAGGACAGGGCGCCGGAGGAGTTTACGCGCGTCGAACTCAGCATGGTGGAGCTGTTTCTCAAGCATGCAACAGACAACCTGGCAACCGCCTGGCAGGCACTGGCAGCCCTCGACTTCCAGCCGCTCGCAACGGAACAGAACCCGCGCTACGCGAGCATCGCGACGCCAACGGAGTCGGTCCTGAGCGCAATCTTCGTGATCGAGCTTGGCGATGTGAGCGGTGAGTTTCACGTGGTGCTGCCCACCGACATGCTGGTGCCGCTCAAAGCCCAGCTCGGTAACGCAATTCGCGGCATCGAAGGCCAGGGCGGGCCTGCCTGGCAACGCGCGTTGGCGCGCGGCGTTCGTGCCATTCCGCTGGAAGTGTCCAGCACGATGGCCGAGACCCGCATCAGCGTGCGTGAACTCCTGGACCTGAAAGCTGGCGACATGATCCCGATCGAGTTGCCGGACACCGTGCCCGTTTGCGCCGGCGACGCAGCAGTCGGGACAGGCTCGGTTGGTGACTCCCGCGGTTTCCGCGCCATCCAGATGCATGACCGCATCGCATAAGCAAATTCCCTAACTTCAAAGGCAAAGACATGAACACAAGTGCAATGGAACAGGCGTCAGCAGTGGCCGAAGAGGCAGGCCCGGACGAGAGCGTCGACGCGCCCGCGCAAGACCTGGATCTCAACGCCGTGCTCGACGTCGACGTTACGCTCGCGCTGGAAGTGGGCCGCGCGAAGATGAGCATCGGACAGTTGCTCAAGCTCAACCAGGGCGCGCTCATTGAGCTGAATCGCAAGGCGACTGAGCCGATGGACGTCACGGTAAACGGCACGCTTTTCGCGCGCGGTGAAATCGTCGTTGTCGACGAACAGTTCGGCATCCGTCTCATCGATGTCGTAAGTCCCGCAGACCGCATCAGCAAGCTCGGCTAACGCTCCATGCAACTGACACGAACTCTCCTTTCTGTCGCGTTTGCCGCTGCCGGCACGCTGCTGCTCGCGCCGGCCGTGCTGGCGCAGGCCAGCGACGAGAAGCCTGCGTGGACAACGCCGCCCGTGGCGCCCGGCATGCCTGCCAGCCTGCTCGAGGTGCTTCTCAACCTGTTTGTTGTGATCGCCGCCATTGCGCTCCTGGCGTGGGGTTACCGGCGGCTGCAGGGCGGTGTCGCACCGGCAAGCGGCGCCATGAAAGTCGTGGCGGTTTTGCCGCTTGGGCAGAAGGAGCGGGTGATGCTGCTGGCGGTGGGCGATCAGCACATTGTTGTTGGCGCGAGCCCCGCCGGCATCAACACGCTGCACGTTATGGACGAGTCGTTCCAGCCAGCGGAAACGGCAAAGGGCATCGACGCGGGCGGCTTCGCGGAGCGCCTGCGCACCGTCATGTCAGGACGAGGTGGGCAGTGATTCGCTGGATGACAGTGTTGGCGGGCCTGCTGCTCGCGCCGGCCGCGGGCGCCGAGTTGCCGATGATGACGGTTTCGGGCGACCCGGGCACCGGCGAGAGTTACAGCCTGACGATCCAGGCGCTGGCGCTGATGACGGTGCTGACGCTGCTGCCAGCGGCGGTGCTGGCAATGACGTCTTTCACCCGCATCATCATCGTGCTCTCTATTCTCCGGCAGGCTCTGGGTACCGCGCAGACGCCACCCAACCAGGTGCTGCTTGGGCTGACCCTGTTTCTCACCGCGTTCATCATGACGCCGACCATCAGCGCGATTAACGCCGATGCCGTGCAGCCGTACCTGGAGGGCACGCTGCCGGCTGACGAGGCCATCAAGGCGGCGATGGCGCCGATGCGCCAGTTCATGCTGAGCCAGACGCGC
>JBCAXP010000024.1:0-22737 GCA_038533995.1 Pseudomonadota bacterium
ATTTGTGGAAGACGGGGAAGGTGAAGAAGCAGAAGGCGCAGGCTGGGCGGCGGGCGCGGGCTCGTTGGCAAAGTTGCGCTGATACTGCACCGTGCCTCGCTGTACCGGCGGCTCGTTCGAGAGGTCTTCATAAACGACGGTCCCTGGCGTCACCGGTCCGCGCGAACCGCTGCTTTGTGGCAGCGACGGGGACACGCGCGCCGTTGGCGCGATTACGGCGGGTTCGGGCTGACCTGCTTTCGCCTCGCTGTTCAGCGGCCGAACTTCGGCGCGCCGCGGTTCCTCGGCAAGTGGCTGCGGAACGGTCGGCGCTGCTGCTGCGCCAGCAGGCGGCGCAGTGCTCACCGGCCGCGCCGTCGCCGCCGTCGCTTGTTCCGTCGATGCAGAACCCAGAAGCTGCCAGGCAATCGCAGCCACCACCAGCGCTACCACGGCGCCACCGGCAGCAAGCAGCCACGCAGGCGCCTGGCGGCGCTTCTCCAGGCCCGTCGCTGCCACCGGCACTGCCGGCATCTGCGGCATGCTGGCCGGCGGACGGGCATGCTCGGCTTTTTTCAGGGCGTCAAGAATAAACGACATCGAGTGGAGGCCTTTGGCGAATCGTCAAGCGTTCAGTTGGCAACCAGGCGCGGCACAGGGCCGTCGCCCCACTGCCGGTCCAGACGCGAGTTGAGGGCCACCAGCGTCTGCACGCCGGCCTTGCCGTCTGCCTCCAGGCCGTTGCTGGACTGGAACCGCCGAACACGCTCCGACAGCGAGCTCTCGTACACGCTCGCGCGGTCACGCTCCACGGCCCCACCCTGCAGTGATTCGAGGCTCTGCCGTAGCCAGCGGACACCACCGCTGCGATTGCCCGGCAGCATCAGCCGGTCGGCACCAGGGTGAGGATGCCAGATAACGAGATACTCGCCGTACCAGTAGCGGTCGGCTTCACGCAGCGGCACAGCCACCCTGCTCTCGCCAAGGCGCAACGTTACCTCGGTGTCGGAGAGGCGCTCGGCAACCACATGGTGCAAATCACCCTGTCCGTCAACCAGTGACAGTATCGCGGGCCGATCGAGGCTGCGCAGCAGTCCCCACGAGCCCTGCTGAAACTCGCACTTGAGCCCGGCGGCCAACGCCTGTGCACACGGCGCCCGGCCGTTCACATCCAGCGGTATGTCCCACAGAGTGAACAGCGTGTGGAACGCCTGGTCTGTGCCTGTCTCGCCACGGCTGTCACGAAGGTAATCGCTGAGGGCATTGGAACTCTCAGGTAGTGTCGTGCCGGCCGATGCCGTGGCGGTCGATGCAGGCCTGGGTGACGCCGGGACGGGTTGCGGCGCCGCTTCCGCCTGCGGGACGATTTCCGCCAGTGCCGGCGACATTTCGAGCGAGCCGAAGGGCTGCGCAGCGGCATCCGCGGGCGCCACGGGCGACACCGACGCAGTCGTGGCAGAGGACTCGCCGCCGCCGATCCGCGTTACGGCCCACACGGCCAGCACCAGCGCAACAGCGCCCAAGGCCAGGCCCGCTGCACGCGGCGGAATCGACGGCATCGATGCCAGTGACGGTACCGACGGAATCGGCGGTAGGCTAAAGCGCGCCTTGGGAGGCGGTTCGCCACTCACCTCTGCCGTACCCCGACGAACAATGTCGCGCGTTACGCGCGGCGACTCGGACGTGTAGGCGCCGAGCAGCGCGCGGTCACAGACCACGTTCACCAGGCGGGGCACACCGTTGGTCGCGCGGTAGATTTCCCACATGGCGGCGGGCTCGAAAATATCGGGATCACCGCCGGCGACCGTCAGGCGGTGGCGAATGTACGCCACTGTTTCCTCGCTGGTGAGCTGAGGCAGATGGTAGCGGCCGGTAATGCGTTGGGCAATCTGCCGCAGGTCGTTGCGCGCGAGCGTATTGCGCAGCTCCGGCTGGCCAACGAGGATAATCTGCAGCAGCTTGTCTTTTGTTGTTTCCAGGTTGGTGAGAAGACGCAGCTGCTCGAGCAGCTCGGCGTCGAGGTTCTGCGCTTCGTCCACGAGCAGCACGGTGCGCCGGCCCCGCTCGTGGCTCTCCAGCAGGTGCGCGTTGAGGGCATCCACCAGGTCTTTCGTGGTTGGCTCACCCTCGGGCTTGTCAATGTGCAGCTCGTCGAAGATGGTATCGAGGAACTCATCGACGGTGAGCCGCGGGTTGAGCACGAGCGCGATATCAACGTAGTCCGGCAGCTTGTCGAGCAGGCTACGGGTCAGGGTCGTCTTGCCGGTGCCCACCTCACCCGTCAGCTGGATAAAGCCGCCGCTCTCCGTCACGCCATACACGAGGTGCGCCAGCGCCTCGGCGTGCCGCTCGCTCATGTACAGGTACGCCGGGTCCGGTGTAATGGCGAAGGGTTTTTCGTTCAGCCCAAAAAACTGTGTGTACATCGGTACTCGGTTACAAGACTGTGATGCAGCCGCTCATGTTAACAGACGATGCGCTATTTCAGGTCACTGCCACGCCTGACGCTGGTTGTGCCGAAGCGGTCGCGGATGGAGTCCACCGCCTCGTCGAGCCCACCCTGGGGCTCGGCCACGGCGAAAAGGTCAAGCTGCTGGTCTGGCGCCAGCGATGACACGCCGACGCCCAGCAGGCGCACCGTCGCGCCGGTATTCTCCTGGCACCACTGGTCGAGCAGGCTGGCCGCCACGTCCAGAATCGTGCGGGTGTCGCTGCCCGGTGGCCGGAAGGCCCGTTGCCGGGTAACGGTGTTGAAGTCCGGTGTGCGCACCTTGACAGTGACCACCGACGCCGCAAGGCCCGTGCGCCTGAGGCGCGCAGCGACCTTATCAACCATGACGGCAAGCTGCGCCCGAAGTTCCGCCGGATCGCCGATGTTGGTGTCGAAGGTTTCCTCGGCGCTGATCGATTTGTCGATGCTCTCCCGGCCCACCGGCCGGTTATCGATGCCTGCCGCGCGCCGCTGCATGCGCACCGAGTAGCGGCCAAACACCGGCGCCAGGCTCCCCTCCGGCGCCTGCCGGAGCTGGGCGATCGTGTGCAGGCCAGCTTTTTCAAGGCGCGCCGCGGTCTTCGGGCCGATGCCGCTGATAACGCGCACGGGCAGCGGATCGAGAACTTCCTGCACGCGCGCCGGCGGCACCACGCACAGGCCGTCAGGCTTGTCGAGATCGCACGCGATCTTCGCGACCAGTTTGTTCGGCCCGATGCCCACCGACGCGGTCAGACCGGTTTCACGCGCGATGCGCGCCTTGATTTCCTGGCCAAGCGCCCGCGCACTGGCAAAGAGGCCTCGGCTGTGTGTGATGTCAAGGTACGCCTCGTCCAGTGACAGGCCCTCCACCTGCGGAGTGAACTGTCGAAAGACGCTGAAAATTTGCCCGGAGACTTCGCGGTAGCGCTGCATGCGGGGACGCACAAAGATCGCGTCCGGGCAGCGCTTGCGCGCCTCCGAAGCCGGCATGGCTGAACGCACGCCAAATTCGCGGACCTCGTAGCTCGCGGCTGCGACCACGCCGCGGGCACCGGCGCCCCCGACGACCACCGGCCTGCCCCGCAGCTCGGGATTGTCGAACTGCTCGACAGACGCGTAGAAAGCGTCCATGTCGACATGGGCTACCAGGCGGTCAGTGTCCACCTGATGGCTCTACTCCACCGTGATTTCGATGGTCTTGGAGTAGACGGCGGGGTCGTGCGGCACGTGCCTGTGATCGGCCAGCAACAGCGTAAGCGTGTGCTTGCCGGGTGCAAGTTCCAGCAGCGTTTCCGTTTGGCCACCGCCGAAGTGCCGATGCTTGTCGTCCGCCGGAATCGGCCGGTCAAGATCCGGCAGGCAAGTATCAATCAGCAGGTGGTGATGACCGGTGCCCTCGCGCTCCACGCCGGCCGGTGCAACGCCCATGCCCTTCAGGCCGAACACAACGCGCACCGGGCTGGATACCGTGGCGCCGTCGGCCGGTTGCACAATGTACACCTCGGCTTCCGGCTTCGGCGGATTGCGAACCAGGTCCTGCGCTGCCGCCGAGGACATCGCCAAAGACGTCACAAGAAGCGCGGCAAGGCCAACAGCGGCTCTTGCACTCAACAGTACTTTCAGCATTTTCTTACCCCGAGTTATCCCACCAGCGCGGTTACCACCACCGTGCCCGCGAAGGTCATCAACAGGCCGGTGAAGTACGCAACATTGAGCACCAGGAACTTCGCAAACGTAAACAGGAAGTGCTGGGCGTACACCACGCGCATCGATCTGAACAGATAGTACGGTGAATACAGTATCAGCGCAGCTATCAGCAGGCTGGTGATCGCGCCCTGCCCGAAAAACAGCTCCTCGGGCAGCCGCGCCACGGCAACGGTGATTGCCGCGAACAGGTAATAAAACGAGTGGAAGTGAACAAAGAAAAGCAGGTGCTCAACGTAGTAGCGGCGCGATCCGATGTACAGGAACTTCATTACCAGCGCGATAATCGGCAGAAACACGAACATCATGGTGGGCACGTTGGACAGCAGGTCCTTGGCGAACGCTTCCCGGCCGACGTCGGTTTTCAGCCGCTCGCACGCGCCCTCAAGACGATCGACGACAGCCGGCGTGTTTAGCCACTCCATCTCTTCCGAGAAGCCCAACACCTTGCAGTCCTCGCTCATGAACTCGCCGTCGCTGGTGCTCAGGCGAATGCCGTCCTGCTGCGTATCGTCGTCTGTGGCGGCGTCGGGGCCGTCTTCCTCGGTCGGTGCGTCCTCGTCATCCGGGTTATCGTCTTCGCCGGCTTCCAGGATTTCCGCTTCGATGTCGTCGATCACCTGTTGCGGCATGTTCAGGCCCTGCAGCGCCTCCACCGCTTCGGCGGCCGCCTCCTGACGCTCCTCCGGCGTCATGTCGTCATTGTCGCCGTCCTCGAAATTGATGTCCTGGCCGGTTGTCACGACGACGAAAAACACAAGGCTCAGCACCAGGTACATGCGCAGCGGCGGCGTGTAGCGCACGCGGCGGCCAGACAGGTACTCCAGCGTCAGCAAGCCGGGCCTGAACAGCAGCGGAACGAGACTGCGCCAGATTCGCGAGTCCAGCTCGAACAGGTCGCCAATGAAGTCCCTGAAAAGCTCCAGCAGCGAAATCATGCGGTGCTTGTCACGCTGACCGCAGGTGGCGCAGTACTGCCCCATCAGCGCTGCCCCGCAGTTGCGGCAGCGGGGTGCGTCCTGAAGGGCTGCGGGCGCCTGCTTGTCCAGTGCGCCCGTGAGCACGCGGCGGGTGGCCGACAATGCCTCGCCGTAGCGTGCCTGCCCGTCGGCGCGCATGCGCGCGGCGTGCCGTTCCAGGTAGTCGTCGAGGGACGCCTGGTTGTCCAGGCGGTATTGCACGGTTCGCTGCACGCTGGCAAAGGGCTGAGCTTCGCCCTCCGGGCTGGCACCGGAACCGGCCCCCGGGTTGCCCCCCGAATTAGCCCCGGGATTGGCCCCCGGGTTAGAGATAGTCGCCCCAACGAACCCGTCGATCGCAAGCATTTCCTCGACGTGGTGTTCCAGCCAGGCATCGAAGCCGGCGCCGTCTTCGCCGCGGTATTCGAGATTGACTTCGTAGACGACCGGTGCGGACATCACAGGGCCTGCAGGCTTGAAAAACGCGAGCTTATCACGCGACAAGGCGGAGTTTCGCGGCAACAAAAAAACGCCCCGGGCCGATCGCAGCCCGGGGCGTTTTCATTTCTCGCAGGCTCCTAGTGAGTGATGCGCGGAGGCGCCTCGTCTACCGGCAGCGCCGCCTGCGGTGGCACGCTGACGCTCTCCTCGTCGGCGCCCTTGCGCGCTGCCTGCTTTGAGGCCGGCGGCGTGCCGGCAACGCCCGGCTTGGCCAGATCAGCGCTGTCAAAATCGTCGACGGTAATGATCGCCATGACCTTGGCGTCGAGCTCGCGAAGCTGTCCGCCCTCTGCCTCGGTCAGTACGCCCTGTGCCACTGCATCGGCGATTTGCTGGTGCGCGTTCGACTCCTTGATGACACCGTCGCGAATTGCACGCCGCAGGCGTTTTTCCAGCGGCTCCGCGGCGATCGTCAGGCGCATGGCTTCCTCGAGCAGCGCAACCGGGTTGCGCCCGTCGTTGGTCTGGTAGATGCCGTCGATAAGCCGTTTGCGTGCATCGCTGGGCCGTACCATCAGCTCGGCAATCTTGTGCTCCAGCCGATCACTGGGCGCGTGGTACAGGCGGCCGCGCGGGAAAATTAGCACGCGCAGCGCGGCAGCCACCCACCGGTTCGGGAAGTTGCGCATGACGTTGTGCAGACGTTCCTGAGCCTTGTAGAGAAGATCGCGGCACGCCCATTCCACGAGCGGCAGATCTTCCATCGGCCGGCCCTGGTCCTCGAAGCGCTTGAGCACGGCCGAGGCAAGGTAGATGTAGCTGAGGATATCGCCGAGGCGACCCGACAGCATTTCCTTTTTCTTCAGGCTTCCGCCCATCGTCGCCATGGCCGCGTCGGACACCAGCGCAAAGGCTGCGCTGTAGCGGTTGATCTGCTGGTAGTAGCGGCGCGTCGGACCGTTCACCGGCACGTCGCAGTACTGCGACCGCGTCACGCCCAGCCAGAACGCGCGCGCCGCGTTGCCGAGCACCAGGCCGATGTGGCCAAACAGCGCGTCGTCAAACTCCACGAGACCCTGTTCGGTGTCCGGGTTGGCAGCGGCCTTCATTTCCTTGAGCACAAACGGGTGGCAGCGAATCGCGCCCTGCCCGTAGATGATCATGCTGCGGGTCAGGATGTTGGCGCCCTCCACCGTGATGGAAATGGGCACCGCCTGGTAGGCACGGCCAAGGTAGTTCTTCGGCCCGAGCATGATGCCCTTGCCGCCGTGCACGTCCATCACGTCGTTGGACACTTCGCGCGCCATTTCCGTGACGTGGTACTTCACGATGGCGGATGGCACCGACGGTGCCTCGCCAAGGTCCACTGCGCCGGCCGTCATGTTACGTACGGCGTCCATCGTGTACGTTTTGCCGGCGATGCGGGCGATGACTTTCTGAATGCCCTCGAAACGGCCAACGGGCATGTTGAACTGGCGGCGTACGCGGCCGTAGGAACCGGTGACCGCAATGCCGGCCTTGGCGCCGCCGGTGGTATTTGCCGGCAGGGAAATGCAGCGGCCTACCGTCAGGCACTCGACGAGCATGCGCCAGCCCTGGCCGGCCATGTCCCACCCGCCGATGATGTAGCTGAGCGGAATGAACACGTCTTCACCAGAGATTGGTCCGTTCTGGAACGGGACATTCAGCGGGTAATGGCGGCGGCCGTTGGTCACGCCGGGCAGGTCCGTGGGCACAAGCGCCACCGTAATGCCGTAGTCTTCCTTGTCGCCCATCAGGTGATCGGGGTCGCGCAGCTTGAAGGCAAGGCCCAGCAGCGTGGAGACAGGCGCGAGCGTGATATAGCGCTTGTTCCAGTTCAGGCGAATGCCGATCGTTTCCTCGCCGTCGAACTCGCCCTTGCAGACGATGCCGGAATCGGTCAGCGACGTGGCGTCGGAACCGGCGCGATTGCTGGTGAGGCCAAAGCACGGAATGTCTTCGCCGCGGGCAAGGCGCGGCAGGTAATGATCCTTCTGCTCCGTGGTGCCGTACTGATGCAGGAGTTCAGCGGGGCCGAGCGAGTTTGGCACCGCGATGGTGGAGGCGACGGTCGCGCTCGCACCGGAAACCTTCATGAGCACTTCGGAGTGGGCGAGCGCCGAGAATTCCAGGCCGCCGTACTTCTTCGGGATGATCATCGCGAAGAAGCCCTTATCTTTAAGGTACTGCCAGATTTCCGGCGGCAGGTCGCCCAGCTCGTGGGTGATTTGCCAGTCGTCGATCATCCCGCACAGTTCTTCCACGGGGCCATCGAGAAAGGCCTGCTCCTCGGCGCTGAGCGTGGGAGCCGGCGTCGCGAGCAGCTTGTTCCAGTTCGGAGTGCCGCCGAACAGCTCACCGTCCCACCACACGGTGCCGGCCTCGAGGGCCTCGCGCTCGGTATCGGACATGTTGGGCAGCAGCTTGCGGTAGATGCCGAGGACCGGGCGTGTGACGCGCTCGCGGCGGAACTCGTCGTTGTTGAGCATCCAGAGCCCGGCTACACCGGCGATCAGGATAACGTTCCAGATAAAGCCGCCGTCACCGAACAGGAGGTACGCCACCAAGGCGCCGCTCGCGACCATCGTCGCGCTGCGCAGGTCGGTGCGCC
Source organism: Pseudomonadota bacterium (assembly GCA_038533995.1). Lineage (GTDB taxonomy): Bacteria > Pseudomonadota > Gammaproteobacteria > Steroidobacterales > JBCAXP01 > JBCAXP01. Next base: position 8,189 of record JBCAXP010000024.1, read on the forward strand.
GGTAGGCCAGCGCGATGGCGCCGCCCACGAAAACCAGGAACCAGAATATTGTGGACAGCACGTGTAAACCTCCTGCACTAGATATCGAAACCTGCCCGAGACACCAACTTCCGTGTCACTGACAAGTAAATACTATACCTCAGGAGTGCCGCAATGCGGAATAACCGCAATCACAAATTTAGGAAATTTTTTAAGCGGCTGTTTTCAAATGACTTTTAAGTGTCCTCGAGACCCAGCATACGGCGAATCTCGCCCAGCATCTGGTCCTCGGGCACGGTGCACTGGGCCGGCTGGCCCTTGCGCCATTCGTCCCGATCGTCAATTTCGCTGGACAGTTTTGCCCCCAGCTGCATGTCCTTCAGCGTGACTGTGCCGGCCTCAAACTCGTCCGAACCCTGGATCACCACGACCGGCGACCGGCGCCGGTCGGCATACTTCATCTGGGCGCGGAAGCCGCTGGTGCCAAGGTACAGCTCGGCCGTGATGCCAGCTGCCCGGATGCTGTTGGCCAGGCGCTGGTAATCCACCAGGCGGTCGCGGTCCATCACGGTGACCACCACCGGACCGGCCGGGGCGCCCTTGTCGGCGCCCAGCAGTTCGAGCGCGGTGAGCAGCCGGTCGACGCCGATGCTTGCGCCGGTAGCCGGAACCTGCTGGCCGGTGAAGCGGGTCACCAGGTCGTCGTAGCGGCCGCCGCCTGCGACAGATCCAATGTCGCGCTTGCGGCCCTTGGCATCGCGGATGTCGGCGGTGAGCACCGCCTCGAACACCGGCCCTGTGTAGTACGCCAGGCCACGAACGACACTGGGATCAAAAATGACGCGATCCTCGGCGTAATCCATCGCGCCCAGCAGCGCGTCGATTTCGCGCAGTTCCGCAACGCCCGTGCGGCCCGCTTCGCTCTCACCCACCAGCGCGTCCAGTGCGTCACACACTGCGCCGCGCGTGGCGCCCGCGGTATTCATGTAAGCGATAATGCGATCCACCGCCGCCCCTTCCAGGCCGGCACCTTTCGTGAAATCGCCAGACTTGTCCTTGCGCCCGCCGGTCAAAAGGTCGCGCACGCCGTCCATGCCGAGGCGCTCGAGCTTGTCGATGGCGCGCAGCACTGTGAGGCGCGTGCCGTCCTGCTGTTCGATGCCTGCCACTTCCAGCACGCCGTCCAGAATTTTCCGGTTGTTCACCCGCACCTGGTACTGCCCGGCGCCAATGCCAAGCGCCTCGAGACCGTCGCAGAGCACCGCGCACACCTCGGCGTCGGCGGCGGGTGCCGACGTACCCACCGTGTCGAAGTCGCACTGGTAGAACTCGCGGAAGCGGCCAGGACCCGGCTTCTCGCGCCGCCACACCGGACCGGTCTGGTAGCGTCGGTACGGGCGCGGCAGGTTCTGCGCATTCTGCGCGAAGACGCGCGCGAGCGGCGCGGTCAGGTCGTAGCGCAGCGAGATCCACTGGTCGTCGTCATCCTGCAGGGCGAAAACGCCACCGGCCGGCTCGTCGCTCTCAGGGAGGTTCTTGCCGAGCACGTCGACATACTCGATGGCCGGGGTTTCCAGCCGCTCGAAGCCGTAGCGGGCGTAAACGCCGCAGAGCGTTTCGATCATCGCATTGCGGGCCGCCACCTGGCCGGACGCAATATCGCGAAAGCCGGGCGCAAGGCGTGCGCGGGCTTCTCGTTTCTTACTCAAAGCAGGAAAACCTCTGGGTGTCGCTACGCAGGCGCCAGGCGAGTGCCTGACGTCACGAAATTGGTACCGCCGAGAGGAATCGAACCTCTGACCTCCTGAACCACAATCAGGCGCTCTAGCCAACTGAGCTACGGCGGCACTGCTTTCTTAGGCCCTGCCGGCACGGCAGGCGTGCCCGGGCAGTCCGGTATTAGACAATAGACGCTTCACCCATGGCAAGCGCAACGCCGCTCAGGCTACGTGCGCGCGTTGCATTCACGGTGTCCGACGATTACCGTACCGCGAGCACTGCACGGCAAGCCAGAACCGAGGGTGAGGGCCACCGACGATGAGTACAGAAGCCATCCGCAAGCTGATCCGGGACGTGCCGGATTTCCCCAAGCCCGGCGTTGTTTACAAGGACATTACGCCGCTACTGGCGGACCCGGTGGGGTTTCGAACGTCGGTGGACATGATGGCCGACCGCCTCGCGGAAACGAAACCGCAAAGCATCCTCGGCATCGAGTCGCGCGGCTTCCTGTTCGGCGCTGCCCTCGCCCATCACATGCGCCTGCCGCTTCATCTGATTCGAAAGCACGGCAAGCTGCCGTGGGAAACCGTCGGCGTGACGTACGAACTCGAGTACGGCAGCGACTGCATTGAGATGCATACCGACGCCATCGAGGCCGGCGTGCCGTACGCCATTGTGGACGACGTGCTCGCCACTGGCGGCACCGCCGCAGCCGCGGTCGAGCTGGTGCGCAAGCAGAATGGGCTCGTGGCCTGCTGTGCCTTCCTGATTGAGCTGGATTTCCTGGAGGGTCGTGAGCGGCTGTCAGGGCAGACCATTCAGAGCCTGTTGCATTATTGATCGCGGCGGGGACGCCGCTCCTACCGTAGGAGCGGCGTCTCGCCGCGATCAATTATTCCGGCGAACCACGTACGCCGACAGCCACCGCAGCGCATCGGCGGGCGCATCCAGCGCGTCCAGGCAGGCCATGGCCTCGTCGTACAGCTCGGTAGCCCGCGCCCGCGCCGCTTCCATGCCGAATAACGCCGGGTACGTTGCCTTGCCGCGCGCCTCGTCGGCGCCCTGGGCCTTGCCGATCACTTCCGTTTCGCCTTCCACGTCCAGGATGTCGTCGCGCACCTGGAACGCCAGGCCAATGGCGCGCGCAAACCGGTCGAGCAACTCGATGGTGCCGGCCGGTACGCCCGGGGTGCTGTGGCAGGCCATCAGCACCGCCGCCCGGATCAGGTAGCCGGTCTTGTACGTGTGCATCAGCTCGAGCTGCTCGACTGTGAGCGTCTTGCCCTCGGAGGCCAGGTCAATGGCCTGGCCACCCGTCATGCCCTGCGACCCGCAGGCCTCGGCCAGTTTTTCAATGACCTTCACCTGGCACAGCGGGTCCTGGCGCAGGTGCGGGTCGGAAGACAGCGCGAGGAATGCCTGCACCTGCAGCGCATCGCCCACGAGAATTGCCGTGGCTTCGTCAAACGCCTTGTGCACGGTCGGCTGGCCGCGGCGCAGGTCGTCATCGTCCATCGCCGGCAGGTCGTCGTGGACCAGGGAGAACGCATGAATCATCTCCAGCGCGGCGGCCGCGGCATCAAGCCGCGCGGGATCTGCGGCGATGACCTCGCCAGTGGCATACACCAGCAGCGGCCGGATGCGCTTGCCGCCGCCCAGCACCGCGTAGCGCATTGCCCGGTGCAGCGCGAGCGGCGATATCTCAGCGTCCGGCAACAGGCGATTCAGCACGCCTTCCACGCGCGCCACGTAGTCAGGCGCACGGCTGGCAAAGCCCTCGGTGCCGCCCTCTTTCGGCGCTCCGTTGGGCTGGTGGTTTTCACTCATCGAGAAACGCTCCAATGCGCTTGGCTGTGTGGTTGCCGAAATGATGGGGCAAAGGGTTACACGTTGCCGTTGGGTCGGCAAGCGCTCCGCGCCTCCCGGCGGGCGCGCGATCCGTGCGGCGCCTTAGGAACCGCTGATTGATTGAGCTACACTTCGCTGTCTCTTCCTGGTACCGCCGATTCACCATGCCCGTCGACCGCATCCGCGCCAGCGCCCGGCCCAACATCGCCCTGGTCAAGTACTGGGGCAAGCGCGCGCAGCGCCTGAACCTGCCAGCAGTGCCGTCACTGTCGATCACACTCGACAGCCTGGAAACGGCAACCACGGTTCACCCGGACGCAAGTCTCACAGAAGACCGCTTCACGCTCGACGGTCAGCCGGACCCGGCGGCCGCCGCCCGTGTCACGCCGTTTGTCGACCTCTTTCGGCAGCTGGCTCGCACAGACCTGCGCGTGGCTATCGACAGCGCCAACAATTTTCCGACCGCCGCGGGCCTTGCCTCGTCGGCGTCCGGATTCGCCGCGCTGGCCGTGGCCCTGGATGCCGCCTTCGAGCTCAGCCTCGACGCGCGCCGGCTGTCGCAGCTTGCCCGCCAGGGGTCCGGTTCGGCAGCGCGCTCGATTTTCGGCGGCTACGTGGAAATGCACTGCGGCACCCGCGACGACGGCGAAGATGCCGTGGCAATGCCGCTGGCAGACGCGAACGACTGGCCCCTCGAGGTGGTTATCGCGATCACCAGCCTCGCCCGCAAGTCCGTGGGTTCCACCGACGGCATGGTGCACACAGCAAACACCTCGCCGTACTACGCAGCCTGGATCGAAACCGCCGAGCGGGACATGGAGGATGCGCGCGCCGCCATCGCCGCTCGGGACTTCGCGGCGCTGGCGCAGGTAAGCGAGCGCAGTTGTCTGAAGATGCACGCGATGGCGCAGGCGGCCGACCCCGGCCTCCTCTACTGGAACGCCAGCACGGTGGATTGCATGAAGGCGATTCGCGAGCTGCGTGAAGGCGGCTGCGAGGTGTTCTTCACCATCGATGCAGGACCCCAGGTGAAGGCCGTGTGCAGCCCGGCAGACGGCGACCGGGTCGCCGCGACCCTGGCGGCCATTGACGGCGTGCAGTCTGTGCTGCGTACCGGCCTGGGCGGTGGCGCCCGAATCGTGGGTGCCTGACATCGCACGGGCCGAAGCCCCCGGCAAGGTTCAGACCAGCGCCCCCGGCAAGTTGGTGCTGACGGGCGAGTACGCGGTGCTCGACGGCGCGCCGGCGGTGTCGATGGCCGTGGACGCCCAAGCGACGGTACGCCTTGCCACCGCGGCGCGCTACCGGCTGACCGCACCCGGCCTCCTGACCAGCCCCGTGGAATTTTCCCCCGGCGACAGCACTACCCTTCGCTGGCCGGGCGTCGACGCGGCGACGCGCCGGCAGTTGGCGCTGTTCGAGTCCATCGCCGCACCGCTCCTGGCCCGGCACGACCATGCCCCGTTCGAGGCGGAACTGGACACGCGGGCGTTCTTCAGCGACGGCACGAAGCTCGGCTTTGGCTCCAGCGCCGCGCTGGCCACCAGCCTGGCAGCCGCACTGGAGCGCTACCTGAACCTGCCCACACAAACACCCGCAGAGCGGCTGGCCGCGCTGCTGGCGCAGCACCGCGGCGTGCAGGGAGGCCGGGGCAGCGGCATTGATCTGGCCACAGCGCTGCACGGCGGCGTCATTGAGTACACGCTGGACACGACCGGCGCCACGGTGCGGCCCGTCGAGCTGCCCGCCAACATCCACTGGCTGTGCGTGTGGTCCGGCGCCGCGACGTCGACCGGGGACTTTCTCGCTCGGCTGGCAGCGTGGCGTACCGCGGAGCCGGCGGCAGCCGGGGCGCAGATGGCGAGCCTGGCAGACGGCGCGCGCGTCGCCGCCGCGGCACTCACGGACGGGACGCGCTTTCTACGGGCCGTGCGGGATTACGGCGCGGCGCTGGACGCGCTGGGCAAGGCCGCTGGTATCGACGTGGTGAGCAGGGCCCATCGGCGCGTTGCAGCAATTGCGGCGAAGCATGGCGCTGTGTACAAACCGAGTGGCGCGGGCGGCGGCGACGTGGGCATCGCATTCGCAAACGACGCCGAAGTGCTGGAACGGTTGCGCGAGGCGCTGGTCGCGGCCGGCCTTCACTGCCCCGCCGTGTCGCTCTGTCGCGAGGGCCTGACCATTGCTGAATCCATTGCTGAATAATTCCGTCGATCTGCCGACTTCAGTGGCCTCGGAGGCGCAATTGCTTGCAAACACCACGGCAGGTGCCGCTACAATTGCGCCGCCCGTTCCCGGCTTCAGGCCTTCAGGAGTGCCACAGTGACGGCTACGCCTAGCGACAACCTGGACAGCAACGGTGACGCCCTGGCAGAAGACCGGGCTTACCAGGACGACGCCCTGCCGGGCGTCTCCCGCACGTTTGCGCTCACCATTCCACAGCTGCCGCCGCCGCTTCGTGACGCCGTTACCAACGCCTACCTGCTGTGTCGCATCGCTGACACGATCGAGGACGAGGAAGCGCTGGACCCGGCGCAGAAGAACCGCTTTCACGACGAATTTGTCGCGGTGGTGGAAGGCAAGGCACCGGCCAACGCCTTTGCCGCGTCGCTGGACCCGCTGCTAAACGGCCGTACCATACCGGCCGAGCGCGAGCTGGTTACCAACACGGAACGGGTGGTTCGCGTCACTCACAGCTTCGGCAAGGCACAGCGCGACGCCCTTCAGCGCTGTGTAGCGGTCATGTGCAACGGCATGCCCGGCTTCGAGCGCAAGCGCTCACTGGCGGGGCTCGATTCGCTGGAGGAGCTCAACCGCTACTGCTACTACGTCGCAGGCGTCGTGGGCGAGATGCTGACCAGCCTGTTCTGCGACTACTCGCCGCGCATCGCACGCCACCGCAACAGGCTGATGGAGCTGGCCGTGTCCTTCGGCCAGGGCCTGCAGATGACCAACATTCTCAAGGACATCTGGGACGACCGGCGCAGTGCAACCTGCTGGCTGCCGCAGGAGGTGTTCAGCGAGGCCGGCTTTGATTTAGCCTCGCTCGATGCCTCGCGCTACGACGAAGCCTTTGGCACCGGCCTCAATTCGCTGATCAGTGTCACGCATGGCCACCTGCGCAATGCGCTGGACTACACGCTCACGATTCCCCGCAAGGAACAGGGCATTCGCCGGTTCTGTTTGTGGGCCATCGGGCTGTCCGTGCTGACCCTGCGCAAGATCAGCCGCCGCCCGGACTTCACGGACGCCACCCACGTCAAGGTGTCCCGCCGCGCGCTCAAAACAACCATCGTCACGACCAACCTGCTGGGGGGCAGCAACGCAGCCCTGCGGGGCCTCTTTGCCCTCGCGTCCGCCGGCCTCCCCAAGCCCCACTACAACGCGTCTGACGTGCAGGCAGGCGAGACCGCCTGAGGCCTCCCGCCTGCACCGTAGTAGGCTTTCGGCTTGCACTGTTGTTACGCTATTATGCCAGCGCTGTTTTGACGGGCGATTTTCAGGCAACCTTATGATTTCTTCGCGAATCCCGAAGTTCTACAAGCTCTCCATCGCCGAGCGCGTGCGCGCGGTGCGCGAACACGGGCATCTGTCTCGCGAGGATTACCGCGCCCTGGCAAGCGGCGAACACACGCTGTCCGTCACCGATGCGGACCGGATGATCGAAAACGTCGTTGGCGTCATGGGTCTTCCGGTGGGCCTCGGGCTCAACTTCCTCGTGAACGAGAAGGATTACGTAGTCCCGCTCGTCGTCGAGGAACCGTCCATCGTGGCGGCGCTGAGTATGGCGGCGAAGATCGCGCGCGCCGCCGGCGGCTTCGTCGCCACGAGCACCGAGCCCCTGCTGATCGGCCAGATCCAGGTCGTCAACGCGGACCACCCCACCAAGGCGCGCGCCCGACTGCTCGACAACAAGCAGGACATTCTCAACCTCGCCAACAGCCTGCACCCGAACATGGTCGCCAGGGGCGGCGGTGCGAAAGACATCGAAGTAGCCATTCACCCTTGCAACAGCCTTGGCAATGACATGCTGGTTGTGCACCTCATCGTGAATACCTGCGACGCCATGGGCGCGAACCTGGTGAACACGATGTGCGAAGGCGTCGCCTCGCTGGTGGAGAAGATTACCGGCGGCAAGGTGTTCCTTCGCATCCTGTCGAACCTGACTGACCGCTCCATGGTGAACGCCCGCGTGACGATTCCCACCAAGGTGCTGGCTGGCCGCGGCTTTGACGGGGAGGAAGTGCGCGACGGCATCGTGCTGGCCACTGACTTCGCGAGCGTCGACCCCTACCGGGCCGCCACCCATAACAAGGGTGTGATGAACGGCATCGACGCAGTTGCGCTTGCTACGGGCAATGACTGGCGCGCCATCGAGGCCGGCGCCCACGCCTATGCCGCGCGCGGCACCCACTACACGTCGCTGACCCGCTGGTGGAAAAACGAAGCCGGCGACCTCGAGGGCAGCATCGACATCCCGCTGAAGGTCGGCACGGTCGGCGGACCGCTGCAGTCCAACCCTACGGTCGCGGTAAACCTGCGCATGCTGGGCGTCGAGTCGGCCCGGGAGCTGGCGGAAGTCATGGGCGCCGTTGGCCTGGCGCAAAACTTCGCGGCACTCAAGGCGCTCGTGACCCACGGCATCCAGCAGGGCCACATGACGCTGCACGCCCGAAGCGTGGCAGTGGCGGCCGGCGCTACGCCCGACATCTTCAACAGCGTGGTCGAGCGGCTGATCGAAAGCGGCGAGATCAAGGTGTGGAAGGCGAAGGAGATCGTCGAGTCGGTGCAACACCAGGCGAAGGCCGGCACCATCGACACCGGCGAGATTCTCACCGACCCGGACGTTGCCGCCGGCCACGGCAAGATCATCCTGCTCGGCGAACACTCGGTGGTCTACGGCCGGCACGCCATTGCCGCACCGATTTCCCTGGCCATCCAGGCGCGCATTCGTCCCTGCGACGAAGGCGTGCACCTTGCGATACCGCGCTGGAACGTCGAGCACCGCATGGAGCCGCACCAGGACAAGCGCCAGTCGTTCGAAAAGCCCGCCGGGCGCATCCTCGACCAGCTTGGCCTGCACGACAAGGCGATGCGCATCGAAGTGTTCCCGAATGTGCCACGCGCCATGGGCCTGGGTGGCTCGGCGGCGGTAGCGGTCGCGATCATCCGTGCGCTCGATCGGCACTTTGGCCTAAACTTAAGCGACGAAGAGGTTAACCAGCTGGCCTTCGAGGGCGAGAAGATTGCCCACGGCACGCCGTCGGGCATCGACAACGCGGTCGCCACCTATGGCCGCTTTGTGCTGTACAAGGCCGGCGACCCGCCGATGATGCGCGACATCTCGGTGCGCCAGCCGATTCGCACGGTCATCGGCATGAGCGGCGTCGAAAGCCTCACCGCGAAAATGGTCGCCCGGGTCCGCGAAGCGTGGACGAACAACAAAACCCTGTACGAGCGCATCTTCGACGAGATCGACAGCCTGTCGCTTCAGGGCGTGGAAGCGATCGAGAACGGCAACCTCGAACAGCTTGGCGAACTGATGAACGTTTGCCAGGGCCTTTTGAACTCATTGCAGGTGTCCAGCTGGGAAATCGAGGAACTGGTGCAGATTGCCCGCAACAACGGCGCGCTTGGCGCCAAGGTCACCGGCGGCGGTGGTGGCGGCTCGATGATCGCGCTGTGCCCGGAAAACGCCGACCGCGTGGTCAGCGCAATGGAGGCCGCCGGCTACCAGGCGATGGAGGTTGAGATTGGCTGAAGGACTCGCAACCCAGCAACAGGGCGCCCAGCAGCAAGACGAGATTGTCTCCAGCGATTCGGAGGCGCTCATCCTCGTCAACGATCGTGACGAGGAAATCGGCTTTCGCAGCAAGGCGCTGTGCCACGACGGCGACGGGGTGCTGCATCGCGCGTTTTCGCTATTCGTGTTTAACAGCCATGGCGACTTGCTGTTGCAGCAGCGCAGCGCGAGCAAGCGGCTGTGGCCCCTTTACTGGTCGAACAGCTGCTGCAGCCATCCCCGCCAGGGCGAAACCATGAGCGACGCGGTGAACCGCCGCCTGTTCCAGGAAGTACGCATCACCAGCGAGCTCGAGTTTCTTTACAAGTTCCAGTACCAGGCGAAGTTCGGCGACCTCGGTGCGGAGCACGAGTTGTGCTGGGTGTACGCGGGCGTCAGCGACGATCCTGTTCGCGTGAACCGCACCGAGATTGCGGAATGGCGCTTCGTGTCGCCGGATGAACTCGACGCCGAGATGGCGGCAACGCCGGAGTGCTTTACTCCGTGGTTCAAGATGGAGTGGGCTCGCCTCAAGCGCGATCACGGTGACGACCTGGCGCGGCTCATCGCGGCGGGCGCCGACTAAATACCCTGTAGGGAATCGAGTGAACCTGTGGGAGCGGCTTTAGCCGCGATTGACCCAGTGGTGAGGCATTATTAATCGCGGCTGAAGCCGCTCCCACAGAAGCCGCTCCCACACCACAGCTCTCTTTTCTCTCTTCCTACACTGCTTTTTTTAGCACCTCGAACAGACGCTCGACGTCGTCGGCGTTGTTGTGCAGGTGCGGCGCAATTCGAATCGAGGAGCCACGCACGCTGACGTACACCTGCGCGTCGGTCAGCATCTTCACGAGCGCGTCCGGCACACCGTCGGGAAAGGTAAGCCCAAGCAAATGCGCACAGCGCTGGGGTGCAGGCGCGACGCTAAGGCCAAGTTCCGTGGCACGCTCGCCAATCTGCTGCGTCATGATGCGCAGGGTGGCCTCAATCTGCGACACCCCCCACTGCCCGACCTGGCGCAGCGCCTCGATGGCCATCGGCAGCAGCGCGAAGTTACTGCGCTCACCGACGTCGTAACGCGCGGCGCCGGGCTGGTAGTCGTCGCGGTAGCGCACGAGGCCCGCGAAGTCTTCCGAACCCTTGCGGCTGATCCAGTTGAATTCCAGCGGTTGCCCGTTCTGCTGGCTGGGGCTGGCGTAGAGGTAACCGACGCTGTAGGGACCAAGCAGCCACTTGTACATCGCACCGGCGACGAAGTCCGGCTGCACGTCTTTAACCGACAGCGGCATCGCGCCGAGCGACTGCGTGGCATCGACAACGAGCGCTGCGCCGGTCTCGCGGCAGCGCGCGGAAATCGCGACGAGGTCGATGAGCGAACCGTCAGTCCAGTGCACGTTTGGTATCGCCACGCACGCAGCGCTTTCCCCAATGGCGTCAAGCAGCGCTGTCGTCCAGTCACCGGTTTCCGGCCGCTGCACGGTCACGAGGCTCGCGCCGACCCGGCTGCAAAGCTCGCGCCACGGGTAGACGTTCGACGGGAACTGACCGTCAAGCACGAGCACCCGTTCGCCGGCGCCCAGCCTCAGGTTGGCGGCCGCGGTGCTAAGGCCGTAGCTGGCAGACGGCGTGAGCGCGATGTCGTCCGGCGAAGCTGACAGCAGCCCGGCTATCTGCTGCTTGAGGAGCGCGGAGTTGTCGAAAAAGTCCTCCACCGTAATGCCCCACGGCTGCTCTTTCCGGGTCATTGCGGCGACCCCTGCCTCGGTCACGCTGCGAAGCTGCGGCGCCATGTAGGCGCAGTTGAAGTAGGCCACCGAGTCTGGAATGGAAAAGAGCTCGCGCTGGCATTCAATGGGCATATGGGAGTTCTCCTTGCGGTCGTCGCGCAGTGTACCTCAACGCGCCGACACCGCCGGAAGACTGGCTGCCTTCGCCGCCGGTCGAAAAAGCGCGCTATCATACGAACATCGCGGTACTGATTGGAGCAAACAGCCATGAACCCAATGAAACTTCTCAAGGTGTTGCTGGCCGCTATCGGTGGCATCGTCGCACTCTTTATCGTTGTTGGCTTTTTCCTGCCGTCAACGTCGCACGTTGAGCGCAGCATCACTATCAATGCACCCGCCGCAGACGTGTTCGCCTATCTCGACGACTTTCGCAAGTTCAACGAGTGGTCGCCGTGGGCCGGGCTGGATCCGGATACGGTGTATACCTTCGAGGGCCCAGCCACGGGTATCGGCTCAACGATGCACTGGTCAAGCGATGACCCGAACGTGGGTGAAGGCACCCAGGAGATTATCGAAAGCGTGCCTCACAGCAGACTCGTAACGGCGCTGGACTTCGGTGCGCAGGGCCAGGCGATCGCGACCTTTGAACTGGACGAGCAGGCAGGCGCCACGCGCATCACGTGGATGCTCGACAACGACTTTGGCTACAACCTGATGTTCCGGTATTTCGGCCTGATGATGGAGACGTGGGTCGGTACCAGCTACGAGGAAGGCCTGGCCAAGCTCAAGATGGTCGTCGAGGCCTGACGCCCCGACGACTCTTGTTGATTACCCCGGCTGGCAGGCTTACAGCAGGTCGGCAACGCCTTCGCGTTCTTCCTTCAGCTCTGCCAGGCTCGCATCCATGCGCTCCTGGCTGAACGCGTCGATGGAAAGGCCCTGCACGACCTCGTACTCGCCGTTCTTGCACGTGACCGGGTACGAGTAGATGACATCGTCGCTGATGCCGTAGCTGCCGTCCGCCGGCACTGCCATGCTGACCCAGTCGCCGTCTGCCGTGCCGTGCGCCCAGTCCCGCATGTGATCGATGGCGGCGCTCGCCGCCGAGGCCGCTGACGAAGCTCCGCGAGCCTTGATGATCGCGGCGCCGCGCTGCTGAACCACGGGAATGAACTCGTCACGCACCCAGCCCTCGTTCACCTGGGACAGCGCCGGTTCGCTGCTGATTTCAGCGTGGCTCAGGTCCGGGTACTGGGTGGCCGAGTGGTTGCCCCAGATCGTAACCTTCTTCACGTCGTTGACGTGCTTGCCGGTTTTTTCCGCGACCTGGCTGAGCGCGCGGTTGTGGTCCAGCCGGGTCATCGCCGTGAAATTGCGCGGGTTGAGATCCGGCGCATTGGCACGCGCGATGAGTGCGTTGGTGTTGGCCGGGTTGCCGACGACCAGCACGCGAACGTTGCGGTCGGCCTTCGCGTTGAGCGCCTTGCCCTGGGCAGAGAAAATCTTCGCGTTGGCGGTGAGCAGGTCCTTGCGCTCCATGCCCGGTCCGCGGGGACGGGCACCGACCAGCAGCGCATAGTTGGCGCCGTCGAACGCCTCCTCGGCGTTGTCGGTGGCCACAATGCCCTGCAGCGCGGGGAACGCACAGTCGTTGAGCTCCATCACAACCCCTTTCAGCGCATCCAGGGCCGGCGTAATTTCCAGCAGCTGCAAAATGACCGGCTGGTCTTCGCCAAGCATCTGGCCGGAGGCGATGCGAAAGGCAAGCTGGTAGCCAATCTGGCCAGCGGCGCCGGTAATGGCGATTCGAACGGGATTGCTCATGGGGAAACCTCTGTAAGCTGTCGGACGTCGGATGAGGTCCGCGATTTTACACCGTGGCTTCCCCGCGGTGCACCGGATTATTCGATTTTCGGAAAGTCGGGCGGTAGCGGATTGTCCGGATAGACAGCGCGAAACGCCAGCCACTCGGTGCGCGCCGCTTTCACGTCACCAGCGGCCACCAGCGCCTCGATTTGTTCCAGCCAGGTACCCGGATCGCGCCTCTCTTCCCGCGCCCGATCCACGGCTTCCCGAATCGCGGCGTCGGCCATTACCGATCCCCCCCCGAGATAATTTAGCGGGGCGAACTGGCGCGCACGCTGCTCTTCTTCGAAGGCCGCATCGGCCCTGCCCAGCTTGTTGGCGAGCGCCTGACGGTCCGCCGGTGTCCCGGCGCCCTCGCCTGGAGACGGTGCCGGAGCGGTCATATTTACAGGCAGCTCCAGCGGCGGCGCGGTGGCTGCATCTGCCTGGGCCTCCGATGACGCCTCGAGGCCAACAAAGGACCGCCGCTCCATTGCGCGATCCGGCACGGCCGCTGCCGGAGGCTCGGCGTCCATGACCGATTCGGGCCTGGCGAATGTGGCGGGGTCCGAGGGGCGCGGCGCAGCGGCTTCGTCGGCCACGGGCGCGCTGGAATAGGTGGGCTCCGATACGATCTGCGCGGATTGCTGCGTGACCTGCAGGGCCAGCGACGCGGCTAGCACCACGGTTGCAGCCACGGCCGCGGGCACGAACCAGCGGGGGCGCGGCGTCGCCACGTGGACACCGTTGACTTCCCTGTGCGCCATCGCCAGCACGGCGGCGTCGAGCTCCGCCGGCGGCTCCTCAGTGGACGCGCTCCGGTAAGCCGCTGACACCGCGGCATCGCCGGGGTCGCGCGGTGGTGCAGTCGTGTTGTCGTTGCTCATGTCGGTTCTCCTGCCAGGCCGGCTGTCACACCGGCAAGGCCATCGGGGCCTGTGTCTCCCGGCATAGCGCCCAGCACATCCTTCAACTCGGTGCGCAGTTTTTTCAGCGCGTACCGTAGCCTGCTCTTGGCCGTTTCACGGCTCACACCCGTAGCCTCACCGATTTCCTCGATGGTCAGGTCTGTTTCCTGCCTCAGCAGGAAAATTTCGCGCTGGTCCGGCGGCAGCGCCTCGATGGCGGCAAGAACCTGCTGCATCGCCTGGCCCACCTGCGCTCTTGCGGGCGGGCCGGCGCTGGCCGCCGCAACCGCTTCGGCCTGTGGAGCGTCCTGCGCCTGGCCGGTGACGAGCTTTGGCCTGCGCGCATGCCGGCGTACGTGGTCGACCCACGCGCTGTGTGCCACCTGGTAGAGCCACGTCGTGAAGCGCGCCAGCGGCTTGTAGCCGGCGCGCCCTTTCACGATGCGTGCCCATACTTCCTGGAACAGCTCTGCCGCAGTGTCGGGATCGTGGCACTGGCGCAGGCAGTAGCGGTACAGCGGTCCCTTGTGCCTGCCGTAGAGCTGGTCGAAGGCACCCGCGTCTCCACGCTGGTAGCGCAGCATCAGGTCACGGTCGTCCTCGGCGTCGCTCATTTACGGTTCCAGGTCAGCTCCTGCGGTCAACTTCACCACGCCGGTGCGCGCATCCAGCGCGGCGGCGCGGTCAACGAGCGCGAGAAACTCCTCGCGGTAACCGAAGCGGTCCGTACCGCGGGCACCG
>JBCAXP010000025.1:0-22525 GCA_038533995.1 Pseudomonadota bacterium
CCTTCGCGCGGACATCAGCACGACGCTGGCCTTTGGCGACACGGCTATCGACGTGTTCCTGCAGGGCAGAAACCTGGGTGACGAGGAGCAGCGCAATCACACCTCGTTGATCAAGGATTTCGCGCCGCTGCCCGGGCGCACCATCAGCGTTGGAGCGCGGCTCAGCTTCTGAGTCTGACCCGTTTGCGTCCGGCCGCCTCGTCAAAAACGGGGCGCGCCGGATCGCCTCTTCTCACGTGGCCTGCTCGGACTCCGCCGGGTGCGGCTGAGGCCGCGCGGCGGGCAGGGCCATGAGCTGCGCCGAGGCAATCGACAGCAGGCAGTAGGCGAGAAAGAAGTAGAAGCCCGCGCCGAAGTCTGCGTCGAAGCGCACCAGCTCGCTGGAGTTTTGCGTGGCCCGCGCCGCCAGGAAAGCGATAAGGATCGCAATGACGAACACGTCTGCCATTGACCACTTGCTTAAGGAGTTGGCAATGCTCGACGCACGCTCGCGGGCCGGGCTCGCGGTGCCGACGTTGCCGTAAACCAGCAGGCCGCCTTTGACGACCGGCACGATCACGCTGAACAGGATCACGAGAAACGCCACCAGCACGTGACCGGTGCGCGCCAGTTCCTGGACCGTGCCGAGAATGCTGCGGCGCTGCTGGTACACATCCACCTGGCCTTCCGTGTCCATGCTGTCGATCAAACGCTCGGCGATGCCCCCGAACATGGCGACCGCGCTGTTGCCGCTGTTGTTGATCAACTCCTTGCCGAGCTCCGCCACCTCGCGTTTTTCCAGCGCGCCCGTGAGGTCGAGCACGGGCAGGGTGACGCCGGGAATAAGGCACACGTAGGCGGCGCCGAGTACGAGAAGTGCAATGAGACGTTGATTCATGGCGGTAGTGTATCGCGCGCGGCGCCGCCGGCAAGGCCTGCTGTTGCTCCGTACCCGCTGAATTGCCTCCGCCCTTTTTTGGCGCAACAATACGCCCCGCCGAATCCGCCCTCGGTGGCCTTCAAGGAGTTACTCATGTTCACGACCGTTTCCCGCCGGCTCTGGCTGGCATTGCTGGGCCTTGTTTGCACGCAGCCGGCCCTGGCCGACATCGACCCGTCGACCTTCGCGCCGGATATTCGTGCGCTCGAGTGGCGTGAGATCGGCCCCTATCGCGGCGGCCGCTCTGCCGCGGTTACCGGTCTGTCGCAGAATCGTGAGACTTACTACATGGGGACCACCGGCGGCGGCGTCTGGAAGACGACGAACGGCGGCTCGTCCTGGAGTAACGTCTCCGACGGCTACTTCGGCGGGTCTGTCGGCGCCGTTGCTGTCTCCGACTGGGATCCCAACGTTGTTTACGCGGGCCTTGGCGAGAAAACCGTGCGCGGCAACGTGTCGCCGGGCAACGGCATCTGGCGGTCGGACGACGCCGGCGATTCCTGGGTCAAGCTCGGCCTCGAGCAAACGCAGCACATTTCGCGCATCCGGGTTCATCCGAAGAATGCGGACGTTGTGTATGTCGCGGCCATGGGCCACCTGTTCGGCGACAACGACGAGCGCGGCATTTTCCGTTCCACCGACGGCGGCCAGAGCTGGGACAACGTCCTGTTTGTGAACGACGCGACCGGCGCCGTTGACCTTGCCATGGATCCGACCAACCCGCGCATCCTGTATGCCAGCTTCTGGCAGGTCAGGCGCACGCCCTACAGCCTGGAAAGCGGCGGCCCGGGTTCCGGCCTTTACAAGAGTACTGACGGCGGGGACAGCTGGGAGCTCATCAGCGAGAACGAAGGCTTTCCGACGGGCACACTCGGCATCATCGGCATCACCGTGTCGCCGACCAACAACAAGAACCTGTACGCAATCGTCGAGGCGGAGAAGGGCGGCGTGCTGCGCTCAAAGGACGGCGGCGAAACGTGGGCGCTGGTCAGCGAAGACCGAAACTTGAGGCAGCGGGCCTGGTACTACTCGCGGATTTTCGCGGACCCCGCGAATGAGGAGTCAGTGTACGTGGTGAACGTGCGCTTCCACCATTCGAAGGACGGTGGCGCATCGTTCGGGGAGATACCGACGCCTCATGGCGATAACCACGACCTGTGGATCGACCCGAACGATCCGCTGCGCATGATCGAAGCGAACGACGGCGGTGGCAACGTTACCTACGACGGCGGCAAGACGTGGTCAGTGCAGAGCAACCAGCCCACAGCCCAGATGTATCGCGTCTCCACTGACAACGCGTTTCCGTTTCGCCTGCTGGGTGGCCAGCAGGACAACACGGCAGTGCGCATCCGCTCGCGGTCAGCCATGGGCAGCAGGATCACTCGCCGCGACTGGGAGCCTACCGCCGGCGGCGAGAGCGGTTACATCGTCGCCAAGCCCGACAACCCGGACATCGTTGTGGGTGGTTCCTACGGCGGCTACCTGACCGTTATCGACCACGCAACCGGCGCCGAGCGCGTCATCGATGTGTGGCCGGACAACCCGATGGGCTGGGGCGCGGCGGAGCTCAAGTATCGCTTCCAGTGGAACTTCCCGATCGCGTTTTCAAAGCACGACCCGGATGTTTTGTTCGTCGCGGGCAACGTGCTGTTCAAAAGCGAGGATCTTGGCGCGACGTGGGACGCGATCAGTCCCGACCTCACCCGAAACGACAAGTCGCGGATGGGTCCGTCAGGCGGGCCGATCACGAAGGACAACACCGGCGTCGAGTACTACGGCACGATCTTCGCGCTTGCCGAGTCGCCGCACGAGCAGGGCGTTCTGTGGGCCGGTTCCGATGACGGGCGCGTGCACGTGACCCGCGACGGCGGTGACAGCTGGATGGACGTTACGCCGGGGGGGCTGCCGGAGTGGGCACAGGTCAATACGCTGGAGGCCGACCCGTTCAATCCGGCGGGCGCGTACATCGCAGCGACCCGGTACAAGTCGGACGACTTTGAGCCGTATCTCTACTACACCGATAACTGGGGCAAGAGCTGGGACAGGATCACGAGCGGCATTCAGGACACGCACTTCACGCGAGCGCTGAGGGCTGACCCGGATCGCGAGGGTCTCATCTACGCCGGCACCGAGTACGGCATTTATTTCTCGCTGGACAACGGCGACAACTGGCGCTCGCTGCAGAACAACCTGCCGCTGGTGTCCATCACCGATCTCGCCGTCAAGGACGGCAAGCTCGTCGCTGCCACCCAGGGCCGTGGCTTCTGGATTCTCGATGACCTCGCCGTGCTGCACCAGCTCGATGACGATGCTGAGGCCAATCGCCTGTACACGCCCGCGACCGCGCTTCGCCTGACCGCGGGGAGCGGCCGCGCGGAAGACGCCGGCGCTGCCGGCACCAATCCGTACCCCGGCGTGACGTTCTACTACGACCTCGCCGACGACCTCGCTGACGATGCCGAGCTAACGCTCGACGTAGTGGATGGCGATACGTCGCTCTGGTCCTGGTCACGCAAGCCCGCGCCTGACGCCGAAGAAGAAGAGGGCGGCGGCAGGAACGACCCGCCCCGCACCGACGTGCTCGAAGCCGAACCGGGCCTGAACAAGTTTAGCTGGGACCTCGCCACGCGCGGCTTTGAACGCTTCGACGACCTCATTCTCTGGATCGACGCAAAGAAAGGTCCGGCCGTGCCACCTGGCACCTACCGCGCGCGGCTGACGGTGGACGGCGAGACGAGCGAGACGAGCTTCGAAGTGGTTGCCGACCCGCGCTCGCCGATGTCCGCGGCCGACTACGAGGCGCAGTTTGACTTCGCGATCGCCGCGCGCGACCTGGTATCGCGTGCTCACGAAGGCGTTACAACCATTCGCACGCTCCGCGCGCAGCTGGAGGGCGTGCAGGGCCGCGTGGAGGAAGACTCGGAAACCGGCGAGCTGCTGACGGCAACCCTCGACCAGCTTCAGGCGATTGAGGAAACCCTGTACCAGACGAAAAACGAGAGCCGGCAGGATCCGCTCAATTTTCCGATTCGCGTCAACAACAAGCTGGCGTACATCATGCTGCTGGGAATGAGCAGTGAAGCGGCGCCGACGGCAGCGATGCGTGCGGTACGCGACGAACTGGCCGCAGAAATCGAGCGTGAGCTTGGCGCCCTGGCCCTGGTCATCGAAACGGCGGTTCCGGAGCTCAACGAGCGCCTCAAGGATCTTGACCTGATTGACCTCGGGGAGACTGGCTAGCGCGCCAGTCGTGTCTGATTGCAGCGGGGTGCTAGGCGCTCTGCGGCAGCGCGAAACCCATAACAGGCTTGCTGATGCCCTTCAGGTTCAGCGGGCGGCTGGCCGTGCCGTTCTGGCGAGACAGCGCCAGGGTGCGCTCGTCGATCAGCACTTCGTTCGCGGCGGCCTGACTGCAAAGGCGAGCGGCGAGGTTGACGGCGGGGCCAACCGCGGCGAACTCCATCCGCTCGCTCGTGCCGCCGACCATGCCCAGCGTCGTGATGCCGCTTGCTACGCCAACGCCAACACCCAGCGGTGAGGCTTCCGTGGTCCAGCGCGCAGTGACGTCGCTGGCCGCCTGGCGAACGGCGTCTGCCAGCGCGATGGCGCGGTCAGCGTGGTCAGCCAGCGGCTCGCTGGCGCCCACCAGGATCAGCACGCCGTCGCCGGCGTAGTCTTTCACCATGCCGCCGTGCGCTGCCACTGCGGCGCCAACAGCGTCGTAGTACTCGCGCAGAAGGCGCATCACCGTGGCCGACTCGGTGCCTTCGGTGAAGCGCGTGAAGTTGCGCACGTCTGCGTACACAACCGACAGGTCGCGGTCGGCGTCAGCCGGCAGCCCGTCGCGGTCAAGCGCACCGGCGATGCCCGGTGAAACGAAGCGGCCAAGCAGTGCTGCCCGGCTGCTCTGAATGCTTGCCAGGCGCAGGGCGCCCAGCAGCAGGATGACAAGGGCCGCCACGCTGCCGATGCGGGCAAACTCCGGCGTGAGCGCGCCGGTCAGGGATACGGCCAGCACGGCAGCGGTGGCGACAAAAAACAGTGTGCGGTTGAGGCGGGCGTTGGCTGAGAATTGCATTGTGTGAACCCCTGATCGTTGTTGTTGTGTGCTCGATCAGGAGTTCGATGCGCAGGCGCGCTTTCTGACAAAATACCTGCAGAAATACCTGCGCTTTTTCGAAAGCGAGGGAAAATCAGGGGGTTGTGCGTGCCTGCCGGCGCCGCCTTGGCTCTCAGCCGGCCAGCAGGCTCTCGATGTGCGGCGCGCTGGCCCGCTCCATGGGGCGTCCGTTGCTGGGGCTCAAGGGCGACTGGCGGATGCCGTGCGTCGGAAACACCGTCAGCTCGACGGTGCGGGAACCGGCTTCGAAGCGGTAGGCGGGAAAGAACTGGTGCTGGTCGCTGTGCGTGCGGATGCGCTTTTCGATCAGGCGGTACGGAATGTCGTTCTGCATGAGGCGCATGGCGACCAGTTCGGCGGAATCGGCGAACACGTGGAGGTCGATGTCACTGCCCGGGGTCACCAGGCCGCTAAGCACGGCACCGACCGCGCGCGGTGAGAAGTCGCTGAACAGGTTCATGGCATGGAGCGCCGTTTCACGCAGGCCGCGCAAGGTGTCGTCGTGATCGCCGCCGGCGAACAGCCGCTGGTTCTCCGCCAGCGCCGCTTCGATTTCCGTGTTGCGGGGGAGGCTGCCGCGGTCGGTTACGCCCAGCCGCTGTGCCGCCTTGCGCTTTGCGATGCCGAAATCCTCGATGCCCTGTTCGGCCATGATGCGCGCCGCTTCAACGGCGACCAGCCGACGTAGATTATCTGCCCGGGGGCTCGGGCCCTTTTGTCTTGCCATCGGATTTGCGGTGTTCAGAAGAGATCGTCAGGATCGGGAACCGGCTCGCCGTCCAGGGTGAACTGTGGCCCTTGCGCGTCCAGCGGCTCGAGCTCCGGAACCTTGTCCGGTTCGACAATTTCGATCATCGTGTTTTCTTCGCTGTGCATGGCGCGTGCAATCAGGCCGGTGTCGCGCGCAATGCGCACCGTAACCAGCCCGGGCGGCAGCTCCATCGCGTTTTCCGGCTTGCCTTCGAGCGCGTCGGCCATGAAGTACATCCATGCCGGCAAGGCGGTGACGCCGCCCTGCTCGCGGCGACCGTTGGCCGAACCCAGCGGGCGTTCCTGATCGAAGCCGACCCAGGAGATGGCCACAAGATCTGCGTTGTAGCCGCTGAACCAGGCATCGCGGTGCTCGTTGGTCGTGCCGGTTTTGCCGGACAGATCGCTGCGGCCCAGCTGCATCGCGCGCACTGCGGTGCCGCGGCGAATGACGTCGCGCATGGCGTCGGCGACCTGGTAGGCGTTTTGCGGCGAGATGACACGTGGCGCCAGCTTGTCGATGCTGATGCCGGGATAGTCGAGCGCAAAGTCGTCTTCCATGCGCGGCGGTGCGTCCTCTTCTTCCGCTTCAGCGTCTGCGTCCGGCTCGGCGTTCTCCTCTGCCATCAGCGCGGCGCGCAGCAGCGCGGACTCACGCCGCAGCGGGACGGCGTCGGCGTTTTCCATCGCCTCGGCTTCGTCCACCGGCGGGTCGAGCAGGTATTCCTCGCACGGGGCGCAGGCCACGAGTGGATCGGCCTCGTGCAGCACCGTACCAACCGGGTCCTCGATGCGCTGGATGAAGTAGGAATCGGTGCGGAAGCCGCCGTTCGCGAACACCGTGTAGGCGGTGGCGAGCTGCAGCGGGCTCAACGACGTGGTGCCGAGCCCCAGCGACAGGTTGCGTGGCAACGTGCGCGGATCGAAGCCGAAGCGCTGCAGGTAGTCCACGGCGTAGCGCACGCCGATCTTGTCGAGCAGCCGGATAGTCACGAGGTTGCGGCTGTCAACGAGCGCTTCGCGCAGGCGCATGGGGCCGTACCAGCGGCCCGTGTAGTTTTGCGGGCGCCAGGTGTCTTCGAGTGACGGGTCGGCGAACACCACGGGCGCATCGTTAATGATGCTGGCGAGGGTGAAGTCCTTGGCGAGCGCCGCCGAGTAGACGAACGGTTTGAACGTAGACCCCGGCTGGCGGCGGGACTGCACTGCGCGGTTGTACTTGCTGGCGTAGTAATCGAAGCCGCCGACGAGCGCGAGCACTGCGCCGTCCTGCGGATCCACGGCGACGAACGCGCCCTGGACTTCCGGAATCTGCGCCAGCGTCCACCGGTCGCCGTTTTCATTGTTAACGTACACCACGTCGCCGGGCTTCAGGACGTCGCTGGGCCGCTGCGGCGGCTCGCCTTTCGAGCGGTCGTCGATGTACGGCGCAGCCCACCGCATCGCTGACATTGGCATGTCCACGTGGCCGTGGTTCTTGATGTACACGCGCGTCTCGCCAGCCTCGTCATCGATGTCGGTGACGACGCCGACCTGCAGGCCGCCGACTTCCGGGAACGGGTCCAGCAGCGTCGCCGGATCGTCGCCCTCGGCTGGCGGCCACGCCAGCGACTGCGCCGGGCCGCGGTAGCCATGGCGCGTGCTGTACTCGAGAAGTGCGCGCCGGATGCTTGTCGTCGCGTAGCCCTGGAGCTCGCTGTCGAGGGTCGTGGTGACCTTGTAGCCGCCAGTGTACGCATCCTGGCCGTAGCGATTGACCATCTCCGCGCGCACCATTTCCGCGACGTACGGCGCCTGAAGCTCCACCGTCGGCCCATGCACATAGGTGGCGACCGGCTCGGTGAGCGCTTCGGTGAACTCCGCCGGCGTGATGTAGCCGAGCTCGCGCAGCCGGCGCAGCACGTACGCACGGCGGTTGGTGGCTTTTTTCGGATCGGTGACCGGGTTGTAGGCCGACGGCGCCGGCGCGACGCCTGCAATGGTCGCGGCTTCGCCAATCGTGAGTTCATGCAGGGATTTGCCGTAGTAGACCTCGGCGGCGGCACCCACGCCGTAAGCGCGCTGGCCAAGGAAGATCTTGTTGACGTACAGCGTCAGGATGTCTTCCTTGGTGAGGCCCCGCTCGATTTTGAGCGCGAGGAAGATCTCCTTGATCTTGCGCTTGAAGCGCTTTTCCGGCGTCAGGAAGAAGCCTCGCGCCACCTGCATCGTGATGGTGCTGCCGCCCTGGCCCATCTCGCCGGTCAGCACCAGGTACCAGGCGGCGCGCAAAATGCCCTGGTAATCCACCCCGGGATGGTCAAAAAAGCGGTCGTCCTCGGCCGCGATGAACGCGTTCAGCACGTGGTCCGGGATGTCCTCGTAGGCCACCGGAATGCGCCGTTTCTGGCCAAACTCGGCCATCAGGCGCCCGTCCCGCGTGTAAAGGCGCAGCGGAACATTGAGTTTGACCTCCCGCAGGGAGTCGACGGCGGGCAGCTCCGGTACGACGTAGACGTACGCACCGACCGCGACCAGCGCGCTGCCGGCCGCGCCGAATAGCGCGAGTGCAGCAATTAGCCCAAGCGGGCGAATCAGGGATTTCATAACAAATTCAAGGGGCAGCGGAAATCTGCGGAGGTTCCATAATTATAGCGATTTACAGAGTGTGAGCGAAATCACACTGCCAGATTGTGAAAATTGCTTTAATAATGCCCCCAGCATCCGTTATGTAAACCGCAAGTCCGAGGGGTCGGGCGTCGCGGATTCCACTAGCGGGTGAAAGCGGGAGGGCCGCCACAATTCGCTACCTGCGTCACACTTGCTTTGCGATATTATTGTTATATAGTTGACCAGAGTTGTTGATAAGCTAGAAGAGTTTTTTCTCGCAACTCGCCGTCTCTGAAAGGAAAATGTGTGCTCTTTTCTTCGAAATCCAAGCCGCTACTCGGTCTTGACATAACGACGTCGTCCGTCAAGCTCATTGAGCTTAGCAAATCCGGTAGCCGCTACCGCGTCGAATCGTACGCCGCAGAACCGACACCGCTGAACGCCGTCAACGAGAAAGCCATCATTGACGTGGAGGCCGTTGGCGAAGCTGTGCGGCGTGCCGTCAAGCGCTCGGGCGCACGCAGTAAGGAAGCCGCAGTGGCAATCAGCGGCGACGCCGCCATTACCAAGATCATCCAGATGCCCGCGCAGTTTTCGGGTACCGAGCTTGAGGGCCAGGTGGGTCTTCAGGCCGACCAGTACATACCGTTCCCGATGGAAGAGGTTAGCTACGACTTCGAGGTTGTAGGCCCGTCGGAAAAAGATCCGGAGATGATGGACGTGCTGCTCGTTGCGACGCGCAGCGAAAACGTCGAGCAGCGCCAGGCGGCAGTTCAGTCTGCCGGATTGTCCGCGCAGCTTGTGGACGTCGAAGCGTTTGCGCTTGAAAACGCCTGCATGTTGCTCACGCACCAGATGCCCGATAACGGCGTGGATCACGCGGTTGCCGTTGTGGACTTTGGCGCAAGCAGCACCACGTTCAGCGTGCTGCGCGATCTCAAGGTGATTTACACGCGTGACTTCCCGTTCGGTGGCCAGCAGCTCACCGAGGAAATCATGCGGACGTACGGCCTCAGCTTGCAGGAGGCCGGCCGTGCGAAGAAAGAAGGCGGTCTGCCAAGCAACTACCAGCCCGAAGTGCTGGACGCGTTCATCGACGACATGACGCAGCAGGTAAGCCGCTCACTACAGTTTTATCTTGCGTCCGGTGGTGGCCGCGAGCAGCCCGAACAAATTATCGTTTGCGGCGGCTGCGCCAACATACCCGGCGTTGCCGACCTGATTGCGAGCCGCGTCGGCATCGCGACGGTAAAGGGCGACCCGCTCGGCAAGATGAAGGTGTCTTCCAAGGCCAAGGCGCAGGGCGTGCACAAGGACGCCACCGCGCTCTTAACCGCTTGTGGTCTGGCGCTCAGGAGCTTCGACTGATATGCCCCGCATTAACCTACTTCCGTGGCGCGAGGAGCTGCGCAAGCAGCGCCAGAAAAACTTTGGCGTCGCAGCGGTGACCGCGGTGGCCGTTGGCATCGGCATCGTGCTGCTGGCGCGCGCCAACGTCAACGGCATGATCGATCACCAGAAAGACCGTAACAAGTTCCTCGAGAACGAGATCGTCGAGCTCGACAAGAAGATCACGGAAATCGAGGAGCTCGAGCGCACCAAGGAGCGGTTGATCGCGCGGATGAACATTATCGAGCAGCTGCAGAGCAGCCGCCCGGAAATTGTCCATCTGTTCGTCGAAGTCGCGCGCGCCCTGCCAGAGGGTGTCTTTATCAGCAGCATTCAGCAGTCCGGCAGTCAGGTCACGATTACCGGCGTTGCCGAGTCGAGTACTCGCGTGTCCGCTTTCATGCGCAACATCGACGCCTCCGAGTGGCTCACCGACCCCGGGTTGAACGTGGTGGAAACCGTCAGCAGCGGCCGCTCGCGTAACAGTGAGTTCACCATCTTCGCGAGGCAAACCCGGCCGAAGAGCGCGACAGACGAGGAGGACAGCTGATGAACTACCTTGAACAGCTGCAGAACCTCGATACCAACGACATCGGCCGCTGGCCGCTCGTTTTTCGCGTTGCGCTCATCATCATCATTTTCGCGGCGGTCGTCGGCGGCGGCGTCTACTACTTCGTCATTAAGGACAGGGTGCCGCTTCTCGAAAGAGCCGAGGCCGAGGAAACCACGCTTCGCGGGGAATTCGAGAGGAAGCAGGGCAAGGCCGCAAACCTCGAGGCCTACAAGGAGCAGCTGGCCGAAATGCGCACGTCCTTCGGCGCCATGCTTCGCCAGCTTCCTGGCAAGACGGAAGTGCCCAACCTGCTGGTGGACATTTCCCAGACAGGCCTCGCGAGCGGCCTGGATGAGAAGCTGTTTCAGCCCAGCAATGAAGTCAGGCGCGAGTTTTACGCCGAGCTGCCGATAAGAATCCGGTTGACGGGGACTTATCACGAGCTTGGTAACTTCGTCAGCGGCATCGCGGCGTTGCCGCGAATCGTGACGCTGCACGACATCAAGATAGATGTTGGCAATGAGAACACGCAGAACGAACTGGTGATGGATGTTACGGCGAAAACCTACCGCTATGTCGACGAAGACGAGGAAGAGGGCAGCTAAGCGATGAGCGTTGCAAACCACAGGGTGCTGCGCGTTGCTGCCGTCGTCGTCGCGCTGGCGGGTCTCACCGCCTGCGACCAGGACATGTCAGACCTTGAGCAGTACGTCGAGAAAACCAAGGCGCGGCCAGGCGGGCGCATTGAACCGCTGCCGCCGGTCAAGGAATACAAAACCTACCGCTACGTGGCGGAAGGTCGCCGTTCACCGTTTACGCCAACGGCGCCGGATATCGACGACAGCGGCGCGACGGCCGGGTCGGACCTGATCGACCGCAACCGAAACCGCGAGATCCTCGAGCAATTCCCGCTCGACACGATGCGCATGGTCGGATCGCTCAACCTTGCGGGCAAGGACTACGCGCTGGTGCAGTCGTCAGACGGCATCATTCATCGCGTGGTCGCCGGTAACTACATGGGGCAGAACCACGGCCGGGTGGTGTCGATTTCGGACTCTGAAATCTCGATCGTTGAGGTCGTGCCCAACGGCATGGGCGGATACATGGAACGGCAGGCCGCGGTGGCGTTAAGTGAATAGGTCTCTGGGAGATATGAAATGATGCGTAATTTCTTGCCACGTGCGATCCAGGGTGCAACGCGCTCGCTGGCGCCGCAGCCGGTGGCTGTGCTCGCTGCGATGGTCGCGTGCTGCGCTGTGTGGTCGACCGCAAGCCGCGCAGACAACCATTCACTGAATCAGCTCACCGATATCCAGGTGCAGGCCCTTCCGGGGCAGCAAATTCAGCTTGAACTGGTGATGAGCGGACCGGCACCCGATCCGCTGGCATTCACGATTGACCGGCCGGCGCGTATCTCGCTGGATCTGCCGGACGTATCGCTCGCGCTTAACTCCCGCAAAAAGACCGTAGACCTTGGCGTGCTGCGCACGGTGCTCAGCGCCGAAGCAGAAGGCCGCACGCGTGTTGTGCTGAACCTTGACGAAATGGTCGCCTACGACACCCGCGTGGCCGGCAACAGCGTGTTCGTGACGCTGGGTACCGACGTGGTGCGCTCTGCATCAAGCGCCACCTTTGAAGGTACGCCGAGAAGCTCGATGGGCTCCGGCGCCAAGCAGATTGATAACGTTGACTTCCGCCGCGGCGAAGACGGTTCGGGCCGTGTCGTTGTAACGTTGAGTGACCCCGGCACCGTGGTTGACCTTCGCCAGGAAGGCGACCAGGTCATCGTCGACTTCGAAGACGCCGCGATGCCCTCGGCCCTGATGCGTCGCCTCGACGTGCTGGACTTTGGCACGCCGGTGCGCACCGTGGACGCGATGAGCGTCAACGGCAATGCCCGCCTTGTCATTGGCGCCCTCGGTTCGTTCGAGCAGGTGGCCTACCAGTCAGACACGCAGTTCACGGTCGAGATCAAGGAATACGTGCCGACGCCGCAGGAGCAGTTCGACGCACAGGAAAACCGCGAGTACGTCGGCGAACGCCTGACGCTCAACTTCCAGGACATCGAGACCCGTTCGGTGCTGCAGCTGCTCGCCGATGTGAGCGGACTCAATATCGTGGTGAGCGACACCGTGGCCGGCAACGTGACGCTGCGTCTGCAGAACGTGCCGTGGGACCAGGCGCTCGACATCGTGCTGCGCACGAAGGGCCTGGACATGCGCCAGCATGACAACGTGATTATCGTGGCGCCGGCGGCTGAGATCGCCAACCGCGAGCGCCAGGAGCTCGAGGCACTGCAGCAGGTCGAGGAACTCGCGCCGCTGCGCACCGAGTTCATCCAGGTCAACTACGCGCGTGCCATTGAGCTTGCCGCCCTCATTGACGCTCAGGGCGTGCTCGGCGGGCAGCAGGGTGGCGCCGGCGGCATTGGCGGCGCAGGTGGCGGTGGTGGTGTCGGCCAGCCTGGCGGCGCAGGTGGAACGCGGCAGGGCCGCCTTCTGTCTGACCGCGGCAGCGTATCCATTGACGCACGCACGAATACATTGCTGGTTCAGGATACGGCGGACAAGATCGTCGAGATTCGCCGCCTGGTACGCACGCTCGACATTCCGGTTCGCCAGGTGCTGATTGAGTCACGCATCGTGGTTGCCAACGATGACTTCAGCCGTGACATCGGTGTGCGCTTCGGCTTCACCGGCGTACAGGAGAATGGCAGCGACGGTCTGCTCGCGGTGAGTGGCTCAGCCGTCGGTAACGACGTTATCGTGAGCTCCGGTCTTGAAAACCTGAACACCACGGGTTCGCCATTCCCGGTTTCCGTGCCGGGTCTCGACGACCGCCTTAACATCAACCTGCCGGTGGCTAACAGTGCCGGTTCTGCGGCCCTGGCAATTCTGGATTCGGATTACCTCATTGATCTCGAGCTGTCTGCACTGCAGGCCGAAGGTCGCGGTGAAATCGTCTCCACGCCGCGCATTATCACGGCCAACCAGCGCGAGGCGAGCATCCAGCAGGGTGTCGAGATTCCGTTCCAGGAAGCCGCTTCAAGTGGCGCGACCACCACTCGCTTCAAGGAGGCAGTGCTGTCGCTGACCGTGGTGCCGCTGATTACGCCCGACGACCGTATTGTGATGGACCTGGAAGTCAGCCAGGACAACGTCGGCGAGCTGGTGCCGAGCGCCACGGGCGGCTTCGTACCGAGTATCGACACACGCAGGGTCATCACCCAGGTGCTGGTCAACAACGGCGAAACCGTTGTGCTGGGTGGTATTTACGAGACGACACGCCGGGAGGTGGACAACAAAGTGCCGTTCCTTGGCACCATTCCTGTCCTCGGTGGTCTGTTCCGTCAGACGCAGGATGTCTCCAACAAGGCGGAGCTCCTGATCTTTGTCACGCCAAAAATTCTGAAAGAAGGCGCCAACCTGAATTGATTGACAGCGTGCGTTGGTGAGGCGCGCGCAAGAGGAATTAACCTGATGCGAAAGTTGTCCCTGATTTTGCTTGGCGTCATTACGCTGGGGCTTGCGGCCTGCGGCGGAAGCGAAGACACCATTATTGCGGAACCGCCGGTCATTGAAGACCCTGATGCGCCCATTCCGCCGGTGCTGGCGACGCTCCGGCTCATCACGAGCAATCCCCAGATTCCGTCAGACGGCGCGCTGCCGGTCACCATTACCGCCTTTGTGCGCGACGTGGATAACAACTTCGTCGAGGGGCAGGCGGTAACGTTCAGCGCCGACTCGGGCGGCCTGGCCGTGCAGGACCCCAGCGAGACTGACGCGAACGGCATTGTGACTGCCGAGCTCAGCGCTGCCGGCAACCCGGAAAACCGCACTATTACCGTCACCGCTTTCGCCGGAGACCTGACCGACACGGTGAGCGTGCAGGTTACAGGCACCGCGCTCACGGTTGCCGGACCGGAAAGCCTCGTGCAGGGCGATACGGAGTCATACACGATTACACTGGCAGACTCCAACGGCGTGGGCATCGAAGGCGTTGCGATTACCGTGAACTCTTCCAACGGCAACACGCTGTCAGCCACGTCGCTGACCACGGATGTGTCCGGCGTTGCCACGGTTGATTTGACGGCTGTCTCGGGTGGTCTCGATACGCTGACCGCCTCCGGTCTCAGCCTGAGCGCAACGCAGACGGTTAACGTGACCGCCGAAACGGTTGATTTTTCCTTCGTTGAACCGGCGACGGGTACCGGCATCAACCTCGACACGCCACAAGACATCACGGTGCAGTGGCTGGACAGCGGCGTGCCGCAGTCCAACGCGACCATCCAGTTCGCCGCGACCCGCGGCATCCTGAGCGCGAATTCCGCGATGACCGATGGCAACGGCCAGGCGACGGTCAGCATCCAGGCTGACAGCGCCGGCCCGGCGGTGATTACCGCCACGGCTGTCGGTGGCCCGAGCACGTCAGTTTCGGTGGACTTCATTGCGACCAACCCGACGCGCATCGATTTGCAGGCGGATCCATTCACGATCGCGCCCAACAGTCAGTCGACCATTACCGCGGTTGTACGCGATCCCAACAACAACCTGGTGCAGGGCCAGCGGGTCGTGTTCACGCTAAATGACATCACGACAGGCACCCTGTCGCCTGGCGCGGCAGTGACCGACAACCAGGGCCGTGCGCAGACTGTGTACACGTCTGCCGATACGGTCAGCGGCAGCGGCGGCATTGTTATCGAGGGCCTTGTCGAGTCGACCGCGAACGATCCCATGCCGGTCGTTAACGAGGTTGCCGTCACCGTTGCTCGCCGGGAACTGTTTGTGGCCATCGGTACCGGTAACGAACTGACCGAGCCCAACACGGCTGACTACCAGATTGAGTTTTCGGTGGCCGTTACTGACTCCGAGGGCAACGGCGTGCCGGACGCGAACGTGCTGCTCAACGTGAGGTCAGTGCGCTACTCGAAGGGTTACTGGACAATTCCGGTCGGCTCCGACGTCTGGGTTCCGTTTGTAACCGCGACCTGCGATGACGAGGATCCAAACGGCAACGGCATCATCGACGTTGACCAGGGCGAAATCGACTTCAACAACAACGGCACCATTGAGGCTGGCAACAAGGTGTCAGTGTCACCTGGCGCCCCGATCACAGACGACAACGGCCTGGCATTGGTGAACCTGACCTACGCACAGCAGTTCGGCTCGTGGCTGCAGGTTAAGATGGAAGCCAGAGCGTCCGTCGCAGGCACGGAATCAACGGAAAGCCAGACCTTCGTGCTGCAGGTTACGGCAGACGACGTGGAGATCGACCAGGCACCGCCGGGTATTCTCACGCCGCCAGACCCGATCAACCTGCCGGGCTTCACCAGCAACTTCCTGGCGAGCCCGTTCGGTTACACCGATGACTGCGCCAACCCGCTCTGACGCGGGCTGCCGGCGAGGCGGCGACCACGCGTGATCGGCGCCGCCGACCGCATCGTCATCATTGGTCCCATGGGTTCGGGCAAGACGGCCGTGGGCCGTCAGCTCGCGCGCATGCTCGGCTACGACTTTGCCGACAGCGACCACGAAGTCGAAGAGCGCACCGGCGTCGACATCTCGTTTATCTTTGAGAAAGAAGGCGAGGAAGGCTTTCGCAAGCGCGAGCGCGCCGCCATCGATGACCTGACTCAGCGCTCCGGCGTGGTGCTTGCCACCGGCGGCGGCGCGGTGCTCGACGAGCAGAACCGTCGCCACATGGTGAGTCGTGGCTACTGCGTGTACCTGCGCGCCTCCATCGAACAGCAGCTCGCCCGCACCAGCAACAGCCGCCACCGGCCGCTGCTCGAAGAATCCGACGACAAACGCGCGCGCCTCGAAGAGCTCATGGGCGTGCGCGAGCCCCTGTACGTGCAGGTGGCAGATTTCGTGGTCGATACCGATGGCCGCCGGGTGGACGCGGTGGCCAAGGACATCAAGCGTCATCTCGACACGCCGCAATGACAGACTCCAATGCGCCGCCCAGAACGCTTAGCGTCGAACTCGGGCAGCGCGGCTACCCGATTCACATTGGCCGCGGCCTCCTCGATGACCCTGACCTGATTCGCTCGAAGCTCGGCAAGGGCCGGGTCATGGTGGTTACCGACACCGAAGTGGCGCCGCACTACCTCGGGCGGCTGCTCGCACAGTTTGACGATCCTGCATACGTTGTTCTGCCGGCCGGCGAGGAGCACAAGAAGCCGGAAGGCCTGACCCCGATCTACGACGCCCTCGTTGCCACCGGCTGCGGCCGCGACGCGACGCTCGTTGTGCTGGGTGGCGGCGTCATCGGCGACATGGGCGGCTTTGCGGCGGCGAGCTTCCAGCGCGGCATCAACTTCATCCAGGTTCCAACCACGCTGCTCGCGCAGGTGGACTCCTCCGTCGGCGGTAAAACCGGCGTCAATCATCCCGGCGGCAAGAACCTGATAGGCGCTTTCCACCAGCCGCAGTGCGTTGTCTGCGATACCGCCACGCTGGACACGCTGGATGAGCGAAACTTAAGAGCCGGGCTCGCCGAAGTAATCAAGTACGGGCTCATCGAGGACACGGCGTTTCTCGACTGGCTCGAGGAAAACCTGCCCCTGCTGCTCGAACGAGACACCGACGCGCTGGTGCATGCGATTGCGCGCTCCTGCGAAATCAAGGCGCAGGTCGTTGCAGACGACGAGCGCGAAAGCACCGGCAGGCGCGCCGTGCTGAACCTTGGCCACACGTTCGGCCACGCCATTGAAACCCTGACAGGGCACCGCGACTGGCTGCACGGCGAGGCCGTGGCCACGGGCATGGTCATGGCTGCCGATATGTCGCGGCGCATGGGCTGGCTGTCGCAGGACGATTGCGACAGGGTGCGCTGCATCGTTCGCAGCGCGGGCCTGCCGGTAACGCCGCCACCCGCAGACTCCGCGGAGTTTCTGAAGCTGATGGCGCGAGACAAGAAAGTCGCCGCGGGTCGCATTCGCCTCGTGTTGCTGAGGGCACTGGGCAACGCGACGCTGGAAGCCGACTACGACGACAAGCATCTGCACGCTACGCTGGACGCCGCTCTCGACTAGCCCGACAACGCGGCAAACCAGCGCGGCGCTGGCGCCCCGGCGATGGTCGGTGTTAAGTTCCCTGCATGAGTCGCCGCGCCGTTAATTCGCAGCCGTACTGGGCACGATGGCCTGACGAAGACCTCCTCGACCTTCGTTTTTGCGACCTCAACCTGCGCATTGAAGGCACGATGCTCGAGCGGTGCATCGACAAGCTGTACAGCGAGCTTGAGGCCCGCAACATTCGTCACCGTCCACACACGTGGCTGTCGTCTGAGTGGTTCAGCCCGGACGGCGTGCCGGGCATTGCACTACCGTTTTACCTTGCCCACCCGCGGCTCATGCGCCTGGAAAAGCGCAAGATGCTGGAGGTGGAGGGCGGCAACCGGCGCTGGTGCATGCGCCTCTTGCGCCATGAAGCAGGTCACGCGCTGTCCACGGCCTACCGGCTGCACTACAAGAAACGCTGGCGCGATGCGTTCGGCAAGATGTCCACGCCGTATCCGCAGTCTTACAAGCCCCGCGCCAACAGCCGCAAGTACGTGTTGCACCTGGACTACTGGTACGCCCAGGCGCATCCGGCGGAAGACTTTGCCGAGACCTTTGCCGTGTGGCTTACGCCGCGTTCGCGCTGGCGGCAGGCCTACGCCGGCTGGCCGGCGCTTAAGAAGCTCGAAACAGTAGACGAAATTTTCCAGGACATTGCGGGGCAACCTGCTGTTGTGCGCAGCCGCCGCCACGTGGACTCCCTCAAGACACTGAAGACCACGCTGGGTCGGCATTACCGAAAGAAGCAGCGCCACTACGCGAACGATTGGCCGGACGTTTATGACCGGGATCTTCGCAAGCTGTTTTCGGACGATCCGTCCTGTGCGAATCGCCTCAGTGCCGCCAGCTTTCTGCGCCGCGCGCGCCCGGAAATTCGCGAGCTGGTGGGTCGCTGGACCGGCCAGCATGCCTACACCATAGATCACGTTGTGCGCGACATGATCGAACGCTGCAAGGAGCTCAAGTTCCGGCTGGCCGTGCCCGAGGAAGAGGCGCGCAAGCACGTGTCGATCATGGTGGCAGTGCAGACAATGAACTATATTCACGGCGGTCACCACAGGATTGCTCTATGAGACGCTTGCGGATTGTTGTGCTGATGCATGAGGACCTTGTGCCCCCGGCTTCGCTGGAAGGCTTGTCACAGAAAGAAATCTCTCCCTGGAAAACCGAGTACGACGTGGTGGCCAACCTGACGAATGCCGGCCACGACGTACGTCCGCTGGGCGTCAGCAGCGACCTGACGGTGGTGCGCGATACGATCGAGTCTTTCAAGCCGCACGTCTGGTACAACCTGCTCGAGGAGTTTCACGGCGTGTCGCTGTACGACCAGCACGTGGTGAGTTATCTGGAGCTGCTGCGCCAGCCGTATACCGGTTGCAACCCGCGCGGTCTGACTCTGAGCCACGACAAGGCGCTGACGCGCAAGGTGCTTGGCTATCACCGCATTCCGGTCCCGAAATTCGCGGTGTTTCGCGTTGGCCGGCGCATCCGGCGGCCGTCGAAGCTCGAGTTTCCGCTGATCGTGAAGTCGCTTACCGAGCACGCGTCGCTCGGCATCTCCCAGGCGTCTGTCGTGACGAATGACGACAAGCTCGCTGAGCGCGTGCGTTTCATCCACGAGCAAATTGGCACCGATGCCATCGTGGAGCAATACATCGACGGCCGCGAGCTTTACGTGAGCATCCTGGGCAACCAGCGGTTGCAGGTATTCCCCATCTGGGAGCTGTTCCTGAAGAACCTGCCGGACGGCGCGCGGTATATCGCAACCCAAAAGGTCAAGTGGGACCACAACTACCAGGAGCAGGTGGGCCTTAGCATCGGCCGCGCCGAGGGCCTGTCGAAAGAGCTGACCGACCGCATCGTTCGCACCTGCAAGCGCGCCTACCGCGCGCTTGAGATGACAGGCTACGCGCGCATTGACCTTCGCATGTCAGCCGATGAGCGTATCTACGTGCTCGAAGCGAACCCCAACCCGGATATCGGCTACGGCGAGGAATTCGCCGAGTCGGCAGAGGCCGCCGGGGTCAGCTACGAGCAGCTCATGACCAAAATCGTCAACCTTGGGCTTAGCTACCGCCCGGCCTGGCAGCAGGCCTGAGCAGCCAGCATCCTGATACCATACGGCCATGCTGGACCAACCCTCACTCGCACCGTCCCTCGCGCCTTGGGCCGCACACCCGTCGGAATCGCGCGGCCGCGTCTGGGAAGAACCGAGCCACGCCTACCGCGACGAGTTCCAGCGCGACCGCGACCGGATCATTCACTCCTCGGCGTTTCGGCGGCTGGTGTACAAGACCCAGGTGTTCGTCAACCACGAAGGCGACCTGTACCGCACTCGCGCAACCCACTCGCTGGAGGTGTCGCAGATTGGCCGCACGGTGGCCCGGGCGCTTGGCCTCAACGAGCACCTCACCGAAGCTATATGCCTGGCCCACGATCTCGGGCACACGCCGTTTGGCCACGCCGGTCAGGACACGCTGAACGCCTGCATGCGCGACTACGGCGGCTTTGAACACAACCTGCAGTCGCTGCGGGTGGTTGACGAGCTGGAGGAAAAGTACGCCGAATTCCCCGGGCTCAACCTGACCTTCGAAACGCGGGAAGGCATTCTCAAGCATTGTTCCGCGCGCAACGCCGTGGCGCTGGGCGATATCGGCAAGCGGTTCCTCGAGCGCACCCAGCCGGGCCTGGAAGCGCAGCTTGCCGACCTGGTGGATGCCATTGCCTACAACAACCACGATGTCGATGACGGCCTGCGTTCCGGCCTGATTGAACTCGACGATATCCGCAACGTTCACCTGTTTCGCGACCAGTTCGATGCCGTGTCCGCCGCCTACCCGGGCATTGAGGAGCGGCGCCTGATACACGAAACCGTGCGCCGTATGATCAATGTGGTGGTCACCGATGTCATCGATCAGACGCGTCGCAACCTCGAAGATGCCCAGCCAGACAGCATCGACGCGGCTCGCGCGGCCGGCCGGCGGCTGGTCGGCTTTAGCGAAGACATCGCCGAGCAGCATGTGGAGCTGAAGCAGTTCCTGCGTCGTGGGCTGTACCAGCACTACCGCGTGCTTCGCGCCACGCGCAAGGCGCAGCGGGTGTTGAAAGACCTGTTCGAGGCTTTCTTCGCTGACGTTCAGCTATTGCCGCCGGTGTATGCCGACAACGCCCGCGACTTTGAAGCACGCGAAGGCCTCGCTGGCCGCGCGCGCGCCATCGCCGACTACCTCGCCGGCATGACCGACCGCTTTGCCATTGCCGAGAGCCGCCGCGTTTTCGAACCAGGTGAGCCTGGCTAAATCATCCACAGGAGTTTCAATGTCTGACGCCGCCCTGAGTTCCAACCCCGTACCTATGCGGGACCGCCTGATTTTCGCCATGGATGTGCCCGATGCGGCGCAGGCCCGCGAGCTTGCCGAGACGCTGGGCGATTCCGTGCAGTTCTACAAACTGGGCATGGAGCTGGTGACGTCTGGCGACTACTTTGCGCTGGTCGACTGGCTCGTCGAGCGCGACAAAAAGATTTTTGTGGACCTGAAGTTCTTCGACGTGCCGGCAACGGTCGCGCGGGCGGTGAAGGGACTGCGCGGCCGCGGCGTGACCTTTGCCACCGTGCACGGCAACCAGGGGATGATGGAAGCGGCCGCAGAGGCCGCGGGTGAGGTGGGCATCCTCGCGGTGACGGCGCTCACCAGCCTGGACCGCGGCGACCTGGACGATCTGGGCTTTGCCTGCGACGTGGAAGAACTGGTAGTGTCCCGCGCGCGGCGAGCGCTCGAGGCGGGCTGCGCGGGCGTGATCTCCTCAGGACTGGAGGCGCCCATGCTGCGCGACAGGGTCGATGGCAAGCTGCTCGTGGTGACGCCCGGCATCCGCCCGGTGGAAAACCGGCCGGCCGATGACCAGAAGCGCGTCGTTGATGTCGCCACGGCCTTTCGGTCTGGCGTTGACCACATCGTGGTGGGCCGGCCCATTCGCAATGCGGATGACCCGAAAGCGGCGGCGGAGTCGATCCAGAGCACCATCGCTGCGGTGTTCGCCTGAAAGCCGCGAGCCGGCGACGAGACAAAAAAGAGGTTTAGTGAATGAGTGCAGAGTTGAAGAACGACCGGTTTTTGCGAGCGCTGTCGCGCGAGCCCGTGGACTGTACGCCGGTGTGGATGATGCGGCAGGCCGGCCGCTATCTGCCGGAGTATCGCGCGGTTCGCGAGCAGGCCGGCGACTTTCTGACCCTCTGCGGCACTCCGGATCTTGCCTGCGAGGTGACTCTGCAGCCGCTGCGCCGCTACGCCCTCGATGCCGCGATTCTCTTTTCCGACATTCTTACCGTGCCCGACGCGATGGGGCTGGGCCTTGGCTTCCAGGTCGGCGAGGGGCCGGTGTTTGAGCGGCCCGTGCGCAACCGCGCGCAGATCGACGCACTGGGCGTGCCCGATCCGGAGGACGCACTGGGCTACGTAATGGATGCGGTGCGCCTGATTCGCCGGGAGCTTGACGGCAAGGTGCCGCTGATCGGCTTTGCCGGCAGTCCGTGGACCGTGGCGACGTACATGGTCGAGGGCGGTTCCAGCAAGAACTTCGCGCACGTGCGCGGCATGCTCTACGACGACCCGCAGGCGCTGCATGCGCTGCTGGACACTGTGGCAAAGGCCACCATCCTGTACCTGAATGCCCAGGTTGCCGCCGGCGCCCAGGCGATCATGGTGTTCGACACCTGGGGCGGCAGCCTGCCTCCGGGGCCTTACCGCGAGTTTTCGCTGCGCTACATGGCGCAAATCGTCGATGGGCTGACCCGCGAGAACGACGGCCGCAAGGTGCCGGTAACGCTGTTCACGAAGTCTGGCGGGCCGTGGCTTGAGCTGATGGCCGACACCGGCTGCGACGCGCTTGGCGTGGACTGGACCCAGGACATCGGCGAGGCGCGGCAGCGCGTTGGTGATCGCGTCGCGCTGCAGGGCAACCTGGACCCGTGCGTGCTGTACGCCTCGCCCGAGACCATTCGCGCGGAAGTCGGTAAGGTGCTTGCGTCCTTCGGAAGCGGCAGCGGGCACGTGTTTAATCTCGGCCATGGTATCCATCCGGGCGTTGATCCCGAGCACGCCGGCGCCATGATCGAGGCGGTGCACGAGCTCAGCGCTCCAT
>JBCAXP010000026.1:0-22134 GCA_038533995.1 Pseudomonadota bacterium
CACCTTGCCGACTTCCTGCGCACCGCCGATGCATCACAGGTGCACGCGTTCTGGCAGGCCGTCGGAGAGGCCGTGGCGGAGAAAATCGGTGACGAGACGCTGTGGCTCAGCACCTCGGGGTTAGGCGTGTACTGGCTGCACGCACGGCTGGACCGCCGCCCAAAGTACTACACGCACACGCCGTATCGTTCAATTTAGGGGTTCGTCGTAGCGGCTCGACCTGGCGCCTAACCCTCGGCCACGGCGCGCACGAAGTCGAGCGCACCGGTCACGGCGGCCACCTGGGCGTCGATGCAGTT
The DNA here is from genome assembly GCA_038533995.1 of Pseudomonadota bacterium. GTDB lineage: Bacteria > Pseudomonadota > Gammaproteobacteria > Steroidobacterales > JBCAXP01 > JBCAXP01. The sequence goes on from JBCAXP010000026.1 coordinate 300, forward strand.
CTCGCCGTCGACCAGCGGGCTGTCAGGATAGACTTCCGTTGTGCCAACCCACCTCGCACGCGTCATTCCCATGCACAGCCCCAGCGGCTGCGCCGCGTAGAGAATGACTCCCGGCTGGACGAGCGGCTCACCGATGATGTTGCCGGTGTCGTCGGGCGGTGCGATGTGAGTAACCCGCTCCACCGAGTCGATAACCGCCTTGCAAAAGCCAGGCTCGGGGCGCTCGGTGTCGCCCACAAGGTAGAAGCCGTCGGGAATCATCCAGACGTCCTGTGAAATGCCGTCACGCGCCGCAAGCGCCGGGCGAAACTCGGAGTTGTCCGTGTCCGTGGTTTCATGCAGATCAAGGTGCATCTCGACCGGCGACGGCAGCGACGCGACATAACGCATGAGTGAGCTCGCCTCCTCCGAGGCGCTGCCTGCCCGGAAAGCGCGATTGGGATCGATCGCCAGCGGGTTCCAGCGATTGATCGTTTCAAAGCCCCAGGGGCTGGCGCACGGCGCCACGACCACGTTGAAACTGGACACATAGTCTGCCGCGTGGTGTTCGAGAAACCGCAGTGCGCCGAGCACTCCGCTTGTTTCGTAGCCGTGGATACCTCCGGTGATCAGCGCGACCGCGCGGCCGTCGTTCCAGTCGCGGGACCGCGCTGCGAAGAGCGGAAACCGATCCGGGTCGATCGACAACGCGCCGTACTGCTCAAGAACAAACGACGAGGGCGCCTTGAGACGCTCCAGCACTTCGTCGCGATACGCGCGCTGCACAGACTGCGCGCCCAGCCACCTGGCCTTCTCCTCCTGCCCCCACGGCTTCCCCGGGGTGCCAATCGGGTACGACTGAACCTCTGCCAACGTCATTTCCTCATGCAAACCTTGCTGTTGTGGCCTCATCCGGCAGTCCGGGGCGGGTTGAAATGCACCCTTTGAGTGCGCGTTTATGTTAACAGTTCGCGAGCCTGAAGCACCTTCGTACACAAAGAGTTAGCATCGGCGCCGCCCTTGAGGTATTCTCACCGGTACAACAAAAAAGGCTTGCAACAGGGCGCCACCTCGGGCGCAACGGCCGCAAGCACTTGGGGAGTGACAATCAATGCGGAAATACGCATTCATCAAGCAGGCGATGGCAGGCGTAGCCCTGCTCGCGGCAGCGCAGTTTGCGCATGCCAGCAATTTCATGGTGATCGGCACCTTCAGCGACTTCGGCACCGCCGATAACCCGCGCCCGGATTTGTTCACACTGCGGAACATGTCTGATGACGGTCTGTCGATTGTGCAGGTGACGATCGACCTGAGCGGCGCATCGAACACGCCGGTCTTCGACACCGTCGACGGCGCAAGCCCCGTGTACGACTACGGCATCGCCCAGGGCGTGCCGGTGTCCGGAGTGAACTCCGGCTACGTCGGCTTCGTGGAACCGGTGTCTGCACAGCAGAACGCGTGGGAAGAAAGCCAGAGCATCACACTGGACTTCACCGACTTCACTCCCGGCAAGGCCTTCGCCTTCACGACCGACGTCGACGACATTCAGAACTTCTTTGTGTCTGGCCTCGAATTTGCCGGCGCCACGCTTTCGGTCGTCTTCTCCGACGGCACCGGCAGCACCTTCAGCAGCAGCGGCATGTACATCAACGCCGGTTTCACCACGGCAATCAACGATGCCTACGCCATCGTGTCCGGGCGGATGGCTGTACCGGTACCCGGCGCTGCACTCCTGATGATGTCCGCACTCGGCGGCCTTGGGTTCATGCGTCGGCGGAGCTGACTACTCCCGATCCAGAGCAACGAAAACAAAACGGCCGCGCATTAGCGCGGCCGTTTTGCATTGGAGTACTCGGGTTGCGACGTCGCGCTTACTCTTCTTCCCTGCGCGGCGTGTACAGCGCGGCCTCTTCCGGCGTGAGCTGCCTCACCTTCAGGTCCCAGTTTGTGAACGCAGAGTCAACGCGAAAGCGGAATCGCCCGTCCTGGTTGAAGAGCTTCACGCCGTTGCCGCGGTACTTCGACTTCAACACGACACCGTCGCGAAAGCCGGAAATCGCGTTGATAAGGGAAATCTCGATGGACATGGCCTGCGGTACATCGGTGTTAATGCGCCAGTCGAGGATCCAGGGCGCCTTCACCTTGAAGTCTTCCGTTGAACCGCTCTTGAAGCCCTTCCAGCGGCCGACTTCCTCCTCGGCGTGAACGGGCGACCCGACGAATAGCGCTGAGAGCAGCGCGGCAGTGGCGACTTGTCGTAACAATGCGTTCTCCTTGTTTTGTCTGGCGAACCATGGCGCGCGATGGTAGCAAGTGTACCCGCGCGCCTCCACGGCGCTTGCCTGCTGATGGCGGGCCTTGTGAAAACCCTGCCAACTTTTCGCTCGGACCCGCACGAGGCCGCTGGGTTCCCTTACGATCGCTCACCCGCACCAATGGCCCCTCCGCAGTGACGCACCGAAGGCACGGCGCCCGCGTCTCGACTCGAACGCATCCTTCGTCGTACCTCCTGATTCATCCACTCTGTCGCAATTTGCTTGATCGCTCGATCGTGGGTTCGGCAAAATCCCGGGTTGATTTGAGATGGAGCCGCCTGGGCCAAGGGAACACAATGAGGAAAATGCTGATTCTGCTTTGCCCGATGCTGATGCCGTTTGTCGGTGTTCAGGCTATCGCGTCAGAGCCCTATGAAATGCCGAGAACCCAGGTCGTGCCACTCAAGGACGAGGCGAACGACAGGCAGTACGAACTCTACGTGAAACTGCCAGAGAGCTATGAGGCAAAGCCCGACAAGGCCTACCCGGTGATCTACACCACCGATGCAGAATGGCACATGGATTTGCTGTCAGGCACCACCGAGTACCTGATGCCAGACTCGATACTGGTGGGCATCTCCTGGCAGACAGACCTGGAGGGTGAGGGCCTCGGGAATCGGCAGAAGTTTGCGAGCAGGTTTCGGGACTACTCTGTTGCAGAGTCGAAAAACGCCGAGAACCAGGCGAAGTACCACTTTGGTCAAGCGGACAAATTCCTGGCGTTTGTCCGCGACCAGGTAGTCCCGTACGTAGACCGGCAATTCAGAACAAAGCCCGGCGAACGCGCCTATCTCGGCTATTCGCTGGGAGGGCAATTCGGCGCGTATGTCCTCCTGGCAGCGCCGGATACGTTTACGCACTACATCCTTGGCAGTCCGGCGCTGGGCGAAGCCAGCATAGCGTTTATTGACTCTCTCGAGGCGCAGACCGCGCCTGGGCAAGAAGAAGTCGATGCACGCGTTTTCGTGTCCATCGGCGAGTTCGAGGCAGATGAGATGGCCACTATCACCAGGCTCATGTCGGTGCTGCGGCGACGAAGCGAGACAGGCCTGTCGGTCAGCTGGCTTGAGGTCATTGAGGGTTCAGATCACGGCAGTGCTGTTCCCGAGACGTTTGTCCGCGGCATTAAGTGGTTGCAACGGTAGGAAACAATTGACCGTCGCTGAAAAGAACGCTGAGCGACAGCAAGCAGCGGTTAGGTGCCTTCAATCCTGGCACCAAGAAAGTACTGCCAACCTGACGGCGGCGGAGAGGGCGGGATTACTCGTCGCTGCCGCTCCTCGCCCCTTGCGGGGCCGTCGGCGGGACGTTGTCCCGCGACGTTCAACCACGCTTCGCGTGGTTGTCGAACCACCTTTTCCATTATCGCGGGTTCGAATACCGCCCCTTACGGTTCCGCACAAAAAAACGCTGCCACCCAATTGGGTGACAGCGTTCTTATTGGATTATGGCGGAGAGGGCGGGATTCGAACCCGCGATACGGGGTTACCGTATACTTGAATTCCAATCAAGCGCCTTCGACCACTCGGCCACCTCTCCTGCAGGAACTCTCGTGCGGCCGATGGCGGCCGCGCGGACGCGCAGACTAACCCATTCACCCAGCGCCTGCAATCAGCCCTCAGTCGATTCCGCGGGTTCCGCGTTCATCGGCAGGATGGTTTCACCAACGATCCGCCAGACCTTTCGGCTGAACTCCATGGCGATCTCACGATGCACCGGCGCCGGGGCGTTGGTGCCACCAAACACCTGCACGAAGCGAACCGTGGCCTTCTTGCGGGTGCTGTCGATGGTCATTTCCGTCAGGCGAATTTCCACATCGTCGCTCGTGGCTTCGATGTCGGCCCGCCGCTGGTCCAGGAACTCCTGGCGCGTCGAGCCGTCACCCGGCTCAAACTTTTTGTAGTAGATGCTTTCGTGGAACTCGACGTTCTTCCCGGCCCATGACTGCGCCCACGCCTGCAGCGTGCTCCTGATCACATCACGCCGGTTGCGCTCCTCCCGCTCTTCCTTGCTGAGCTCCATCACTTCCGTAACGGCGACGAACCGAGGAGGCACGTCCAGGCATTCCCCGGGCGGGATGTCATTGGCGCCGGTGTCCGGCACTTCCAGACGGGATGCGCTCGACGGAACGGACAGATCGGACGGCACCACGAGCGGGCGGCCCTGCTGGCTTTGCTGGTAGGTCTGCGGCTTGTCGCAGGTCCCGCTCGATGAGCAGGCGCTCAGCAGCGCGAGCGTCAAGAGCCCCGCACAGAGCCGGAAAAAACTAATCATGCATACCTCTGATACCGGTACGCGCATTGCAACCGCGCGTACGTCATATTTCTTGTACCTGCGCCCGGGTTCGTCCCCGCAGCGCTACACAACGCCAGCCGTCGCCGGCGCCACCGCCGCCTCGTACGCTTCGCGCACGAGTTCAGTGTGCTCCGGCCTCAGCGCCGTCAGCGGCAGCCGGATGCCAGCGTCGATTCGCCCAAGATGCTGGAGCAGCCACTTGACCGGGATCGGGCTCGATTCCACAAACATCGCCTTGTGCAACGGCATCAGGTGCTCGTTGAGCGCCCGGGCCGCTGGCCAGTCGCCGCTCCGCGCCAACCGGCAAACCTCACTGACCGTGGCCGGCGCGACATTAGCGGTGACCGAGATCACACCAACCGCGCCGGCGCTTTCCATCAGGTCGACCATCGTCGGATCGTCGCCACTCAGCAGCACGAACTCCGGGCCGCACAGTTCGCGGATGCGCCGCCCCCGAGCCATGCTGCCCGTCGCCTCCTTGACGCCCACGACATTGCCTTTTTCGGCAAGCCGCGCCACCGTCTCGGGGTGCAGGTCACACGCTGTACGGCCGGGCACGTTGTAAAGCACCAGCGGCACGGCCGAGGCCTCGGCGACCGCCTTGAAGTGCAGAAACAGGCCTTCCTGCTCCGGCTTGTTGTAGTAAGGCGTCACCACGAGGCACGCCTGCGCGCCGGCCTGCGCGGCGGCCCGGGTCAGACTCACGGCCCGCCGCGTATCGTTGCTGCCAGTGCCTGCAAGCACCGGGAGCCGCCCATTGGCGGCGCGAACGGCCTCTGCGACGAGCGCGACCAGTTCACCTTCAGTAAGCACCGCAGACTCGCCGGTGGTGCCGCCGACGACGACACCGTTGCTACCCTGCTCGACATGCCATTCGACGAGTGCGGCAAGGCGGGCAAGATCAAGCTCGCCGCCTGCAGTCATTGGCGTCACCAGCGCGACGACGCTGCCGTTAATCATTGGACCTCTCCGCCGGGAGCCACGGCGGCGATGGTACTGTTGGCATCGCGCCATGGCAAGCTTGCACGCCGCACCAATCCCGGTACACTTTAGACGCTTGTGCCCTCCATATTGGCATAGCCATCCCATGAAGCAGCTCATCGTCATCTCCGCCGTCGGCCAGGACCGCGCCGGGGTTGTACAGGACATCACCCGCACCGTTCTGGACTGTGGGGGAAACATCGTGGAAAGCCGGATGTCGGCCCTTGGCTCCGAGTTCGCCATGCTGCTGCTCGTGGCCGGAAACTGGCACACGCTCGCCCGTCTCGAGTCGGAACTTGAAAAGGTGGGCGGCGAGCTTGCGGTCACCATCAAGCGCACCGAGGCTGCTACCGGCCGCGACAACCTGCTGCCCTACGCCGTCGATGTGGTGTGCCTCGATCAGCCGGGGATCGTGTTCAACATTTCCGGTTTCTTCGCCACCCGTGCGATCGAGATCGCCGAGCTGAACACCCGCAGCTACTCTGCCGCGCACACGGGCGCCCCGATGTTCTCGGTGCAGATGGCGCTGAACATTCCCGGTGATCTCCACATTGCTACCCTCCGTGAGGACTTCATGGAGTTCTGCGACCAGTACAACCTGGACGCCATTCTCGAACCCGTAAAGGGCTGACACCAAGCCGCAAGCGGCCAGCCCTGCATTAAAAGGAGTTGATTCTTTCCAATGAGTAAAGTTGCACTGGGTCGCAAAGTACCGGATTTTTCACTGCCGGCCACCAGCGACAAGACGTTCCGGCTCAAGGACTTCAAGGGTGACGTGGTCGTTCTCTACTTCTATCCGAAGGATTCCACCCCGGGCTGCACCACCGAGGGCCAGGACTTTCGCGACAATCACGCCAAATTCCGTCGACAGAAAGCCCGCGTGTTCGGCATTTCCCGCGACAGCCTCAAGTCCCACGAAAACTTCAAGGCCAAGCAGGAGTTTCCCTTCGAACTGTTGTCAGACGCGGAAGAGAAGGCGTGTGCGCTGTTTGACGTGATCAAGGAAAAGAACATGTACGGCCGCAAGGTGCTTGGCATCGAGCGCAGCACGTTTATCATTGATCGCAACGGCAAGCTGTTCAGGGAGTGGCGCAAGGTGAAGGTGAAGGGCCACGTCGACGAAGTGCTGGCAGCCGTCAAGGAAGCACCAAAATAATCACGCGGGTCTGACCACTAGCCCGCATATCTCACCGATTCGCGGACCAGATCGGTCAGGAGTTTGTTCGAACAGGGGATTTTTCGATTGAGCGGAATACCCCTGTGTATTTCCGATTGAGAAAAATTCGCTGTGCGGACAAAGAACAAGCGAGAGTTCGTGTAATCGGTGAGATATGCGGGCTTGGACCCGCCAGGAAGAGAAAAATCATGACAGGCACGCCTCGCGTTTTCGTGCTCGACACAAACGTGCTGATGCACGACCCCACCGCTATCTACCGTTTCGACGAGCACGATGTGCACCTGCCCATGATCGTGCTCGAGGAACTCGACGCGGCCAAAAAGGGCATGTCAGAAGCTGCCCGCAATGCGCGCCAGGCCAGTCGTTTTCTCGACGACCTGATGCACGACGCCACGAAGGCGCAGATTGACGAGGGCATCGCCCTGCCCGGCCGCTTCGACAACCCGATGGACGAGCGGCCCCGTGGCGGCCGGCTGTTCTTCGAGACCCGGCTGGCGGCGAGCGACCTGCCGCCGTCGCTGCCTGGCAACGTGCCGGACAACAGCATCCTGTCGAATACGATGGCGCTGCAGCGCGAGCTGTCGGACTCCACCGTGACCCTGGTGTCCAAGGACATCAACCTGCGCATCAAGGCGGCAGTGCTCGGCATCCACGCCGAGGACTACTACAACGACCAGGCGCTGAGCGACGTCGACCTGCTGTACACCGGCGCTGAAGCCCTTGGTCCCGACTTCTGGGACGATCACAGCAAGGACATGGAATCGTGGCAGGAAGACGGCCACACCTTCTACCGCGTAGCCGGGCCGAGGGTCGCCGAGTGGCTGCCGAACCAGTTCTGTTTCTCGGCGGAAGACGAAGGCTTCGAAGCCATGGTTCACCGCCTGGACGGCGAAGCCGCCGTGTTGAAAACCTGCACCGACCACAAGTCCGACCGCCACTCGGTATGGGGCATTACCGCGCGCAACACCGAGCAGAACTTTGCGCTCAACCTGCTCATGGACCCGAGCATCGACTTTGTCACCGTGATTGGCGCCGCCGGCACTGGCAAGACCCTTCTGACGCTGGCAGCCGGCCTTGCCCAGACGCTCGACGACAAGCGCTACACCGAAATCATCATGAGCCGTGTGACTATCCCGCTCGGCGAAGATATCGGTTTTCTCCCTGGCACCGAAGAGGAGAAAATGGAGCCGTGGATGGGCGCGCTGATGGACAACCTGGAAGTGCTCACGAAGAACGAGGAAGGCGGCGAATGGGGCCGTGCAGCCACCAACGATCTGCTGCGCAACCGCATCAAGATTCGTTCGATGAACTTCATGCGGGGCCGCACGTTCCTCAACCGCTTCATCATCGTTGACGAAGCGCAGAACCTGACGCCCAAGCAGCTCAAGGCGCTGATCACCCGGGCAGGCCCGGGCACCAAGCTCGTGTGCCTCGGCAACGTGTCGCAGATCGACACGCCGTACCTTACCGAAACCACCTCGGGCCTGACCTACGTGGTCAACCGCTTCCGCAAGTGGACGCACAGCGGCCATGTAACGCTGATGCGCGGGGAGCGCTCGCGCCTTGCAGACTACGCCAACGAAATTCTGTAGCCGCAGCCAGCTTGCTGCCCGCGGAACATTGGTGGGTACACTCTGTCTGAAAATGGGGGATGGATCAGCCGGGACTCCCGGTCGGAAAATTAATTGAAACAGTTCGTTACCTTAATAACCTGTATCAGTTTGGCAGTTCCGTTTCCCGCGGCTGCCGACACCGCCAACGAGTTGCCCGACATTGGCAACCCGGCGAGCGCAGTGATTTCGAAGAACCAGGAATACCAGTTCGGGCGCATGATCATGCACCAGATGGACAGTTCCGGCGTACTGATCAACGACCCAGAGATCACCGACTACATCCAGCACCTGGGCTATCGCCTTGCCTACCACGGCAATGACTCGGAGCAGCGCTTCACGTTCTTCGTCGTGGACGATCCGAGCATCAACGCCTTCGCCCTGCCCGGCGGTTTCATTGGCGTGCACACCGGCCTGATCATGGCCAGCGCCAATGAGAACGAACTCGCCGGGGTGATGGCGCACGAGATCGCCCACGTGACGCAGCGGCACATCGCCCGATCGATCCAGGACTCCAGCGAGACCAGCATGCTCACCACTGCCGCCATGGTGGCGGCGCTGGTCATCGGCGGACTGAGTGGCGCGGGCAGTGATGCGGCAGTAGCCGCGCTGTCAGCCGCACAAGCGGCTGGCATTCAGCGGCAGATCAACTTCACGCGCGCGAACGAATACGAGGCCGACCGTATCGGCATTGGCATCCTGGCCGACGCAGGCTTTGACCCCGAAGGCATGGGCACTTTTTTCGAGACGCTGCAGCGCCGCTCAGGCATCGTCAATCGTGATCTTGAGTTTCTGCGCACGCACCCGGTGACGCAAAATCGCATTGCCGAGGCGCGCAACCGGGCCGCCCGGCTGCCGCCGGTAAAGAACGCCTCGTCACGCGGCTACGGTGTGATCCGCGAACGAGTGATGGTGCTCAACAGCGACTCGCCCGATGAAGCCCTTGCGCACTACAGAAACCAGAACACTGGCCCCTTGAGTGAGCAGTCAGATCATGTCCAGTATGGGCAGGCCCTGGCGCTCATGCGCCAGGGCAAAACGTCAGATGCGCAGGGCATTTTCGAGGCGCTCCTCAACCGCAACGAGACTGTCGTGGCGTACCACATCGCGGCCGCCAGGGCACAGCTCGCCGCCGGCGACAGCGAGGCGGGGCTAAAGACCTTCGCTGACGCCCTTACCCTGTTTCCCCGCAACGTGCCGTTGACCATGCGTTACGCGGAGGCGCTCATTGACGAGGGCGAAGCCAACAAGGCGCATCGCATGATGCTGGACCTCATCAACAACGTTCGGTACACGACCTCCCAGCTGCGTCTGCTTGCCATGGCGGCGAGCAGCGCGGGCGATGCCGGCGATGCGTACTACTACAACTCGGAGGTTCACGTGCTACGGGGCGAGCTTGCCCTGGCGATTCGCCAGTTGAAGCAGGCGCTGGAGTCGCCCGATCTCAACGCCGTGCAGCGGTCAAGGTTCCAGGCACGGCTCGACTTCATCATCGAAAACCTGCCGAAGAAAGAACGCAAACGTCTCGCCAAGGCAGGCGAAATCTAGCTCCGGATCCCAGGCAAAAAAATGGGCCAGCAATGCTGGCCCGCAATGACACGGTAGATCAACGCAGCCACGCTGAAAAGCGGTGCATTGAGCTGGAGCGCGAGTCCGTTTCGCTATGCTCTTCTCCCTGGTACATCAGTCGTCGCGCTTGAGCGCGCTTGTTCGAGAGGCGGTGTTTTGGTGTCGGCAACCGGGCCGTACCGCGCTCTCTCTAGGGGGGGCTAGCATAGCAAGATTCGCCGCGGATGACAGGCGAGATTCCCTTCCCGCGCCCCTTTCCCTTATCGTCAAATAGTACTAAAATAGTCCCAATTGAAAGATGCCAGGGCACGGACATGTTGAGGCTGAGCAAACTCACTGATTATGCAACAGTTATTTTGGCGCACATGGCCAACGGGCCGTCCGGATCGGTGTACCCGGCGGCCGAGATTGCGCAACGCACCAGAATTGGTACGGCGACGGTATCCAAGCTGCTCAAGGGCCTGAACCACGCCGGCCTCGTCAACTCGCTCCGGGGCCCGAGCGGCGGCTACCGGCTGTCGCGCCCGGCTGGGGAGATTACGGCTGCGCAAATCATTGATGCGCTTGAGGGGCCAGTGTCGATTACGGAGTGCAGCGCGATCGAAGGTAACTGCGACCTCGCCTCCGTCTGTGGCGTCGGCAACAACTGGCAGCGTATAAATGGCGCCATTCGGGCTGGCCTTGAGCGCGTCACGCTTGCGCAGCTGTCCCAGCCGAACATGCCGACCCCATCCATGGACTTCACATCGGCGCTCCAGCCGCTTGAAGGTGGCACCCAGAGCACCACAACCTACTGACAAACAGAGCAAACATGAGCAAAGGCAACAGCGAAATGCAGGCGCTGGTAAAGCGCCGCTACGAGCACGGGTTCGTCACCGATATTGAGTCGGACACGGTGCCGCCCGGGCTCAACGAGGATGTCATCCGGCATATCTCCGCAAAAAAGCGCGAACCTCAGTTCCTGCTGGACTGGCGGCTGAAGGCCTACGAGCACTGGCTCACGATGCAGGTGCCGGAGTGGGCGCACGTCACCTACCCGCCCATCGACTACCAGGCGATTTCCTACTACTCCGCGCCGAAAAACCCGGATGACGCGCCCAAGAGCCTGGACGAGGTCGACCCGAAGCTGCTCGAAACCTACGACAAGCTGGGTATTCCGCTTCACGAGCGGGCACGCCTCGCCGGCGTGGCCGTGGATGCCGTGTTTGACAGCGTGTCCGTCGCAACGACGTTCCGTGACAAGCTGGCCAAGGCCGGCGTCATCTTCTGCTCGTTTTCCGACGCGGTCACCGATCACCCGGAACTGATCGAGCAGTACCTCGGCACCGTCGTGCCCCACACCGACAACTTCTACGCCGCGCTGAACTCCGCCGTGTTTACCGACGGCTCTTTCGTGTACATCCCGGAGGGCGTTACCTGCCCGATGGAGTTGTCCACCTACTTCCGCATCAACGCCGCCAACACGGGGCAGTTCGAGCGCACGCTCATCGTGGCCGCGCCCGGCAGCTCGGTCAGCTACCTGGAGGGCTGCACGGCCCCAATGCGCGACGAGAACCAGCTGCACGCGGCGGTGGTTGAACTGGTCGCCATGGACGACGCCAACATCAAGTACAGCACCGTGCAAAACTGGTACCCCGGCGACGAGAACGGCGTCGGCGGCATCTACAACTTTGTCACCAAGCGCGGCGACTGCCGCGGCAAGAACTCGCGCATCTCCTGGACTCAAGTGGAAACCGGCTCGGCGATTACCTGGAAGTATCCGAGCTGCATTCTTCGCGGCGACAATTCGGTGGGTGAGTTCTACTCGGTGGCGGTTGCCAACAACCTGCAGCAGGCCGACACCGGCACCAAGATGATCCACATCGGCCGCAATACGCGCAGCACGATCGTCTCGAAGGGCATCTCCGCCGGCAAGGCACAGAATGCCTACCGCGGGCTGGTAAAGATTCTGCCCGGCGCCGTCGGCGCACGCACTCACGCGCAGTGCGACTCACTGCTGCTCGGTGACCAGTGCGGTGCGCACACGTTCCCCTACATGGAAATCAAGAACCCCAGCGCCATCGTCGAGCACGAAGCAACCACGTCGAAGATCAGCGAAGACCAGCTCTTCTACTGCCGCCAGCGCGGCATCTCTGAAGAGGACGCGGTCAACATGATCGTGAACGGTTTTTGCAAAGACGTGTTCCGTGAACTGCCCATGGAATTCGCAGTCGAGGCGCAGGCACTGCTCAACGTGAGCCTCGAAGGCGCCGTCGGCTGACCCGACGCGCTCGCAAACAGATTTCCTTAAAGACAACGAATACACAAAGGCCAAACGCAATGCTCAGTATCAAAAACCTGCACGCGCGGGTGGAAAACGCCAAGATCCTCAACGGCCTCGACCTGGAAGTGGGCCCTGGCGAAGTTCACGCCATCATGGGCCCCAACGGCTCCGGCAAGAGCACGCTGGCGCACGTTCTCGCCGGCCGCGGCGACTACGAGATTCTCGAGGGCGAGGTGCTGTACGACGGCAACAACCTGCTCGACATGGAGCCAGAGCTGCGCGCACGGGAAGGCGTATTCCTGGCCTTCCAGTACCCGGTGGAAATCGCCGGCGTCAACAACGTATACATGCTGAAGGCCGCGCTCAACGCGCAGCGCAAGCATCGCGGCCTTCCCGAAGTGGACGCCTTCGAATTCCTCAAGCTCGTCAAGGGCCGCATGCAGCTCATGCAGATGGACGAGAGCTTCTTAAAGCGCGGCGTCAACGAAGACTTTTCCGGTGGCGAGAAAAAGCGCAACGAGATTCTGCAGATGGCAGTGCTCGAGCCGCGCCTGGCTATCCTGGACGAGACGGACTCCGGCCTCGACATCGACGCCCTGCGCATCGTTGCGAACGGCGTTAACTCGCTGCGCGACCCGTCACGGTCCATCGTCATGGTGACCCACTACCAGCGGCTCCTGGATCACATCGTGCCGGATCACGTACACGTGCTCGCCAACGGCCGCATCATTCGCTCAGGCGACAAGAGCCTTGCCCTCGAACTCGAGGAGCGCGGTTACGACTGGCTGCTGGATGAGGCCGCTGCATGAGCGCGGTACTGTCACACTTCACGGAAGACCAGGCAGTCATCGCTGACAGCCTGCCGGTAGCCGACTGGGCGGCCGAGCTGCGTCGCCGTGGGCTTGCGCGCTTTGAAGCGAGCGGCCTGCCCACAACGCGGCTCGAAGACTGGAAGTACACCAACGTGCGCGCCATCGGTCGCGGCCGCTTCGAACCGTGGACCACGGAGCCGGCGGCCGAGCTATCCGCCGAGGCAGTTGACGCGCTCGCCGTCGAGGGCCTGGATGCATGGCGCATCGTATTCGTCGACGGCCAGTGGGTGGCCCACCTGTCGACTCTGCCGGACGATGATGGCATCACCTGCATGAACCTGCGGGACATGCTGCGCACGGCGCCGGCCGACGATTCCTTAAGCGACTGGCTGGATTACGGCGAGTCCGGCTTCGGCGCCCTAAACACGGCATTTCTCGGTGACGGCATCAGCATCGAGACCAGCGCCGGCGTGAACATCGAGCGGCCAATTTGCCTGCTGTTTCTGTCTACGGCGAATGAGACGCCCAGGGCCGTGCACCCGCGCGTGCTCATTCGCGCCGCCGCCAACTCGCGGCTGTCCGTGCTCGAGCATTACGCCGGCGTCGATGGCGCCGCGGGCCTCACCAACGTGGTGACGCAGGTGCAGCTCGACACCGGCGCTCGCCTCGAGCACTACCGGCTACAGGAAGAGAGCGACAAGGCCTACCACGTTGCCGCCGTCCAGGCCGAGCTTGGGCAGGACAGCTGCATGCATTCGCACAACCTGCACACCGGTGGCCGACTGTCGCGGGCCGACATTCACGCGCGATTGACCGGTCGCGGCGCGCACGTCGGACTCAACGGCTTCTACCTTGCCGCCGGCCGCCAGCACACGGACAGCCACACGCTCGTCGACCACCTGGTGCCCCACACGACAAGCGACGAAGAGTATCGCGGCGTGCTGACGGGGCACGGCCGTGCCGTGTTCAACGGCAAGGCCGTGGTGCATGAAGGCGCGGCGGGCACGAACGCGCAGCAGGCCAACCACAACCTGCTGCTGTCGGAGAACGCCGAGGTCGACACCAAACCCGAGCTGGAAATCTACGCCGACGACGTGAAGTGCAGCCACGGAGCAACCGTGGGCGCGCTGGATACCGATGCCCTGTTCTACCTGCAGTCGCGCGGCATCGACCAGTCTGCGGCCCGCGCCATTCTGACCTTTGCTTTCGCGGACGAAGTGCTTCGCCACCTGGACCAGGACGCCGTGCGGCGCCACGTCGAGCAGCGGGTGCTTGCGCGCCTGCCCAAGAGCGACACCATCAGGGAATTTCTATGAACGACGCCGCCATCATGCCCAGCGATACGAGCTCCGGTATCGATGCCCTTCGCGAGGACTTCCCGGTGCTTTACCAGGAAGTCAACGGCAAGCCGCTGGTGTACCTCGACAGCGCCGCGTCATCGCAGCGTCCTCGCCAGGTAATCGACGCCGTCGCCGACTTCGAACGGCGCGACCACGCAAACGTGCACCGCGGCGTGCACATTTTGAGCCAGCGCGCCACCGAGCGCTATGAAGGCGCACGGGAGAAGATTCGCGCGCACCTGAACGCAACGTCAACGCGGGAAATCGTGTTTACGCGCGGCACAACCGAGGCCATCAACCTCGTCGCGCAAAGCTACGCACGGCCGCTTCTTAATCCCGGCGACGAAGTGCTCATCACCTACATGGAGCATCACTCGAACATCGTGCCGTGGCAGCAGGTGTGCGAGCAGACCGGCGCAACCCTGAAGGTGGCGCCCATCACTGAGTCGGGCGCGCTCGATGTTGACGGCATGGCAGCGCTCATCAGCGACAACACGAAATTTATTGGCATGGTGTACGTGTCCAATGCGCTCGGCACCGTCAACCCGGTAAAGCGCATTACGGCCCTGGCCCGCGAGCGCGGCATCCCGGTGCTCGTCGACGGCGCCCAGGCGATGCCGCACCTCACCCCCGACGTGGCCGACCTCGGCTGTGACTTCTTCGCCTTCAGCGGCCACAAGATGTACGCGCCCACCGGTATCGGCGCGCTGTGGGGCCGCGAAGCGCTGCTGGAAGCCATGCCGCCGTGGCAGGGCGGCGGCGACATGATTCTCGCCGTGCGCTTCGACCGCACCGTCTACAACGAGCTGCCCTACAAATTCGAGGCGGGCACGCCCAACATTTCGGGCGCCGTGGGCCTCGGCGCTGCGCTGGACTACCTGAACGCGGCCGGACTGGACGCCATCGCGCAGCACGAGGCAGCGCTGCTGGACTACGCCCATACCCGGCTCCAGGAGGTCGACGACCTGCGCATCGTCGGCACTGCACCAGGCAAGGTCAGCGTGGCGTCCTTCGTCATCGAGGGTATCCATCCCCATGACATCGGCACGATTCTCGACACCGAAGGCGTCGCTATCCGCACCGGCCATCACTGTGCGCAGCCGGTCATGGAGTTTTTCGGAGTGCCGGCAACGGCGCGCGCTTCGCTTGGGCTGTACAACAACCGCGACGACATTGACCGGCTGGTGGACTCGCTGCAAAAGGCCCGGCGCCTGCTGGGAAGGGACTAGGCCATGGATCTTGCAGACCTGTACCAGGACGTCATCGTCGATCACAACAAGAGCCCACGCAACTTTGGCTCGCTGGACGACCCTACGCGCGAAGCCGAGGGCTACAACCCCCTGTGCGGCGACCAGCTGAAGCTATACATCAAGATGAACGGCGACGTCATCGAAGACATTAGCTTTGACGGCAGCGGCTGCGCTATTTCCGTTGCGTCGGCCTCGCTAATGACTGAGCGCTTGAAAGGCGCCAACGAGGCCGAAGCGCACCGCCTGTTTGAGTGCATGCACCAGTTACTAACCGATGACGGCTACGAGGCAGACATTGACGATCTGGGCAAGCTCGCTGCACTTACAGGTGTGCGGGCCTTCCCCTCGCGCATCAAGTGTGCCAGCCTCTGCTGGCATGCGTTGAACAGCGCTCTG
Organism: Pseudomonadota bacterium; assembly: GCA_038533995.1. Classification (GTDB taxonomy): domain Bacteria; phylum Pseudomonadota; class Gammaproteobacteria; order Steroidobacterales; family JBCAXP01; genus JBCAXP01. The sequence continues at coordinate 16,287 of JBCAXP010000026.1, forward strand.
AAAGGCGACGACCAGCCTGCCACCACCGAGTGACTCGTACACCGGATCTGAAGGAATTTTAAAACGCATGTTCAGTCAACAAAGCGAACCGATGGTACTGGCCCGGGATTGCGACGCCGTTATCATTCCGCTCGGCGAGCGCGTCTGTCTGAAGGAAGGCAGCATCGGCTACATCACCCAGGCCCTCGGTGGCAGCTTCACGGTGTACGTTGACGGCAACCTCTTTCGAATCGCCGGTCACGACGCCGACGCACTTGGCAAGGAGCCGGTGCCACCGCCCGAGGTGCCGGACAACGCAACGGACGAGGACATCGAAGAGGCCGTCTGGGACCAGATGCGCACCTGCTTTGATCCTGAGATTCCGATCAACATTGTCGATCTCGGACTTATCTACGAATGCGACATTGAAAATACCGACGATGACGGTCGCCGGGTGGTTGTGCGTATGACGCTGACGGCACCCGGCTGCGGCATGGGCGACATCCTGGTGGAAGACGTGCGCTCCAAGGTCGAGCTGATTCCGACCGTCACGGAAACCGATATCGAACTCGTGTTCGACCCGCCGTGGAACGCCGCCATGATGACGGAAGAAGCGCGCCTGCAAACGGGCATGATGTACTGATGGACTGGGTAGATGTTGCGCCCGAAGCCGACATTGCGCCGGGCGACTTTACGGTTGTCGATGTCGATGACACGCTGATTGCGGTATTCAACGTTCAGGGCAGTTTCTACGCCATCGAAGACCTGTGCACGCACGACGGCGAGGAGCTGACCGGCGGCCCCATCGATGGCGACCAGGTTATCTGCCCCCGGCACGGCGCACGCTTCTGCATTCGCACGGGCAAGGCGCTGACGGCGCCGGCTTACGAACCCACTACCACTTTTCCAGTGCGCGTCGAGAACGGCGTTGTGCAGGTTCGCGACGACCGCTGGGACTAACCACCCCGCGAAACAACAGCCCCGACAAGGCCATGGAATGCAGGCCGGAGACTCAAGAAAAATGAAAACACTCTGCATTCTTCGCCACGCCAAGTCCTCGTGGAATGAACCCGACCTCAGCGACCACGACCGCGTGCTCAACAAACGCGGTCTGCGCGACGCCCCCCGCATGGGCGCGCAGCTCGTCGCGCGGGGCATAGCACCGGACGCTTTTGTGAGCAGCACGGCGGTGCGCGCCCGCAACACGGCCAGGCTGGCCATGGAAGCCATGGGCATCGACATTGACCAGTGTGAGCTTCGCGAAGACCTGTACCTGGCGAGCGCCAGGGGCATCGCCGCCGTGGCGGCGGAAGCGTCTGACACCGTGAATACGCAGCTGCTATGCGGCCACAACCCGGGCATGACGGACGTCGTCAGCTTGCTCACCGACGATGACTTTGCGCACCTGCCGACTGCCGGGCTTGTCATTCTTGCGCTGGACATCGACCGCTGGGCTGACGTGTATCCGGGTTGTGCGCAGCTGGTTTACTTCGATTACCCGAAGGGTCTCGCCTGAGCAAATCGCGACAGCAGGTCCCGATCCCAGCCAGAAAGGAGCCGCTTGCAGAGTTCGTCAGGCGCCGTTCTTCCAGGAATCGGGCACGCGAATGGCGATAACGTCGCCCTCCGCTGTCTGAACGTCATCGGAAAACACGCGGCACTTCACGATCGTCTTCTTCGCCTCGCACAGCTCGATGGTTGCACGCAGAACCATTTCCCTGTCGATCGGCGTGGGCGCGAGGTAGTTCACGGTCAGGCGCCCGGTCACGCACCAGATCTCCGGCGCTTCGCCCACGCCGCGGCCTTCCAGCCGGTAGTAGTTTGAGATCGCGGTGCAGACACTATGGCAGTCGATGACGCTCGCGATGGTGCCGCCATACACATAATCGAGGGGGCCTGCGCACTGCTCCGGTCGTGGCATGTAGCGGCTCACGCACTCCTCGCCTTCCCAGTAGCTCTTGATGCCCAAGCCCGCTTCGTTTTTCGGGCCGCAACCGTAGCAGTGATTGTCTGGCAGCAGGTCTTGAATCGCTTTCATTTCTTCTAACACTCGATAACGTTAACCGCGAGCCCACCCTGCGACGTTTCCTTGTAGACCGTCGACATGTCGAGTCCGGTCTGGCGCATCGTGGCAATCACCTGGTCGAGGTTGACCTTGTGCGTGCCGTCGCCGCGCGCGGCGAGTCGTGCCGCGTTGATGGACTTCACCGCGCCCATCGCGTTGCGCTCGATGCAGGGAATCTGCACGAGACCACCGATGGGGTCGCAGGTGAGTCCCAGGTTGTGTTCCATGCCGATCTCGGCGGCATTCTCGATTTTGACAGCGCTACCGCCCATCGCCGCCTGCAGCCCGCCGGCTGCCATTGAACACGCGACGCCGACTTCGCCCTGGCAGCCCATCTCCGCACCAGAGATCGATGCGTTGCGTTTGTAAAGCGTACCGATCGCACCGGCCGTCAGCAGAAAGCGCAGTATGCCCTCGTCGTCGGCGCCGTCGACAAACTCGCGGTAGTAGTGCAGCACTGACGGCACGATGCCGGCCGCGCCGTTTGTTGGTGCCGTCACCACCTTGCCCCCCGCCGCGTTCTCCTCGTTTACCGCCAGCGCCCAGGCATTAACCCAGTCCAGCACCACGCTCTCGCGGTTGACGTCCGGCGCGGAGATTTCGCGGTACATGCGTGGCGCGCGGCGCGGCACCTTGAGCCCGCCGGGAAGCACGCCCTCGGTGCGAAAGCCTCGCTTGACGCAGGCGCGCATCGCTTCCCAGATTTGCCAGACGCCGTCGCGGACCTCCTGCTCGGTGCGCCAGGTCTGTTCGTTGCGCATTACAAGCTCAGGAATGCTAAGGCCACTCTCGCGGGTCGCATCGAGCAACTCACGGCCGCTCGCGAAAGGGTACGGCGGGTCGGGGCGATCATCCTTGTCTGCCTCGCTGTCGCCATCGCGAACAACGAAGCCGCCACCGACCGAGTACCAGGTTTCCTGCAGCAGCGTTTCACCCTGTGCGTCCAGCGCTGTGAAGCGCATGCCATTCGCGTGCGCCGGTAGTGTCTGGTCCTTGTGGAAAAGCATGTTCATGGGTTCGTCAAAGCGAACCTCGTGCGTACCCAGGAGGCGCAGCCGGCGCTCGGTACGAATGCGGCTCTCAATGCCCTCCACGGCATCAGGGTCGATCCCCGTGGGCGTCTCGCCTTCCAGCCCGAGCAGCACGGCGCGATCCGTGCAGTGGCCTGCGCCCGTCAGCGCCAGCGAGCCGTAGAGCTGCGCGCTGACTTCAGTGACCGCATCAAGGGTGCCGCCGTCGCGCAAGGCCAGTGCAAAGCTGCGGGCCGCACGCATGGGACCGACCGTGTGCGAACTGGACGGGCCGATGCCAATCTTGAAAATGTCGAACACGCTGATTTTCATTGCTCGTCGTGCCTCCTTGAAAAAAGCCGTCGCGCTACAGCGTCAGCAGGCTGGTATTGCCGCCCACCGCCGCCGTGTTAACCGTGACCGTTTTCTCCGTCGCAAAGCGGTGCAGGTAGTGCGGCCCGCCCGCCTTCGGCCCGGTGCCCGACAGGCCGCAGCCGCCAAAGGGTTGCACGCCGACGACCGCGCCGATCATGTTGCGATTGACGTACACGTTACCGACGCGGGCCTGGTCGGCGAGCTGGCGGCTCGTCGTGTCAATTCGGCTGTGAATACCGAAGGTCAGGCCATAACCGCTTGCATTGATGGCGTCCATCACCTTGTCGAGGTGCTTTGCCTTGTAGCGAATCACGTGCAGGAACGGGCCAAAAACCTCTCCGGACAGCTGATCGAGCGAATCGATCTCCACCGCGACCGGACCAAAGAAGTTTCCACCCGCCAGCCTGGCTGACGGCTCCAGCCGGTGTACGAGCCTGCCCTTTTCCGCCATGCGCACGGCGTGCGCGTTGAGCATCGCCAGCGCGTCGGCATCGATCACCGGGCCGACGTCGGTGGACATGAGGGCGGGATCCCCCATCACCAGCTCATCCATGTAGCCTCGCAGCAGGGTCAGCACCCGGTCGGCAATTTCCTCTTGCAAAAACACCACGCGCAGCGCCGAGCAGCGTTGACCGGCGCTGCCAAAGGCCGAGCGCACGACATCCAGCACCACCTGCTCAGGCAATGCGGAGCTGTCCACGACCATCGCGTTCTGGCCGCCGGTCTCGGCGATGAGCGTGGCGATCGCGCCGTCCCGCGCGGCGAGAGTCCGATTGATAATTTTTGCGGTCTGCGTCGAACCGGTGAACGCGACGCCCGCAAGGCGCGGGTCTGCCACCGCACGGGCGCCAACAACTGCGCCGTCGCCGGGCAACAGGTGCAACACGCCGGCAGGCACGCCAGCCTTGAGCAACAGCCGGGTAGCGGCTGCGGCAACGAGCGGCGTTTGTTCGGCCGGCTTGGCCACCACCGCGTTACCCGCGGCGAGCGCCGCGGCTACCTGGCCGGTGAAAATCGCCAGCGGAAAATTCCACGGGCTGATGCACACGAATACGCCGCGGCCGATGAGCTGCAGGCTGTTCGCTTCGCCGGTGGGTCCTGGCAAAAGCTCCGGGCCGGCGAAATCGCGGCGGCAGTACATCGCGTAGTACCGCAGAAAGTCCACGGCTTCACGCAGTTCGGCAATGCAGTCAGGCAGCGTCTTGCCGGCCTCGCGCACGCACAGCGCGCATAGTTCCGCGGCGTGTTCCTCGAAAAGGTCGGCGGCGCGCTCGAGGATCTGCGCACGAGCCTTACCGCCACGCGCATCCCACGAAGGCTGCGCCGCCACGGCCGCAGCCATCGCCACGTCGACTGCGGCCTCGTCAGCATCGACCACCTGGCCGACGACGGCATGACGGTCTGTTGGACTCACCACGTCCCGAACCTTGCCCTTTTTCGCGCTGCCGTCGATCAGCGGTACGGCCGTCCACTGACTGTCGAAGGCCTTTCGAATGCCCTCGCCCAGCGCGCTGAGCGCGGCGGGATCCGCGAGGTTTACGCCGCGTGAATTGCGGCGGGCCTCGCCGTAGAGTGCCTCGGGCCTCGGAATCACCGGATGCGGCTTGGGCTGCACGCGATCGAGTTGGGCCACCGGGTCGGCGATGATCTCTTCCACCGGCGCGTCCTCGTCAACGATGCGATTGACGAACGAGGTGTTCGCGCCGTTCTCCAGCAGCCGCCGTACCAGGTACGGCAGGAGGTCTTCATGGCTGCCCACGGGGGCATAAACGCGACACGGCAGGTTGAGCCGGTCCGGGTCCACGACCTGCGCGTAGAGTTCCTCGCCCATGCCGTGAAGGCGCTGGAATTCGAAGTCGCGGTTGCCGTCCGCCAGCTCAATGATGCTCGCCAGCGTGTGTGCGTTGTGCGTCGCGAACTGCGGGTAGATCGCTTCGCGCGCAGCAAGCAGCCGGCGCGCACAGGCAAGGTACGAGACGTCGGTGGCACTTTTTCGGGTGAACACCGGATAACCTTCCAGGCCGTTCTCTTGCGCACGCTTGATCTCGGTATCCCAGTAGGCGCCCTTGACCAGCCGGACGGGAATGCGCCTGCTGCTTTCACGGGCCAGCACAATGAGCCATTCCACGAGGGGCACGGCGCGCTTCTGGTACGCCTGCACCGCGAGTCCATAGCCGTTCCAGCCGGCCAGCGACGGCGAGCGGCACACCCTGGCAAACACTTCGAGAGACAGGCGCAGGCGGTCGGCTTCCTCGGCGTCCACGGTGAAGCCAATACCCGCGTCGCGCGCCAGTTCCGCCAGCTCAAGGAGCTTTGGCGTCAGCTCCTTGATGACCCGTCCGCCCTGCGCAATCTCATAGCGCGGGTGCAAGGCCGACAGCTTCACCGAGATGCCCGGCGCCGCAAACACGCGGTCGCC
>JBCAXP010000027.1:0-21753 GCA_038533995.1 Pseudomonadota bacterium
TCGCACTTCAGATAGATAACTGGAACGAATCGAGAAAAGAGGCCGCACAGGAAGCAATCTACTACTGCAAGATCGCGGATCTGAGGTAGCGGAAGGTGTTTCTGTCACCGGTTGTCACAGCGCGAAGTCCATAGAATTTCCTGGACAAACGATATATCCCGGGTACGACTTGGGCAAGGCAATCGGACGGCGCTATGCTCGCCAGACTGCGCTGGGTCGTTAGACCGCGCCTCGAAATCGCTTAGCGGGCGGCGATGTAATCGGTAGGGCTCTTACCGCTGTGCTGTTTGAAGCGCCGGGAAAAGTAGGCGAGGCTTTCAAAACCCACGCCGTAGGCCACTTCGGAAACGCTTAGCTCGTCGCGCCGAAGCAGGATGGAAGCGTGGTGCATGCGCACTTGGTTGATGTAGGCCAGCGGCGTAAGGCCCGTGGCCTTCTTGCATTTGCGCGTCAGGGTGTCGCGGGTCGTGTGCAGGGTCTCGGCCAGCATAGCGACGTTGAAAGCCGGGTTGCTCAGGTTGTCGAGCACGCACCGCTCCAGCTGTTCGGCGAACGGTTGCCGTGCGCTGATGCTTGCCGCGTCCGCGGCTCGCTCGAATTCAAGGCTCTCGCGGATCATCTTGCGAGTATTGATCTGCGCTTTCACGCGCATGATGAGTTCAGAGGTGTCGAAGGGCTTGGTCAGGTAGTCGTCGGCGCCGCTCGCAAAGCCCTCCACCGTTTCGCGTTTCGTCGCCTTGGCGGTGAGCAGAATGATCGGGATAGCGCGGGTCGCAGGCGTGCTCTTGAGCTTTTCGGTGAGCTCAAGGCCGGTCATCACGGGCATCATGACGTCCGAAATGATCAGGTCCGGCAGCGCTTCGCGGGCGAGCGCGAAGCCTTGCTCGCCGTTCTCGGCATTCAGGATCCGATAGCTTGCCGACAGTCGGAGACTGATGAAATTGCGCAGCTCCTCGTTGTCATCGACGATCAGCAGCGTCGTTCTGTCTTCGGAGCCTGCATCGTCGCGGGGCACCGCTGCAATCGGGTCGCCGGCGCCGGTCTGCGGCTCGGCGACCGTGACCGGTTCCACGAGTTGCTCGGCATCGAAATGCGCATTGCCCCGTGGCAGCCACAGCGTAAAGCGCGCGCCCTCGCCGGGCTGGCTGTCGAGTGTGACGCTGCCGGCATGCAGGCCAATCATTTCCCGCACCAGCGCTAGGCCTATGCCGGTGCCAGGCTCTGTTACCTGTTCCGACGCCCTGTCCTGGTAAAAGCGTTCGAAGACCTTTGCCTGCGCGTCCGGCGCGATGCCGGCGCCGTCGTCGGACACCTCAAGGCCGACCCGGTCGCTTTCACGCAGCACCGTCACCGTGATGCGGCTGCCGTCGCCGCTGTACTTGATTGCGTTCGACAGCAGGTTCGACAGACACTTGTCGATCTGGTCCTGATCGAACCACAGCGCCAAAGGCTCCGCGTAGTCTTCGCACACGAGTTCCTGGTCGTGCTGCGCGGCCCAGGGCGTAAAGCGTTCCGTCACCCGGCGCGCCAGTTCCGCGGCGTCGTAGCGCGCGACACGCAGCGGCAGCTTGCCGGCCTCGAGCCGATTGAGGTCGAGCACCTGACCAACCAGGGCAAGCATCTTGCTGGCGTTGCTCAAAGCGGTCGACGCGAGTTGGCGCACCGGCTCGGCGAGCTTGTCTTTGTGTTCGTTGACGAGCGTTTCCAGCGGGCCAATCGTGAGCGTGAGCGGCGTTCGAAATTCGTGCGACACGTTGGCGAAGAACCGGTCCTTGAGCACCTGCTGCTGGCGAAGCTCCTCGACCTTTGCGTTGACCTGTTCGGTGCGTTCCTTCACGGTTCGCTCGAGCTGTGCCTTTTGCCGTTCGAGCGTACGTGTGCGCCAGCGCTGCGTGACCCAGCCCGACAGCGCGAGCAGAGCGAGTGCGAACACGGCGTAGCTCGCCCACGCAGCCGTTGTCAGGTACCACGGCGGCAGTACGCGAAAGCCGATTTCGGCCTGCGCTTCCCGACCCCAGGCATCTCTCGCGGCCACCTCGAACACGTAACGAGCGCCTGAGAGCTCGGTGTAGTCCTTGGTCGACTCAGGCGACCATGGTGACCAGCGCTCGTCCGCGCTGCCGCGCAGCCGATAGCGGTACTGCGTCACCTTGTCGGTGCTGCTGTCCGCGAGCGCAAATGCGAAGCGAAGCGAGTTGCTGGCCGGTGCGAGCGGCTCGAGTAGCTGCCCGCCACCGCTGATCGTAGCGCCTGAGCGCAGATTGTCGACGCGGCGGATATTTAGCAGGCCCTGCGGCGGCGGCTGGCGAGACCGCGGCACGTCGATGCGAAACACCTCACCGGACACCATGCCGACCCACACCGTGCGCTCATCGCTGGTGCGAAACTCGCGATAGCCGCGTTCGGGAAATGGCCGAAACAGCTCCTCATTGACGGTCCAGCGCCCGGCCGTGTCCAGTTCGGCCAGGCCCTGGTGATTGCCGATCCGGTACCAGAGCCGCTTTTGTCCGGCGCTGTAGTGCGGGTCCTCATACACCCGAAAGACATCCTCGTCAGGCGTGTGGAAGATCGCCGGCAATTCTTCCATGAGCCTAAGCTGGGGTTCGCGATCGGCCTCGAAGTCCATCAGCCCGTTGCGGGTCCCGATTACCACCCTGTCGTCGTAGCGAAAGGGCAGCACGTTGCCAATGCCAAGGCCGTCAGTACCGGTGAACTTTGTAACCTGCGTTTCCCGTGCCGGAAACTGCGCGTCGTCGATGCGGTACAGCTCCTGCGTGGTCGTGCCGATCCACAGCGCACCGCTGTCGTCGAACACCTGGAAGTCGAGGTCGTCGCGGGTGTTCGGTACCGGGGTGGTTTGCCAGCCCTCGTCGTTGCGCTTCAGGCGGTACGCTCCGTCGTGGCTGCTGAAGAACAGCTGCCCCGTTAGCGGGTCGATGGCAAACGACACCGTGTTGAACACGTCGTTGATGTGACGAAACGGGCTGTCGGGCGTCGCCAGGTCCCGCGCCATGACGCCGGTGCGTGTCGTTGCCAGAAGGTGATTGTCGTACTCGATCAACCCCATCGTTGTCAGGTTGCTGTCCGACAAATTGACAAAAGTCGGGGTGCCCGTGGGCTCGTCTGGCCAGCGCATCTGGTACAGACCGTCCCCCGCCGTCGTCAGCGCGCCATCGATGAACTCGGCGCGGAACACCGACGTTGACCGGTCGCCGACCTTGAAGCGGCTGTAGCGATGGGGCGGAATCAGTTGCTCGACGCTCGGCGAGCCGCTGAGCCAGATGCTGCCCTGGCGGTCCTCGATAGCCGCGAAGAGTCCGTTGCTGCCGAGGCCATCGCGCTCGGTGTAGTGACGAAGCACCTCGAGTGATTCGCTCAGAATGAACAGGCCCGCTTGGTTGGACACCATGTAGTAGTAGCCGTCGCTGGCCTGGATGCCGTCGTAGAGGGGCGCGTTCTTGCCAAAGGCGTCCGCCGGGACCTGCTGGACAAAAGCACCGTCTTGCTCGACAAAGATACCGTGCGAGCCAGTTACCGCGACCAACTGACCCTGAGCGTTTAGAAACAGCGCGCGCAGCAGAGCGTCGGCTGGCAGCTCAAAGCCGCTGCGGTCGATGCGGTGCCGCGCCCTTTCCTTGCGGTTCAGGATGCTCAATCGGTAAACCCGGGAATCGTCATTGGCTTTGAACAGCCAGTGGTCGGCAAACGCAAAAAGCCGGTAGCGCCCGGTGGGGGCATCGTCGATGGTCGTTACGCGGGCGCCGTCCCAAAGGTACAGCGCGTCGCTCGCCACAAACGCAACACCCTGCTCGATGGCCGAGGTGTGCCAGATGGCGCCGAACTGCTTCTCCTCGAAGCTCCACTCGTCAATCAGCGAGTAGTACTGCAGCACGCCAGCGTCGTCGTTTGCGAAGTAGCCGAGGTCGTTTCGAGTTCCCGCATACAGCCGGTCATCGCGCCAGCGAGCGACGCTGAATACCGGCGTGTTGCTCGGCGTGTAGGTAACGGTCCAGCGCTCGCCATCCCAGGTCGTAAGCCCGGTGGACGTTGCGGCGTGAATCAGGCCGTGGTCGTCTGCGTACAGCGACCAGAGCTGGTCGGGCCCGCCGTGCTCGTCGAGCCCATACACTTTGTTGACCGATGTCGCGATAGCCGTTCGCCATGCAGGGCGCGGCCCACACCACCATCAGCGCAACTGCACCAATCAGCCGGAGCAGGGCATTGTCACTATGGGAGCGGCTTCCAGTTGGCACTTGCTGGCGTTGAAAAGAACGCACCCTTCTGAACACCAAGGTCGGCAAAGTTCGCACTGCAGAATCTAGAATTATTCTTTAGTTTGAAGTTAACCGAGTGTGTACCGAATGTCTACGCAGGCAATGTGCGATAATTTACGCACCATCTAACGCAGGCAAAAGGACAGTCGCCTTGCGGAAAGCGGCGCGCTTGCAACAGGGTTCCTTTTGTCGTCAACCTGGAAAAATCGGCTAGCATGCTGGGCCCCCGGTTGTGGACTGCTGTTCTGCGCGACGATTGCCGCGCAGCCCGCCCCTGAGCCTTCGGCAGATCCCCTCGCACCCAGCCAGGTCTGCGCCGATGGCGCCTGTACCCTCACCTACGAGGCCGACTTCTTCCGGCGCTATGCGCCGGTCACGGCGCTGGACATGGTGAGCAACCTGCCGGGCTTCAATCTTCGCAATGGCGACCGTGGCACCCGCGGCTTCGGTGGTGCTGCTGGAAATGTCATCCTCAATGGCGCGCGAATTTCCGCCAAAAGCGAATCCATCTCCGACATCCTGGGTCGGATTCCCGCCGCGGACGTTGAACGCATCGAAGTCATTCGTGGCCAGGTTGGCGGACTCGATCTGCGCGGTGAGAACGTGGTCGCCAACGTGGTTCGACTGGGCGACTCTTCCTCAGGCGCCTGGGATGCGGGTCTTGCCACCTACCAGCCCACGGGTGGCGTCTATCCCGCCGCGGGTGTGAGTTACAGCACGTCGTCGACGCTCGGCGAGGCGACGGTCGCGCTCTCCGCATCTCAAGGACGCTTTGTGACCGAGCGCAGAGAAAACGTGTTCGATGGCGCCGATAGTGTGACGGAGGAGCGCTTCGAAATTTTCGAAACCGATCAAGAGACCCTCAGTGCGTCGGTCAACGCCTCCACGGCCTTCGCCGGGTGGGATGTCAATGCAAATCTCGGGCTCCTCGACTTTGATGCCGACGGCGGCGAGAACTCCCGGCGGTTCCCGGTGGCAGCGGCGGAGTCGCCTTTCACCCTGTTCCAGGGCGAAGTTGAAAGCAGCCTGCGCACAGAACTCGGCCTGGATGCCGAACGCCCCCTCGGCAACGCCTGGCAGCTCAAGCTCATCGGCCTGTATCGCGAAGAAGATTTTGATGGGTTGGGAACACTGGTTCGCGGGCCCCTCGGCGAAGCCGGTATCACGGAGACCGAGGCACGCACGGAAAGCACGGCAAAGGAGGTGATCGGCAGAATTGAGCTGGACTGGTCAGGGCTAAGCGGTCACACCATCGAGTTTAATGCTGAGCTCAGCAACAACAGTCTTGATTCCCGTTTTGCCTTATCGCTGCTGGAAGACGGACTGCTGGTGCCGCAGCCGGTGCCGGGCGCTGTGACGAAAGTCGAGGAGGAGCGTCTCGACCTCTTGCTGTCTGATTCTTTTCGTCTCGGTCCGTTCTCTGTGGATGCGGCCATCGGCGCGGAGGATTCCACGATCAGCCAGGTGGGCGGGTTCAACGAAGCGCGCTCCTTCTTCTTCTGGAAGCCGAGCCTGGCAATGAGCTTCTCACCGTCGGAACGCACACAGTTGCGCCTGCGGGCGCTGCGCAACGTGGGTCAGCTCGATCTGGAGGATTTTGCCAGCGGCGCCGATCTGGGCGACGTGGAACTGGCGCTTGGCAATCCACAGCTAGCGCCCGAGACAACAACGACCGTAGATCTGAGTTATGAGATTCGCGGTACAGGCATCGCCATCGGTTCGGTAACCGTCTACCACGACTGGATCGAGGATGTGAATGACCTGCTCCCACTCACTGGCCAGTTGGAGGTGCCAGGCAACATTGGCTCAGGAACCCGCGCTGGCGTTCGCTACGAGGGCACGCTGCCGCTGGACAGGATCGGCCTCAAGGGTGGCCGCATCGACGTTCGCGGGCAGTGGCAGACCTCTGATGTCGAAGACCCGCTGACCGGCGAGGGTCGGGCGCTTTCAGGGGAACGCAAGTGGTTCGCGCGTGCTGAGGTTCGGCAGGACCTCGTCGAGCAGAAATTTGCCTGGGGTTTCCTGTTCTTCTCCAACGGGCGCAGGCCTCAGTTCGGGCTCGATGAGATTGATATCGGTGGTCAACGGCAGGACATGGACGTCTTCATCGAAACGCGCGCGATCGAGGGACTGGTAATCAGCCTGACTGCCGAGGACATATTCCGCGATGGGGACGATCGCAATCGAAAGGTCTTCGACGGCGATCGCAGCACGGAGCCCCTGTCCTTTCGCGAGCAACGCGAACAGAGCCGCGCCATCACCTGGACGCTTGCGGTGCGCGGCAGTTTCTGACGCCATCGCGACTCACCACTGACCGTCGTTACAATGTCGATGGTGAACAGGCCGGTGTGTGAATGATCCGCTTCACCAAGAAGTCTTTTTCACCCGATGATGCGGGGCCAGAGCGCTGAGTCCAGCGGCCCATCCGGCGCAATGTCCGGCATGGCCGGCATCTCCTGCAGCCCGTCCCGCGGGTGAAACACAACGTCGTCACCCGTCCATCGGGACGTGTGCGCACGGCGACGCACGCTGTCACTCAAGTTTCCGGGCGCGCTGTGCACGGTCAGACCGTGATGCACCGTGCAGTCACCGGGCTCCAGCTCAAACTGCACAATGTCGAACTCATCGCGTCGGGCGTCAATGTCCGGCACATCGGGAATGTCTTCCGTGTACTGGTTGCCGGCGCCAAAGCTCGCCGGTCGGAATCGCTCGCCCCAGCGGTGCGAACCCCTGATGTATTCAACGGCGCCGGTTTCCGCGGTCACCTCGTCGAGAGCGAGCCAGAGCGTGCAGATTTGCTGCCCGTTGATCGGCCAGTACGTCATGTCGTGATGCCAGGGCGTCCGGGTGGCTGTGCCCGGTTCCTTGATGAGCCACTGATCGAAGAAGATGTTGATCTTTTCGCTGCTCATCAGTTGCCGGGCGATGCGCGCGGCGGGCGATTCAAAGACAAACGCTTTGCAGGTGTCGTTACGCGTCCAGACGAAAGTGTCGTGAAAGAAGCGACCGCCCTCTCCGCGCTCGTCGGCCAGTTCTGCATGCAGTTCACCCGGTGCGTTCAGACCGGCCTCGGCCGCTTCGCGCATGCGCGACACCCAGCTCTCATCGAAGAGGCCCCTTAAGACTACGATGCCATCGCGCCGAAAGGTTTCGACATCGTTCTGCGAAACGACTGGTTGCGGTAGCTCTTCGTTCACGGTTTCGTCAGACCTCTCACACCCGATTCGGTGTCATCAGTCGAGTGCGTTACGGCTTGGCAGAAGACGCCGATCGCAAGCTGGCTGCAATAGCGCCGCTTTGCGCCAGCTGCTCGGGCGTCAGTGTTTCGTCCAGCGAGTCGCGATTACTGACGGCCAGTGCCTTGCCCTGCTCCGCCGCAAGGCTCCACCATGCGTGCGCCTGCACAGGGTCTTCTTCAACGCCCTCGCCCTGGTAGTACATCAGGCCCAGTAGCACCTGCGCGTCGGCAAAGCCGCGCTCGCCGGCTTTGCGATACCAGTTGGCCGCTTCGGTTTTGTTTTGCGGCACGCCGTCGCCGCTGTAGTACAGGTTGCCGATGTTGTACTGCGCCGGCGCGTAGCCCTGCTCGGCGGCCTGCCGGTACCAGCGCAGCGCCTCGATGTTGTCTTTGGCAACGCCCTCGCCAAGCTGGTGCAGAAGGCCCAGGTTGGCCTGGGCACGGTCGAGGCCCTGGTCCGCGGCGAGGCGATACCACTTCGCGGCCTTCGCATTGTCCTCCGCCACGCCGTCGCCCACGTCGTACATGAAGCCCACATAAAAGCGTGCGTCGGCGTTGCCCTGGTCGGCGGCGAGCCGGTACCACTTGAGCGCCTTAACCTTGTCCTGTTCGACGCCGTTGCCCTGGTCGTACCGAATGCCGAGCAGCGTCTGTGCAATGGCGTTGTCGTTCTCGGCGGCGTGGCGGTACCAGGTCAGCGCCTGCGCGGGGCTTGCGTCGATGCCGTCGCCGCGGTCGTACATCACCGCGAGCCGCAGCATCGCATCCGCCAACCCGCCTCTGGCGGCGCGAGCGTACCACTCCAGGGCCTGCGTTTTGCTGGGCTCGACGCCTTCGCCAAAGTCGTAGAGGTTGCCAAGGTTAAACTGCGCGGCGGCGTTGCCTTGCAGCGCGGCACGCCGGTACCAGTCGGCTGCCGCTTCCTTGTCCGGATTCACGCCCTCGCCGGTGTCATACATATGCCCAAGGTTGACCTGTGCGCCCGGGTGGCCCTGCTCGGCTGCGAGCGTGTACCACTCGCGGGCCAGGGCGGCGTTAGGGTCTACGCCAGTACCGCTGCGGTACATGCTGCCCAGCATCGCCTGTGCCCGCGCAAGGCCGCCGTCTGCCAGCGTCCGGTACTCGGAAAGCGCGACGTCGTAGTCACCCCGGTCATAGGCCGCGTCGGCTTCAACGAGGTCGGCCTGTGCCGCGCTACAAGCCAGGAATGCGGCGAGTGCAAGCGCCGCTGGCCGCTGGAAGCGGGCGAACGGTAGCACGTCAGCAGGCTTCCAGTAGCAGCGCTTCCAGCTTCACCTGGTCGGCGACAAAGCCGCGAATGCCCTCGGCGAGTTTCTCTGTGGCCATGGCGTTGGCGTTGAGCTGAAAGCGAAAGTCGGCCTCGTCCGCGTAGTCGCAGTCGGCGGCGCCGGCGGTGTCTTCGGGGTCCAGTCTCCGCGGCAGGTCGCCGGTGTCGTTCTGCAGGTCGTCGAGAAAGTTTGGCGAGATGGTCAGCCGGTCGCAGCCGGCGAGCGCCTCGATTTCGCCGACGTTGCGGAAGCTCGCGCCCATGACCACGGTTGAGTAACCGCGGGCCTTGAAGATGCGGTAGATGTTTCTCACCGAGGCAACGCCGGGATCGTCCTCGGCGGTGAAGTCGTCGCGGCCTTCCGCCTTTTTGTGCCAGTCGAGAATGCGGCCCACGAACGGCGAGATGAGAAAAGCGCCGGCCTTGGCCGCGGCGACCGCCTGCACGTCGCAAAACAGCAGCGTCAGGTTGCAATTGATGCCCTCGCTTTCAAGCTGCCGGGCCGCGCAGATGCCTTCCCACGTTGACGCGAGCTTGATGAGCACCCGCTCGCGGCCGATGCCCGCTTCCTCGTAGAAGCCCATGAGGCGGCGTGCCCGCGCGATCGACGCTTCCGTATCAAACGAGAGTCTTGCATCGACCTCCGTCGATATGCGGCCAGGAATGAGATCCAGGATCTCCTTGCCCACCGCAACGGCGAAGCGGTCAGCCAGCACGTCCACGCGCTCCGCCTCGGCGATGCCGGCGTCGGCTACCCACTTTGCGGCGTCTTTAATGAGCTCTGCGTAGTGCGGCAGCTGTGCTGCCTTGAACAGCAAGGACGGGTTAGTGGTCGCGTCCATCGGCTGGTAGCCGGCAATCGCCTCGACGTCGCCCGTGTCGGCGACCACGTCGGTCATAGTCTTGAGTTGCTCGAGTTTGTTCATTGCGGGCGCCTTTGCCTCAAGGGGCTGCGAGGAGAAAATGGCATCTTACTGCCCCCGAAACCCGCTGTACACGCGGGCTGGTTCACAGCGCGCTTTCGTTTACAATGTGCCGCAAATTTTTCTGCGGTCATTTATCGAGGTGACACCACAATGAAGTTACTGCACGCGTTGGCTCTCGGACTCATGCTGGCTGTGCCGGCAACCGGTTTTGCTGAGGACAAGTACGAGGAGACCATTGGCGTCTTCCAGGACGCGCTCAAAAATCAGAAGTTTTTCAGCGGCGCTTACGGCTACGCGGTGTTTCCCACCATTGGCAAAGGCGGTCTTGGTATTGGCGGCGCGCACGGCAAGGGGCGGGTGTACGTCGGTGGCAAGCACGTCGGCGACACGAAAATGTCAAAGCTCACCGTCGGTTTCCAGGCCGGTGGCCAGGCCTACAGCCAGATCATTTTCTTCCAGGACAAGCGCGCCTACGAGGAATTCACCGGCGGCAACTTCGAATTTGGCGCGCAGGCCACCGCGGTAGCGATCACCGCTGGCGCCAACGCATCCACCTCTACGACAGGTAATACGGCCGGCGCCAGCGGTGGCAAGAACGATGCCACTACCGTTGGCCGGTACAACAAGGGCATGGCGGTGTTCACCGTCGCCAAGGGCGGCCTGATGTACGAGGCCACCCTCGGCGGCCAGAAGTACAAGTACGAGGCGCTTTAGGCCACCGCTGACAGCGCGCGGTCCAGGTCGGCGACGATGTCGTCGGCGTCTTCAAGACCCACCGCAATGCGCACCAGGCCGTTGGAAATTCCGGCGGCCTGCTGCTCTTCCGGCGTATACGTGGAATGCGTCATCGACGCCGGGTGCTGAATGAGCGTCTCAATGTCGCCGAGGCTCACGGCGATCGAGATCATCTTCACGTGATCGATCACGGCGATGGCAGCGTCGTGCCCGCCTTTCACCACGAAACTCACCACGCCGCCCGCGGCACGCATCTGCCGCTGCGCCAGCTCGAACTGCGGATGATCAGGCAGTCCCGGGTAGATCACCTGCTCCACGGCAGGGTGGTCATGCAGGAATTTCGCCACGGTCATCGCGTTGGCGCAGTGGGCGTC
The DNA here is from genome assembly GCA_038533995.1 of Pseudomonadota bacterium. GTDB lineage: Bacteria > Pseudomonadota > Gammaproteobacteria > Steroidobacterales > JBCAXP01 > JBCAXP01. Next base: position 10,836 of record JBCAXP010000027.1, read on the forward strand.
CATGCGGTAGGACAGCGTTTTCATGCCGCGCAGCGTCAGGAAGGCCTCGAACGGCCCGAGCACCGCGCCGGTGATGTCCTTGAGCCCCACGTCTCGCACGCGGTCAATGAAGCTCTGCGTGCCGACCACGAAGCCGGCGATCACGTCGCCGTGGCCGTTGAGGTACTTGGTGGCCGAGTGAACTACGATGTCGGCGCCCAGATCGAGTGGGCGCTGCAGGTACGGCGTGCAAAAGGTGTTGTCCACCGCGACCACCGCGCCGTTCTCATGCGCTATGTCGGCGATGGCCGCGATATCGCACAGCCCGAGGTTAGGGTTTGACGGCGTTTCCAGGTAAACGAGGCGCGTCTCGGGGCGTATCGCCGCCTTGACGGCCGCGAGGTCGGCGGTGTCCACAAAGCTGGTGTTGATGCCAAAGCGAGGCAGCGACTCGTGCATGAGCGAGTACGTGCAGCCGTACAGTACATTGCCGGCCACCACGTGGTCGCCGCTGGACAGCAGGGTGAACAGCGTCGCAGATATCGCGGCCATACCGGACGAAGTCGCAAGGCCGGCTTCGCCGTTTTCCAGATCGGCCACCTTGCTTTCGACCACAACGTGGTTCGGGTTGCCGAGCCGGGTGTAAACGTAGCCCTTCGCCTGATGCGAGAAGAGGTCGGCGCCGTGCTCCGCGTCATGCATCACAAACGTTGACGTCTGAAATATGGGCATGGTCAGCGACCCGGTATGCGGGTCGGGATGGCCACCCTTGTGAATCTGTCGGGTTTTGAAACCCGGACGCCTGGCGCTCATTGGGCGGATTCGCTCCACGGTCAGCTTTTCGGGCTGCCAGTTTGGCCATCGCGTGGAAGCGCGGCTATCGGTAAATCTACCTAACGAGGCAGCGCCAGCCCTGCCGCCGAACGCATCAGTTACCATAGCCAGTCAACGCGAGGAGAGGCTATGCACAATTGGGGAAAAGGGCTCGCCGGAGCGCTGTGGTTGTGGTGCCTGCCAATAGTGGCGTCGGGGCAGTTGCTGTCCGATGACGCCCTGGCCGAGGCGGCCGCCATACGGGACATGGCGCTTGAGAGCGGACTGGCGTATGAGCTGCTCGAGTCGTTAACCACCGAAGTGGGCCCGCGCATGGCTGGCTCCGAGGCTGACGCGCGTGCCGTCGCGTGGGGCAAGGCCAAATTCGAGGCACTGGGCTTCGACCACGTCGAACTGCAGCCGGTGAAGTTTCCACGCTGGGTGCGCGGCGAGGAGTCCGCCAGGGTGTTGTCGCCCTACCCGCATCGCCTCGTTGTCACCGCGCTCGGCGGCAGCGTCGGTACGCCTGCCGGCGGCATTACCGCCAACGTGAAGTTGTTCGAGAACCTCGCCGCACTGGAGGCGGCGCCGGACGATTCGCTTGACGGCGCCATTGCGTTTATCGCCAACCGCATGGAGCGCGCCCGCAACGGCAGTGGCTACGGACCGGCGGTAATTGCGCGCCGCGACGGTGCATCGGTGGGTGCCCGCAAGGGGGCCTCAGCGGTGTTGATTCGGTCCATCGGCACCAGTAACGACCGCATCGCGCACACAGGACTTATGCGCTACAACTTCGCGGTGCCGAAAATTCCGGCGGGCGCGCTTTCCAACCCCGACGCCGACCTGCTCGAGCGCCTGCTGTCGCGGCCCGAACCGGTCTCGCTGCAGCTGACGCTGGAGGTTGGCCGCGACCGGGAGTACACCACCTACAACGTCATCGGTGACATTCACGGTTCAGAAAAGCCGGACGAGTTCGTGGTGATTGGCTGTCACCTCGACAGCTGGGACGTTGGCACGGGTGCCCTCGATGATGGCTTTGGCTGCGCCACGACCATGGCAGCAGCCACGCTGATCGCGCGCAACACCGAGTCACGTCACCGCAGCATCCGGGTGATTTTGTACGCGATCGAGGAGCAGGGACTGATCGGCGCAAGGGCGTACCAGGCGGCACAGGCTGACCAGATGAACCAGCACATCATCGGTGCCGAGTCGGACTTTGGCGCCGGCCCCATCTACCAGTTCTCAAGCAAAGTGAAGCCCTCAGCGCTGGGCGCCATCGAACAGATTGCGCAGGTGCTTGAGCCCTTGGGGATTACCTTCGGCAATAACGAAGCAGGTGGCGGGCCGGACCTGATACCGCTCCGCGACGCCGGCATGGCGGTGGCCAACCTGAACCAGGACGGCACGAAGTATTTTGACTACCACCACACCGTCAACGACACGCTCGACAAGGTAGACCCGGAATCCATGCCGCAGAACGTGGCGGCGTACGCGGTGTTTGCCTACCTTGCCGCTCAGTACACGGGCGACTTTGGTTTCGACCTCAACGAGGAGTAGCAGCGCATGCGCACGATGGTGATTGATCGTGTTGTCTCGCTCGACGACAACGTCAGCCCGCGCCTTAGCGCGAGCTCGGCGCGGCCTGGGCGGGAGATACCGACGATGCGCCAAGGTACTGAAAAATAGATAAATGTCTCTGGATCTGTGGGAGCGGCTTCAGCCGCGATTCTCCCCTTTCCGCGGTATTTGTCGCGGCCAAAGCCGCTCCCACAGCGAAAGCTGCTCCCAAATCCAAAGCCGCTCCCACGAATGCCAATTTTATGTTCAGTGGGGAATTTGCTACCCACGTCTCATCATTGCCAGCGCCGTAGCGTTATTCTCGCGCGCATGGGAACTCTAACCTGTTGAAAATTCTCGGTTGGAGTCACTTTCGTAGCGAACGGAATGCGCCAGACCATCAGACAGCTCAAAGCGGCGTCTTCGGGCCCCGGCAATGCCGGTATTGCCCCGCGGCCGGCTGTCGCCCGTTGGCAGGCCGTAGCGCTGCTACTGGGGGCCGGTCTTGCTGGCCAACCCGCTTTCGCTGCCACCTTCAACGTCGACAGCACGGCCGATGCCGTAGACCTCACGCCGGGCGACGGCGTGTGCGCCATTTCCCTACCCACTGAAACGGTTCGCGACGAGTTCAGCAGCAACTCGTACAGCACCAATGCGGGCACCCAGAACTACTCTGCCGCGTGGTTTGAAACCGGCGAGTCGGACGGCGTTGGCAGCGGTCGGCTGCGGGTGCTCAGTTCCGGCAACTGCGCCGCAGGCTCCTGTTTTCGCATTGGCGGTGATGAGGTGTCGATTGCTGGCCGTTCCCTTACCCGCCAGGCAAATCTGAGTGGCGCCGTCAGTGCGACCCTGTCGTACAACTACCGGCGCCAACTCCTTGAGGGTTCAGGTGGCAGCGTTCGCGTAGAGGCTTCAAATAATGGCGGCAGCAGCTTCTCGCTGCTCACAACCATCAACCTCAACGGCTCGGATGGTGGCCAGATTACGGTCAACACGGATGTTACCTCGTTTATTGCCTCGAACACCCAGATTCGCTTCCTCGGCGTTGGCAGCACCGAGTCGTACCTGTACGTCGACAACATCCAGATTCAGTACACGGTGCCGGGTGACTGCACGCTGCGCGCCGCCGTGCAGGAAGCCAACGCGCTGGGTGGCGCCGACACCATCAATGTGCCTGCTGGCAACTACGTGCTCTCACTGGGCAACAGCTTCGAAGACAACGCCGCTCAGGGCGACCTCGACCTGAACGAAGCCGTCACTATCAACGGCGCGGGGTTGGGCGCGACCACGATCGACGGCAATGCAGACTTTCGGCCCTTCGAGGTGCGTTCCAGCGGTGTGGTAATCAGTGATCTGACCGTTGCCAACGGCAATCCCGGTAGCGGGCTGGGTGGTGGCATCTTCGTCCAGCCGGGGAGCGGGCCCTTCGCCCTGAACCGCGTGTCCATATCCGGAAACGACGGCAATATAGGCGCAGGCGTACATATGGCCAATGCCGGCGTTGCGACATTTACCGATGTGACAGTGTCCAATAACTCTGGTGCAAGTGAAGGCGGCGGTATTTACCTCGATAACGGCACGCTTATCTGGACAGGTGGCACGCTTGCGAACCATGTGGTTGCCGGCAAGGGCGCGGGCATACACGCAAAAGACGCTTCGCTGACGCTGACCAATGTCACCGTGTCAGCCAACACCGGCGCTGACGAAGGTGGGGGTATTTTCAACGACAACACGACGACCGTGATCAGTGGGTCAACCTTCGTGGGGAACGAGGCCGACAAGGGTGGCGGCATCAACACGCTTAGTGGCAACGTCACTGTTACAAACAGCACGTTTAGCTCAAACACCTCCGCGGAAGGCGCCTCGGTACGCCTGGAGAGCAACACAACAACGCTGACCAACGTCACTATTGCCAGCAGCGCTGGCGATGGCATCTATCGGGCCGGCGGCACCGCTCAGGCACGCAACACGATCGTGTACGGCAGCAGCGGCAGCGATTGCAGCGGAGGCGTCACCAACCTCGCGAATAACCTGGACGGTGACGGCACGTGCAGCTTTGGCCTGACCGCAGACCCGCGGCTCGGGTCCCTGGCAAACAACGGCGGTCCAACGCAAACCCGCGAGCTTCTGGTAGGCAGCCCGGCGGTTGACGCCGGCACCAACACCGGTTGCCCGGCGACCGACCAGCGCGGCAACCCCCGACCCGTCGATGGTGACATTAGCGGCACAGCCACCTGCGACATCGGCGCGTTTGAAGCAGACGCCCCGGCCGCTGCCGACCTGACGCTCGCGATCAGTGATGCGCCAGACCCCGCGCCACTGAACGGACCGCTGGTGTACTCGCTGCTGGTTACCAATAACGGTCCAGGAACGGCCTCCGGCGTGGTTCTGACCAGCACGCTGCCGGCCAGCGTTACGTTCGTCTCCTCGACGGCCAGCCAGGGTAGCTGCTCCGGCACCACCACAGTGACGTGCAACCTCGGCGCGATTCTCAACGGCGGCACCGCGAGCGTCGAGATCCAGGTCGTAACGAACGCCACCGGCAGCATTACGAACAACGCGAGCGTCACCGCGGACCAGCCCGATCCGGTGCCCGGCGACAACAGCGCCTCCGCCAACACCACCGTGACGACCGCTAGCGGCTTTGACGTGCCGCTCACGCAGTTTGTGCGCATGGCGGGCTTCCTCGACTACGAGATCACTGGGTCTACGCTGCGCACGCAGCCGAATTCCGTCGACTCCTGCGCCATAACGGGCAGCGCCAGCGCGGCAGTAACCGGTATCCCAGCCACCGGCACGGTTCGCGGTGCCTACCTCTACTGGGCCGGCTCCGGCGCCGTCACCGACAGCAACGTCACGCTGGATGGTGCGCCGGTGGCGGCCGATCGCACCTTCGAGTCCGATTTCGTCCTGGCGCCGAACACATACGAGTTTTTCGGCGGCTTCGCTGACGTCACCGCGCAGGTCGTGGCCAAGCGCAACGGTTTGTACACCTTTGGCGGTCTGACGGTAGACAACGGCGGCATTTACTGCTCGGCCAGCGCGGTAATCGCGGGCTGGTCATTGCTGGTGATCTATGAAGACACCACGCTCACTGGCAAGACGCTGGTCGTCTATGACGGCTTCGACCTCACGCGCAACGGCTCGACGTCGTACCTTCTCTCGGGTATCTACGTGTCAGCGCCGACCGAAGCGCGCACATCGGCGCTTCTGTGGGACGGTGACGAGGATCTCGGCGGCACCTCCGAGCGCTTGATGTTTAACAGCAACGCACTCAGCGACGCGCTAAACCCGGCGAACAACGTGTACAACAGCACGATCAACAGCCTGGGCTCGAACACGTCCTACGGCATGGATTTCGACAGCTTTGACGTGTCGGGGCTGGTTAGCGAGGGCGACACGCTGGCAACGCTGCAGGTGGACACTGGCCCGGACCTTGTGATTCTCAACACGGTGGTGCTGCAGGCGAAAACCAATGTGATCTCCGGCACCGTGTTCGAAGACGTGAACTACGGCGGCGGCGCAGGGCGAGACCTGGCCACGAGTGCTGCCGCCGCGCCATCGTTCACTGTGCCGCGCCCGGGTGCAGTGGTCGAACTCTATGACAACACGGGCGTGTTCCTGCGCACGACAACCACCAACGCCAACGGCGACTACGGCTTCTCAGGTCTGCCGGACGGCGATTACCAGGTGCGCGCGGTCAACGACACCGTTCAGTCGTCACGGCCGGGCGGTGGCAGCGGCGAACTCGGCGTACAGACCTACCGGGTGAACGGTTCCGGTGCGAGCGTTGTAGCGGTTGCTGGTGAAGTGGGTGGCGCCAGCCCGGCCTTGCAGGATGCAGGCGCTAACGGCAGCAGCGCCAACCTGGGTTCCTTTACCGCGCAGAGCGTGGCGCCGGTAACAATCACCGCGTCGATAACCAAGTCCGGAGTGGACTTCGGCTACAACTTCGACACTATCGTCAACGGCAACAGCACGGGGCAAGGCTCGCTTGCCCAGTTCATTACCAACGCCAACACACTGGGCAATGCCAACCTGGCGCAGGACGGGCTCACGGCCGGCACCGAGCACAGCCTGTTCATGATTCCGTCGAATGCCGATCCGCTCGGCCGTGCAGCTGATCCCAACTTCGATGCCGGGCGCGGCGTCGCCGCCATCAGCGTTGCTGCGCAGCTGCCCGCCATTGTCGCCGGCGACACCACCATTGATGGCACGCTGCAAACAACGCTCGTTGGCGACACGAACGCAGGGCAACTCGGTACCGGTGGCACGGTGGGCGTGGACGGTGTTGCGCTCGGCCGGGTCGATGCGCCTGAGATCGAAATTACCCCCTCGGCCGTCGTGGCCAATGGCCTGCGCCTGCAGGCAGACGACCTTACGGTACGCGGGCTCGCCCTGTTCGGGTTCGGCACCACAGGCGGCGAGGCCGCAGTCCTGATCGCCGACGGCGTGCAGGATACGCTCATCGAGGGCAACCTGCTGGGCTCCCGCGCCGATGTCTTCGCGGACCCCGGTGCGGCGCAGCGTGGATACACCGGCATTCACTCCACGGGTGGCGACAACGGCACGGTTCGAAACAACCTGCTTGGTTTCGAAGACACGCGCTGCCTGCTGCTGGACACGGCGTCCAACGGCTGGACCATCGAGAACAATGAATTTCAGGACTGCGGCCTGGGTTCGACGGACGGCGACGGCGTTGCCATCGCCGGATCAAACACCACCGCGGTCACTGGCAACCTCATCGACGGTTCCTCGAGCCAGGGCATCGTGGTAACGGGCGCGAGCGGCGCCACGTTCACCAACAACACGATTACGGGCAATGGCGTAGGCACCGCCAGCGGCGTCCTGCAAAGCGCAGGGGCAACCTTCAGGCCAAGCGCCTCGAACAACACGTTCGAGCGCAACGTGGTGAGCTCCAACTACGGCGCGGGTGTGCAGATCAACGATGGTGCTACGGGCGTTACACTCACGCGCAATCACTTCGTGGACAACGGCACGATCACTTCGCGTGATGGCAGCGCCGCGACAGGACAGATCGGCATCGACCTGAACGGCATTGGCGATGACAGCAACCTGGGCACGGCGCCGTTCGTAACACCGAATGACAGCGGTGATGGTGACGCTGGCGGTAACGCGCTTTTAAATTACCCGGTCATCGCCACGGCGATCAACACCGGTCCCTCAACGGTTGTCACTGGTTCGCTGAACGCAGCCCCTGGCACCAACATTACGCTGGAGTTTTTCTCAGGCGCAGGGCTGCACCCATCAGGCCATGGCAACGCGGAGCAATTCCGCGGCACCGATACGGTTCTGACAGACGGCTCCGGCAACGCCTCTTTCACCACGGTGCTGCCGGTGTCGGTGCCCGTGGGCCATGCCATCACGATCACCAGCACCGATGGCTCCGGCAACACCTCCGAGCTCAGTGCAAACGGCATCGTATCCACCGGCCTTGAAATCGTGAAACGTGCCTTCTTTGTCGACGGCACGCCAATTCCTAATGGCAGCACCCTGCCTGACGGCGTTCCTTTCTATTTCCTCCTGTATGTGAGTAACCCCAACGCGGCTCGCGCCGACCTCAGCCTGCAGGATGTGCTGGACCCCGCTATTGCCTACGACGCCGGCACCATCCGCGTAGACAACAGCGTCGCCGCCTGCGCCGGGGCAGGCTGTACTCCCGCGGAAGAGAGCAATATCTACGCCGCCGTGGTGCTGACCGCGCCGCTGACGGACGCGGTCGACGGCGACGTTGCCAGCTACTCAGGCGGCACCAGAACGGTGGACATTGGCAACCAGAACGCCGGTAACGCGCAGCTCGATATCGCGGCCAACCGGGTCTACGCCCTGCTGATTCGCGTACGCCTGCAGTAGGAGCGGCTTCAAGCCGCGATAGCAGGTAACATCGCACCATGGCCATCCGGTACATGGAGCGTTTCTTCGACCCGCAGTCCATTGCGGTGATCGGCGCGTCCGAGCGCGCAAACAGCCTTGGCGGCACGGTGCTGTCAAACCTGCTTAACGCCGGGTTCCCCGGAATCCTGGTCGCCGTTAACCGACGTGGCGGCGCAAAGGTGCACGGCGTGCCACGGTATAAGTCGGTGCTGGCGCTGGAGGAGGTGCCGGAGCTTGCCATCGTGTGCACCTCCCCCGTGCACATTCCCGGCATCGTTGACGAACTTGGTCAGCGCGGCGTACGCGCCGTCATGATCGTGATGGGCGGGCTGTCCAATCCGGCGCCGGTCGCTGATGGCGCCCTGGGTCAGACGGTGGAATGGGCGCAGGGTCTGCTTGGTCTCAAGCTCGACAGTGGCAAGACGCTCAAGGAGGCCACCTGGGAGGCGGCCCGCGCCTACGACATGCGCATCATGGGCCCAAACTGCATTGGCACAGTCGTGCCACGCCTGAAGCTCAACGCAAGCTACGCGCACTGCATGGTGTTGCCTGGCAACGTGGCATACGTCGGCCAGTCCGGCGTGCTGGCGCTGGCGGTTATGGACTGGGCCAGGGGGCGAGAGCGGGGCTTTTCCTGCGTAACTTCTCTGGGTGACAGCCTGGACATCGATATTTCGGATGTGCTGGATTACCTGGCAGACGACCCGCACACAAACGCAATACTGCTGCACGTGGAGCGGGTGAACGCCGGCGGTCGCTTTGTCAGTGCACTGCGGGCAGCGGCGCGCAACAAGCTCGTCATCATGATGAAAAACCGCAGCGTTCTCACGAGCGGCAAAAACGGCACCGGCCTCGCTCCCGACCCTTCCGAGCGCAATGGAGTGTTTAACGCGGTGGCACGCCGCACCGGTGTGCTGCGGGTCGAACGCACCGACCAGGTACTTGGTGCGCTGGAGACGCTGCGGCGAATGCGCCACCTTTATGGTGAGAAGCTTGCGATCATCAGCAACGGCATTGGCCCGGCGCTGTTGGCAAGCGATCAGCTTGCGGAAACTGGCGGCAAGCTCGCGTCACTTGCGCCGGAATCACTGGAGCGACTGCAAAGTGCCACCGTCGCGACTGGCGGAGCGGGTAATCCCATCGACCTTGGTGTTATCGCAACGCCTGCGCGTTTTGCGCAGGCGCTGGAAGTCGCGCTGAAGGATGCTGGTGTGGATGCTGTGTTGGTGTTGCATGTACCGACGCTTGTCGCGGCGTCAGTGGAAACGGCGCAGCGCCTTGAGCCGCTGATGCAGGAGGCGCGCAAGCCCGTGCTGACAAGCTGGATGGGCGACGAGTCGGCGGTGCCGGCGCGCGAACTCTGTGAAGCGGCGGGCGTGTCCACGTTCGACACGCCAGAACGCGCAGTCGACGCGTTCAGTCACATGGTGAAGTACCGCCGCAACCAGAAGCAGCTCGAGCAGGTGCCGGAACGTCCCCGGAAGCCTGTGAGAGCGCCGGTTGACACACGGCTAGCCTGGGCGATGGCGGGCAGGGCCGCGCATCGCGGCAAGCAGCGCCTGAAGGGCGAAAAGGCAGCCGCGCTGCTCTCAGCAGCCGGCATTCCCGTGGCTGACATTGATGATCTCGACGTCAAGCAACTGCTGGCGGCGCTTCAGTTGCGGCTGGGCATTACGCGCGACGAGGTATTTGGCCCGCTCGTGTTCCTGGAGGCGGCCGGCCAGCACACCGGCCCGGTGCAGCGACAGGTAGCGCTCCCGCCGCTGGACCTCAAGTTTGCCCGTCTGCTTATCGTCGCTACCGGCGTGGACGCCGCGCTTCAGGAGCACAGCCTGGATGCCGCGCGCGACGAGCAGGCACTTGCCGAACTGCTGGTCGCACTGTGTGACCTGTCGATGGAGGTGCCCGTGATCTCCGAACTGGTGCTTTACCCGGTAATTGTTGCCGCTGACGGAGTTCGTGCCTTCGGGGTCACCGTGGAATTTGGAAAACCGCGAAAGCCGGCCATTTTGCCCTACCCCGCAGAGCTTGAAGAAACGGCTGTGCTGCCGCAGTCCGGCCGCGAAGTGACTCTGCGGCCCATTCGCGGCGATGACGCACCGGCGCACGCGGCGTTTGCAAGTCGCCTGAGTCCACAGGCTATTCGCTACCGCTTTTTCGGGCCGCGCACGCAATTTACGCGGCGTCAGCTTGCGCAGTTCACGCAGATCGATTACGCCCGCGAGATGGCGTTTATCGCGTCCGGCGAGAACGACGAAGGCGTCGCCGAGACGCTTGGCGTGGTGCGTGCCTGGACCGATCCGGACAACGTCAGTGCAGAGTTCGCCGTGATCGTTGACGATGCGCTTCGCGGCGACGGACTGGGTCGCCGGCTGCTGGAAAAACTCATCGACTACTCACGCCGCCGCGGCACGCTGGAACTGCGCGGCACGGTGCTGCCAGACAACCGACCGATGCGTCGGCTGGCGGAGAAGCTCGGATTCAGCAGCGCGCTTGACCCTGAAGAGGGTGCAATTGTCGTGACGCTGCGGCTCAACGAGCCGCAGAACGACTGGCAGCGCAAACGGCTGGGAGACTGACTCGCCGGCGACGCTCCCGATGCCGGGAGCGTGGCCTGAACTTCCTACGCTGGCGGCGCCTGGTTCAGCTAGCGGCGGCTTGGCCGGTCGCGGAA
>JBCAXP010000028.1:0-21753 GCA_038533995.1 Pseudomonadota bacterium
GTCGATGTTGATCGCCGCGTCCACGTTGGCTTTCAGCGCCACGGTCCGGCCACCGCGGCGATCAACATCGACGGCGTTGCGGACACGCTGAACAAAGTGCTGGTGGTGCGAAACACCGGCAACGACGTCACCATGGAGTCCGGGCGGGATGTCTGGCTGCACGAAGCTGAAGAGGGTGTGTCGGCAGACTGCCCGGTAGAACCGATGAGCGCGGAGGATCCGTTGTTCATTCTCTACACGTCAGGTTCCACCGGCACGCCGAAGGGCGTGTTGCACACGACTGGCGGTTACCTTGTTTACGCCTCGATGACGTTCAAGTACGTGTTCAACTACGAACCCGGCGACGTTTACTGGTGCACAGCAGACGTCGGCTGGGTCACCGGCCACTCCTACATCGTGTACGGGCCGCTCGCCAACGGCGCGCAGACGCTGATGTTCGAGGGTGTGCCGACGTATCCTGACGCCAAGCGGCTGTGGGAAGTGTGCGACAAGCACGGCGTGAATACCTGCTACACCGCGCCGACCGCTATTCGCGCGCTGATGCGCGAGGGCAACGGGCCGGTCGATGCGACATCCCGCAAAACCCTGCGCCTGCTGGGTTCTGTCGGTGAGCCGATCAACCCGGAAGCCTGGGAGTGGTACTACAAGGTGGTTGGGGAAAGCCGCTGCCCGATCGTGGACACGTGGTGGCAGACCGAAACCGGCGGCATCCTGATTACGCCGCTTCCGGGGGCCACGGACCTCAAGCCGGGTTCTGCGACGCGGCCGTTCTTCGGCGTGCAGCCCGCGCTCGTTGACTCGGACGGTGTCGTGCTCGAGGGTGCCACGTCGGGCAACCTCATCATCCAGGACAGCTGGCCGGGCCAGATGCGCACTGTTTACGGTGACCACAAGCGCTTCTACGAAACCTACTTTGCCACGTTCCCGGGCAATTACTTTACCGGCGATGGCGCGCGGCGCGACGAGGATGGCTACTACTGGATCACGGGCCGTGTGGACGACGTGCTGAACGTGTCCGGTCACCGCATGGGCACCGCCGAGGTCGAAAGCGCCATGGTGGCGCACGACGCGGTAGCCGAGGCCGCGGTGGTTGGTTATCCACACGACATCAAGGGGCAGGGGATCTACGTCTACGTGACGCTGATGGAAGGTAAGGAACCCAGCGACGAGCTGGCCGCGGACCTGCGCAAGTGGGTGCGCAAGGAGATCGGACCCATCGCAACGCCGGATCTCATCCAGTGGGCTCCCGGGTTACCGAAGACCCGCTCGGGCAAGATCATGCGGCGAATACTGCGCAAGATTGCCGAGAACGACTACGGCAGTCTCGGCGATACCTCAACGCTCGCCGATCCGGCTGTGGTAGACAGCCTGATCGAAAACCGTATGAACCGCTAACGCCAGGGTCAGGGACGAACATGGCAGCCGAAACCACGGTCATCGTTGCAGACGACCACCCGCTGTTTCGCGAGGCGCTGGTGCACGCCGTCAAACGGCGTGTCGCCGGCGCGCGAATCGTTGAGGCCGAGAGCCTCGAGTCATTGCAGCTGTCGGTTGACGCTAACCCGGACGCCGACCTGCTGCTGCTTGATCTGCAGATGCCAGGGGTCAAGGGCTTCTCCGCGCTGGCGTACCTGCGCAACAAGCACGAGTCGTTGCCCACCGTGGTGGTGTCTGCGTTCGAGCAGGAAGAAATCGTGCGCCGCGCAATCAGTCATGGTGCCAGCGGCTACATTCCGAAGTCGTCGCCGATTTCCGTGATGGAAACGGCGATTTGCGCCGTGCTGGAAGGCGAAGTGTGGCTGCCGGAAGGCATTGGCCTCAGCGATGAGGCGTTACCGAGCACCGAAGCGAACATCGCAGCGCTCATTGGTACGCTGACGCCGCACCAGTTCAGGGTGCTGCTGATGCTGGGTGAGGGGCTGATGAACAAGCAGATTGCGTATCAGCTTGGCGTTTCAGAGGCGACGATCAAGGCGCACGTTACGGCCATTCTGCGCAAGCTCAGGGTTACCAACCGAACCCAGGCGGTAGTGGCGGTGCAACAGCTTCAGGTCGACAGCGCACTCGAAGAGACGGCTCACGGTGGTTAATCGACGAGCCCGGTTGGCGCCGTCCGGCCGGGCCAGTCGCCGAACTGCATTTCGAACTCGATGCCAACCCCGAAGTTGGCGCTGCGCCGCTCTTCGACTTCGAAGCGGGGCCAGTTGACTCGCGTGGACAGCTCCACGAAGAAGTACTCGCGCGCAAATCGCCTGCGCAGGCGCAGTTCGACGCCGTAGTCTTCCACGTCCACCAGCGAATCGCTCTCACCGGACGCGAAGAGATTGTACGAGTAGGCGGTCTTGCTGTTGAGCGTCTGGTAGGCAATGAAGCTGTGCTGCCATCCGAGACCCTCAACGGCGTCTTCCGCGGTCAGCACCGTCCAGTTGCGTAGCATCCAGCGGTTATTCAGCGCATGATCAATGATGCTGTTTACAGATGCTCCCGTACCCCGGTTGTCCTGCCAGAACACCCTGGGGCGCAATTGCCACAGCACATCCTCCCTGAAGGCGTGATTCCACCGGTAGGTGGCACGCACGTACGGCTCAATCGGGCTCGACACCTTGATGCCGGCGCTGAAATCAAAGCCGCGTGCCAGGCGCGCGTTGCGGCTGTAGCCGAGGCCAAACAACCACTCGTCGTCCTCGAAATCATTGAACTGGCTGGGCAGCGCATCGGTGGTGCCTGTTGTTGATCCGTCGATAAACTCATCGGCGTCGCCACGGCCCAGGATTAGTCGACTGCGTTCCTGCAGTGCCGGCAACGGCAGGCGCGCCTTGAACCTGCCGATGAAGCGGGTTCCGTCGCGCTCGTCCCACTGAGCGCCTACGCGCAGGCTCCCTCGGCGCACGTTGCCCGGCCTGTTGACCTCCGTCGAGCCAAAGAAACTGTCGAACCACTGTGACGAGGACAGCACCAGGTTATTGACGCGCCGCTGTGTGCGATCGATGAAGGCGCTCGGCGGGGTGCCGGAGCCTGGGTTTTCCTGGTCCGTTGCGTCCCCCGGCTTCTCAGTTGCGCCGTTTGCCACTACGGCGAACAACTGTGCGGACAGCACGACAAACATTGCGCCGATTCTCAACGGTTTGAGCACCCAGCCGGGCGGCCCGTGTACCGTGCACCGCGATGCGAAATATCGCTGTTGCTGCGGTGTGAGGTGAATTACCATAGACGCTTTCGTACTTTCAAAAGGGGCCGCTGTGACGCTCGCCATTCGCCGTTGTGCTGTCGCCTGCCTGGCGCTTCTCCCACTGCAGAGTCTTGCACAAGACTGGCAGGATCACACACTGGAACTTACCCCGCAGCTTGGTGCTCGCTTCGGCGGCGAGTTTCGTGACGTGATTGACGCACAGGATCTCGACCTGGCCGACTCCGCGAGCTTTGGCCTGCAGTTTAACTATACCGCTGGACCGGATGCGCTGTACGACGTGCTGTACTCGCACCAGAGCACGGAGCTTGAAACAGGGGATATTTTCACCGGCGAGTCGGTGGTTGACATGACCGTACAGTACCTTCAGGTCGGTGGTACCTACCTGTTTTCTCGCGGTCGAGGCCAACCGTACCTGTCGCTGACGATCGGGGCGGCGCGCTTCGACCCGGACGGCCCCGGACTCAAGGCTGAGAACTTTTTTGCCGCAACCATCGGTGGCGGCTACAAGTACTGGTTCAACGATCGGCTCGGCCTGCGGCTGGACGGCCGAGCCTACGTTACCGCGGTTTCCAACGAGACGGACATCTTCTGCAGTACCGGCACCGACGGCAACACCTGCGCAATTCGCGTCGACGGTGACGTGCTGGTGCAGTGGGAAGCCGCGGTCGGCCTCGTATTCGCGTTCTGACTGCCCGGGATCGCCAGCGTTCGGCAGTTCAGGCGGCGCGGTTTTTACCTCGCGCTGTCAAGCAGCGCGGTTTTTACCTCGCGCTGTCAAGCAGCGCGGTTTTTACTAAGTATGCTAGTGACGAGCGCGCGCAATGCAGCAGGCTTCACCGGCTTGTAGAGCACGGTATGGCCGGCACTGGTCACGTCATGCCGAACCTCGTTTGTGCGATCCGCGGTGAGCACCACGGCCGGAATAGGCTCGCCGGCAAGTTGCTGCAGGCGCTCGACCACGCGAACGCCCGTGTCCCCATGATCGAGGTGGTAGTCCACCAGCAGCAGGCGCGGTAGCGTGTCGTGCTCCGTTCGGATGTCCTGGAGTGCCTGTTCTGCGCCGCGCATGTCGGTCGCGACGACTGGCCGTGCACCCCAGCGGGTCAAAAGGGCCTGCATGCCGTCGAGAATGTCCGGTTCGTTGTCCACGCAGATCATGAACTGGCCGGACAGCGGCGTGCCGGGACGTGCTTCCTCGGCAGCGCTGGCATCGGCCCCGGCAACCTGGGGCTGCGCACGCGGCACAAGCACTTCGAAGCAGCTTCCGCTGCCTTCCTCGGAGCGCATCCGCACCGGGTGCTCCAGCAGCCGCGCGATGCGCTCCACGATGGCAAGGCCAAGCCCCAGCCCGCGCTTCTCGTTCTTGCGGCTTTGCGGAAGGCGTGCAAATTCCTGGAAAACCCGCTGCTGATGCTCCGGCGCAATGCCGACCCCCGTATCGTAGACGGCAATGGCAACCTGGTCGCCAGTACGTCGGCAGCCCACCGCAATGCCGCCTGACTCGGTGTAGCGCTTCGCATTGCTTATGAAGTTTTGCAGGATCCGGCGCAGAAGGGCGGGATCGGACTCGACCCAGAGCGACGACGGCACAAACGTCAGCGACAGACCTTGCTCCCTGGCGGCCTGCTCGAACTGGGCGGCCAGCGGTTCAAACAGATCCTGAACGGGGAAGGCCTTTACCTCAGGCGTGTGGCCGCCGGCATCAAAACGTGAAATATCGAGCAGCGAGCTCAGCAGGTCCTCCACCGACGCGAGCCCCTGTTCCACCCTCGCCACCAGCTCACGCTGATCCTGTGGCATGTCATCGCTCGCTTCGGACAGCAGGGCGCTAAACAGCTTCGCCGCGTTGACCGGTTGCAGGAGGTCGTGGGCCGCCGCGGCAAAAAAGCGCGTCTTGGACGCGTTGGCACGGCGCGCGGCGTGGTTGGCTTCCTGAACTTCGCGCAGGGCCACCTGGAGCTCATCAGTTCGCGCCTCCACGCGCTGTTCCAGGTTGACCTTGGCTTCCACCAGCGCCAGCTCTGCGCGTCGCCGCACGGTGATGTCCTGGAACATGGCGTAGATGCCGGTAACGACACCCTGGTCGTCCTTGTCGGGAATGTACGTACCCAGGGTATGTTGTGGCTCGCCGCTATCGCTGGTGAGTTCGAGCTCGAAGACCTGCCGCGCGCCCGCGAAGGCGGCATCCAGGTAGGTACTGCGCGACAGGAAATCCTTGGCATCCAGCACGTCGGTGATGTGCTTGCCGACGATCTCCTCGCGGGGCAGGCGGGCGTAGCGCGCATAAGCCTTATTGGCGAACCGAAACCGGCGACTTGCGTCCACGTAGGCGATCATCGCCGGCATATTGTCGGTGTAGGTGCGCACGCGCTTCTCGCTCGCCCGAAGCGCAATCTCGCTGGCCTTGGCGTCGCTGATGTCGCTGTACGTGGTGACATACCCGCCGTCCGGCATTGGCTGGCCACGAATCTCAATGACCCGCCCGTCCGGCAGGGTGGACTCCGCGCGAAACACCTCGCCATTTCTTACGTACGCGAGGCGTTGCTCAACGCTCGTGCCGGCCTCAACCGCACCAAGAAAGCCGCGCGCCGCGTTGAACTCCAGGAGCTCTGCAATGGGCTTGCCAATGTGAACGAGCCCGTCGGGATAGCCCATGAGCTCAACGTAGCGTGAGTTCCAGCCAACCAGGCGCTGCTCGGAATCGACCACGCTGATGCCCTGGCTGATGTTTTCAAGCGTAGCCTCGAGAAGCTGCCGATTGAAGCGAATGGCCTGGGAGGTTTCGTCCAGCAGCATCACCATGTCGCCGATTTCGGTGCCACTGCGGCGCAGTGCGGCCGTGAGTATGATGCGCGCGGACGAGGTGCCTACGGCGCCGGCGAGCAGGCGCTCGGTAAAGCGGATCAGCTCGCGGTCGGCCGAGGCAGCGGGATCGAGACTGATGGCGTTGGCATCGGCGAACTCTGCCAGCGCACGGGTCGCGTGCGCCTCGCCGACAAAGCGTGCGGCCAGCGCGCGCAGGTCGGCATTGACGATGTCACCGCCCCTCGGGGCCAGCCTGACAGGAGCCGGCGTTGAACTCGACATCACGAAGCTGTGCGCCTGGATACGTTCAACAACCGACTGGCCGGTCATCGCCGAGACAATGAGCATCACGAGTGTGTTAACGAGCAGCGACCACGCCACGCCGTGGGTCAGCGGATGCAGATCGAGATCGAAAAGCAGGGCTTCGGGACGCAGCCAGGAGGCACCGAAGGGACCGTAGGCAACCACGTCGACGCCGAGCACGCCGACGGCCGCGAGCGACGGCAAAAACAGCGTGTACAGCCACAGCGCAAAACCGCTGGTCAGGCCGGCAATGGCGCCGAGCCGGTTGGCGCGCGGCCAGGCCATTCCGAACACGATCAACGGTGCAAACTGTGCGGCGGCAGAGAAGGCCAGCAGGCCAATAGACGCGAGCGCCGCGGACTTGTCGATGAACTGGTAGTAGGCGTACGCCACGAGCATGATGGCGGCGATCGCCAGCCGCCGAATGGTTATCAGCAGCGTTGAATATTCCCGGTCGTCCGAGATGCCGAGCTGGCGAATGCGAAACAGCAGTGGCATGACGATTTCGTTGCTGACCATCGTCGACAGCGTCACCGTGGCGACGATCACCATGCCGGTGGCGGCGGAAAAGCCGCCGATAAAGGCGAGCAAACCGAGCAGGCTGCTGCCCGATTCGATGGGCAACGCCAGCACGAAGGCATCGCCCGGGTAGGAACCCGAGGGCAAAAAGTGCAGGCCGGCAAGCGTTATTGGCACCACCGCGACGGCAAAGCAGGCCAGGTACAGCGGGAACAGCCAGCGGGCCGAGCGTAGCTGCGTGTCCTCATGCGCCTCCACGATAGCCACGTGAAACTGGCGCGGCAGGCAGAAAATCGCCGCGCCTGCCAGCAGGCACTGGGTGACAAACGTGTCCGGCAGCGAGGCAAAGGAGAACAGCTGGTCGCTCGCGGCATGGGCGCTTGCCATGCCGCCCTGGTTACCAAGCAGGAACACGGCCAGCAGCGCGATCGCAAGGAAGGCGAGCAGTTTAACCACGGACTCGAAGGCGATAGCGAGAATCATGCCGTGATGGTGTTCGCTGGCGTCGATGCGCCGGGTGCCGAAGAGAATGGCAAAGAGCCCGAGCAGGAACGCGAAGAGAAGGGCTGTGTCGCTAAAGCCGTTTGCACCACCCGTTGCAGTGCTGACGATATCGAAGGTCGAGCCGACGGCTTTCAGCTGCAGCGCGATGTACGGCACGGTACCAACCACCGCAATCACGGTGACGAGCACCGCCAGCGCCCGGCCCTTGCCGTAACGCGCGGAGATGAAGTCTGCGATGGACGTGAGGTTTTGCCGCTTCGCAATGGCGACCATGCGGCGGATCATGCCCCAGGCCAGCAATACCGTGATGATCGGGCCAAGATAAATTGGCAGGTAGCCCCAGCCCGTGTCCACCGCGGTACCGACAGCGCCATAAAAGGTCCAGGAGGTGCAGTAGACGCCAAGTGCGAGGCTGTAGACCACGGGGCGCGCAAAGCGCATCCGCCGCTCGGTGGACTTCTTGTCGCCCCAGTGCGCAATGCCGAACAGCACCGCCACGTAGGCAATGGAAGACAGTAATACGAGCCAGCCGCTACCCAAGTCGCCGGCGCCCGTGCGTCGCAGTGAGAGTAACTCGTGCGGAGCGTTGCACCGCATCATGCAGCTTAGCGTACGTGGGGTGTTTTGAACGGCCCGTCATAGCGCGTTGAGTCTACTACTATCGTCTACACCGGCCAACGCGGGCGATCCACATCAGCGCACCCTGCGCATACAAAAGCCACTACAAATCAGGGGCTTTTTGTGTTTCCGCTTCGCCCATGGCACGACCCTCGACCCGTTGCATACGACTAAAGTCTCAGCGCCGTCTCGTTGAGGAACTGTTAGGGTCAAGCCCGAATATCGAGCCAAGAAGCCTTAAAAAGGGGAGGGCCATGTCCGAAAACAGCAGCTACTGGAGTTCCAATCTCCGCATCGTCGCCGTATGTCTTGTCATCTGGTTTGTCGTTTCGTTCCTATTCGGCATCGTCCTGGTGGAACCGCTCAACAGCATCTCGCTGGGCGGCTACAAGCTCGGTTTCTGGTTTGCCCAGCAAGGCTCCATTTATGTCTTTGTCGGGCTGATTTTCTACTACGCGTGGCGCATGGGAAAGCTCGATCGTGAGCACGATGTGCACGAAGACAAATAGGAGCGAACCATGAGCCTGCAAACTCTCACCTATATTGTCGTGGGCATGACCTTTGCCCTCTACATCGGCATTGCCATCTGGGCCCGCGCCGGCAGCACGAAGGAATTCTACGTGGCCGGCGGCGGCGTGCACCCGGTTGCCAACGGCATGGCGACTGCCGCCGACTGGATGTCCGCGGCGTCGTTCATTTCCATGGCCGGCCT
This sequence comes from Pseudomonadota bacterium, assembly GCA_038533995.1. GTDB lineage: Bacteria > Pseudomonadota > Gammaproteobacteria > Steroidobacterales > JBCAXP01 > JBCAXP01. The sequence goes on from JBCAXP010000028.1 coordinate 8,652, forward strand.
CATCGCCTTCATGGGTTACGGCGGGTCGGTGTTTCTGATGGGCTGGACCGGCGGCTACGTGCTGCTTGCCATGCTGCTCGCGCCGTACCTGCGCAAGTTCGGCAAGTTCACGGTGCCGGAGTTCATCGGCGACCGCTACTACTCGCGCGCCGCACGCATCGTGGCAGTGATCTGCCTGATCGTCGCGTCGGTGACCTACGTTATCGGCCAGATGAAAGGCATCGGCGTGGCGTTCTCCCGCTTCCTGGAAGTGGACTACAGCATTGGCCTCGCCATCGGCATGGCCATCGTGTTCTTCTACGCGGTGCTCGGCGGCATGAAGGGCATTACGTATACGCAGATCGCACAGTACTGCGTGCTGATTCTGGCCTACACGATTCCCGCCATCTTCATCTCGCTGAACCTTACTGGTAACCCGATTCCGCAGCTCGGTCTCGGCGGTACCATGGCGGGCACCGACGTATTTCTGCTGGACAGGCTCGACCAGGTGGTTCGAGACCTTGGCTTTGCGGAATACACGACCCAGGCGCGAATCAGTCAGCTCAACATGTTTGCGTACACCATGTCGCTGATGATCGGCACCGCGGGCCTGCCGCACGTAATCATTCGCTTCTTCACGGTGCCGAAGGTCAAGGACGCGCGCTCCTCGGCCGGCTGGGCCCTGGTGTTCATCGCGATTCTCTACACGACGGCCCCGGCCGTTGCCGCGATGGCTCGCCTGAACCTCATCACCACGATGGAGCCTTCAGCTGGTAACTACCTCAAGTACGACGAGCGCCCGGCCTGGTTCAAGAACTGGGAGAAGACCGGCCTGCTGGAGTTTGAAGACAAGAACGGCGATGGCCGCATCCAGTACTCGGCAGACGCGTCAACGAACGAGATGGTGAAGATCGACCGTGACATCATGGTGCTTGCTAACCCGGAAATCGCACGGCTGCCCAACTGGGTGATCGCGCTGGTTGCTGCCGGTGGCCTGGCCGCCGCGCTGTCAACAGCCGCCGGTCTGCTTCTTGCTATCGCCTCGGCCATTTCCCATGACCTGCTCAAGGGGGTGCTGATGCCGCACATCGACGAGAAGCAGGAGCTGCTGGCGAGCCGCATTGCCATGGCCGGCGCCATCGGCGTGGCCGGGTATCTCGGCTTTAACCCACCGGACTTCGCCGCCGGCACCGTGGCTCTTGCCTTTGGCCTGGCTGCCTCGTCCATCTTCCCCGTGCTGATGATGGGTATCTTCAGCAAGAAGATGAACAAGGAAGGCGCCATTGCGGGCATGCTGGCCGGCCTGGGTGTCACGCTGTTGTACGTGTTCCAGCACAAGGGCATCATGTTCGTGGCGAGCACCTCGTTCCTCGGCGACATGCCGGAGAACTGGTTCCTCGGCATCGAGCCGAATGCCTTCGGCGCCGTGGGCGCTATGGTCAACTTCCTGGTGGCCTTCGCGGTCTCCAAGGTAACGGCCGCACCGCCGGAGCATATCCAGCACCTGGTGGAAGACATTCGAGTCCCCGCCGGCGCTGGTACCGCAGCAGCGCACTAGCGGCGTTTGCATAGAGGCTACGGCAGCCGGGTTCGCAAGGGCCCGGCTGCATTTTTTCAACAGGCATTAACGGGGCTGGCCAGCACATGTTCAAGAACAAACACATCATTGTGTCATTGCTCGTTGCGCCGGTGCTGGCCATCGTCGCTTACTTTGCGACCGACTACGCCGTTCGCGAAACACCGCACGCTGCGCGCGCTGGGGAGAGCTACCCGCTCATGGCACGCTCCAATTGCCGCTACGCGAGCGGCCGTTGCGATCTCGTCAACGGCGATGTGGAACTAAGCCTGAGCTTCGAACCCGATGCGGCAGGCACCTCGCACCTGCTGTTGTCATCCGTGCTTCCGTTGCAGAGGGCGGGCATCGCCGTCGCCGCAACGCCCGGGGACGACCTGGCGCCGTCGCCGCTGGAGCGGGACGACGCCACCTCAACTCGCTGGCGGATGCCACTGGTCAAGCCGGCGGAAGATGCGAAGCTGCGGCTTGTCGTCGCGACCGGCGATACGAGTTACTACGCGGAAGTGCCAACGGTGTTCCTGGAGCCTTCGGAAACGGAAGGCAGGCGATAACAAAGTAGCGGGGTGTGCCATGACGCATTCCTTCGATGAGATTTACCAGCGCTCGCTGAGTGACCGTCAAGGTTTCTGGGCCGAAGCCGCTGACGCGGTCGACTGGATCGAACCCTGGAACCAGGTGCTCGACGACAGCCGCGCTCCCCTCTATCGCTGGTTCTCCGGCGGTGTCCTCAACACGTGCTACAACGCGCTCGATCGGCACGTGGACGGCGGACGCAGCGACCAGCTCGCACTCATCTACGACAGCCCCGTTACCGGCACACAGGCGACGTTCACTTACCGCGAGCTTCGCGACCGCGTGGCGCTGTGCGCCGGCGTGCTGAAGGCCGAGGGAGTGACGCGCGGCGACCGCGTAGTGATCTACATGCCGATGATTCCCGAAGCGGTCATCGCCATGCTCGCGGTTGCGCGCCTGGGCGCCGTTCACTCCGTAGTGTTCGGTGGCTTTGCTGCCAATGAACTCGCTGTGCGGATTGACGATGCTGCGCCACGCGTCATTGTCACAGCATCCTGCGGCCTTGAACCCGGCCGCATCGTCGCTTACAAGCCGTTGCTCGAGCAGGCCATCGAACTTGCCGAGCACAAGCCGGAGCGCTGCATCGTTGTCCAACGAGAGCAGTGCGCGGCAGACATGGTGGACGGCCGCGACCTCGATTGGGAAGCGGCGCTGGCAGGTGCCGAGCCCGCCGGTTGCGTGCCGGTTTCGGCTACGGATCCGCTGTACATTCTTTACACGTCCGGTACGACCGGCGCGCCGAAAGGCGTTGTGAGGGACAACGGCGGGCACTGCGTTGCGCTCACGTGGACCATGCGGAACATCTACGGCGTGCAACCCGGCGACGTCTACTGGGCCGCGTCTGACATTGGCTGGGTCGTGGGGCATTCCTACATCGTTTATGGCCCGCTGTTTAACGGCAACACAACCGTGCTGTTCGAGGGCAAGCCCGTTGGTACGCCCGATGCGGGGACTTTCTGGCGCGTCATCGACGAGCACAACGTGCGCGTGCTGTTTACCGCGCCAACGGCCTTTCGCGCCATCCGCAAGGAAGACCCGGATGCCAAACTCATGCATCACTACGACCTGTCGCGACTGCGAAGCCTGTTCCTGGCGGGAGAACGCTGTGACAGTGACACGTTGCGCTGGGCCCAGGCACAGCTTGGCGTTCCGGTCATCGACCACTGGTGGCAGACCGAGACCGGGTGGTCCATCGCCGCGAACTGCCTGGGTATCGAGCCGATGCCGGTCAAGCCGGGTTCGCCCACGCGCCCGGTACCCGGCATGGATCTCGACGTGCTCGACGAAGCCGGCAAGCCGGTTCCCAGGGGCAAGGTTGGCTCGCTTGCGCTAAAACTGCCGCTGCCGCCAGGCACGTTTCCAACGCTGTGGAATGCAGACGATCTGTTCGTCGAGAAGTACCTGTCTGAATTCGCCGGCTACTACAGTACGGCCGACGCCGGTTACATCGACGAGCAGGGTTACGTCTTTGTGATGTCGCGTACCGATGACGTGATCAACGTTGCCGGGCATCGCCTCTCCACCGGCGCCATCGAAGAAGCGCTCTCGGGGCATCCGGACATCGCCGAGTGCGCGGTGTTCGGCATCGCCGACAGGCTGAAAGGGCAGCTGCCACTCGGACTACTGGTGCTAAAGGATGGCGTCGACAGGAACTCGTCAGACATCGTTACCGAGGCCGTCGCACGGGTGCGCGAGCAGATAGGGCCAGTGGCGGCGTTTAAGAAAGCGGCCGTGGTGAAGCGCCTGCCCAAAACGCGGTCTGGGAAAATTTTGCGCGGCACGATGCGCAAGATTGCCGACGGCGACGACTGGACCATGCCGGCAACAATCGACGATCCGGCGATCCTTGCCGAAATCTCAGAGGTCCTCGAGACGCTAAATCAACAATCGTAGGAGCGGCATCCTGCCGCGATTCAAGGTCTGGGCTTGCTGCACAATCGCGGCAGGATGCCGCTTCTACGGGCCGCCGAGGTGCCCGGTCTTCACGAGAATCGTGCAGCCCTCGCTGCTGAACGGTTCGTGCGCGCTCCCGGGTGGGCTGCGCAACCACGTGCCGGCAGGATATGTTCCCTTGTCGTCTTCAAACGCACCGTCGATGACGAAAATCTCTTCGCCGCCTTCGTGCAGGTGCGCCGGAAACTTTGTGCCGGGCTGCCAGCGCACGAGTGCCGTGTGCTCGGCGCGAAACTCATGAAGAGGCATCACCGACAAACCTTCCACGAGCCCGGGGCGCCACTCCATATTGTTCGTGTCGACGCGCACCGTGCTGCTGTCGGCCGGGTCGAACATGTTGAGCTTGACGAAAAGTGTGCAGCCCGGGGCGGATGCCGGACTGTGCGACGAACCCGGTGGGTTCCGCAGGTACGTGCCGGCCGGGTAGTCGCCGTGCTCGTCCGAGAACACGCCGTCGAGAACAAGGATTTCCTCGCCCAATGGATGGCTGTGTGCGGAAAACGACGAACCCGGTGCATAGCGCACGACGCTGGTCACCTGCCCGGACTCTGCCGCCTCGCGTTCCAGCTTTTTACGTTGCACACCGGCTGACGGCGAGTCTTCCCAGGGCAGCGTCGCCGTGCCAACGGCGACGCGCTTCGTGCGATCCATATTCATCGCGGTAGCTTACCGCTGTGCCGACGGTTCTGCGACTGGGTCGGGTACGTCGTCGTCGACCGGCTCACCCAGAATCGACGCATGGATCTCCCGGAACGCCGGCTCGGCGTCCCGCACGGCGTCGCCGCAGGGGTCCTTGCTGCTAAAGAAGCGCTGGCTGACGCGCTTGGCGAGGAACGACAGTCCACCGGTTGCGATCGCAGCGCCACCTTCGATTACCGCGCCCTCCGGGTCCAGCACGAGGCTGGGGCTGGCGAGCGTGCCGCCAACCTTCACGTACGGGTTGACCAGGTCGGTAACGCTTATCCCTAAGCCTTTCTGCGGGACCGTTCGCACAACGACGTCGATTGCCTCTGAGGAAAGGTCAACATCGACATTGGCAATGACCTTGAGCCGATCGGACAGCAGGATGGCGGCGGGTTCTCCCTGCACGAGTCCATCGGCAACGGTGACAAGCGCAACGGCGCACTGATAGTTGGTGTACGGATTGGTTTTGGCGAAGGGGTTGACCGTGTCAAGCAACGACGAGAAAAAATCGTTGGTGAACAGCCTTGCTGCGCCCTCCCTGACCCTGCCAGGGCCAGCGACCAGTCTGACGTACCCGTCGAGCGATGCTGACAGTTCGCGCGTAGTACTGCCGCTGCCCGCAAGCACGGCGTTGACGTCGTAGCGGGGCGCGGCGGCCAGTTCTTCAGCGGAGGTTGCCGGCATGCCTACCGCCAACGCAGTGCCATTCGCCTGCAACAGAAGGTTCGCGCCGGATTCCGACGGTTGCAGCGTCATTTGAGCATCGAAGCGCTCGCCGCGCACAGAGGTGAAGTGAGCGCGTGACAGGTCGATCTTTCCGTCTCCGACGCGTCCCTCAATACCAACGTCGTTTAGCGTATGCTGCCGAAGCTCAAGTTCATCCACGTCGAGCGCCGCGACGACATTCACGAGCCGCGCCTTGTCAATCGGTATCGGTCTGTCTGGAATGAGGCGCTCCTCCAGACTGGCCGTTGGCACGGCGGTTTCCGTGGTTCCCTCGGTGCGCGGCTCCGGCTCGGGAATGAATGGCGCCAGGTTCAGGTAGCTTGAGGTAACCGCCAACTCGATCAGCGGGATATCCCCGTAGACGTAACGTCCCGAGCCCTCGAGGTCGCTTCTGCCGAGAGTGGCGCGGAGCGCCTTGATGGTCATTTCGTTTGCGGCGCCGGTCACCGCAAAGTCGATCGTCAGCGGCTCCGCCGGCAGGGGCCGGCCTGCCACCGGTTCGTATCGGCTGAAGTCCTGTGCGGCAAAGTGTGCCTGCAGGCTGGTGTTGTCAAAATTTGGCGGCCCAATCAGCGTTCCGCTTAGGTCAAGCGCGCTCTTGCCTGAGTTGATGGACAGTTTTTCAACTGTCCACGCGTTCCCCTGCCAGGCGGCGCGTGCATCCGCTTCAAGTGGCGCGATGGCGTCATACTGCTCCCCCTTGGCGGCCTCGAGCAAGCGCAGAATGTCCGCGGACTCGGTGCGCAGGGCAAACTTTCCGGACTCGCCAGGGGACGCAAGACCAAGCTCAACACTTCCGGTCACCTCAACCCCATCGTAGCTTGCGTCCAGTTCGTCGACGCGCAGGCGCTGGTTCTGGACAGCGGCAACGGCAGACACGCGGAACGCCCGGTCGAAGGGGGCGGCGGCTTCGATGCCAGGAATCAGTGCTGAAAGATTCTCGCCAGCGAAAGTAAGCGTTGTCCGTGTGCCGTCAAGGTGAGGCAATTCGCCGATTCGTCCGCTGGCCTTGAGCGTCGCGCCGGCGACCGTCGCCTCAAGGCGGTTGAGCAACAGGCGCTTGCCGTCGTGGTCCAGCACTGCCGTTACCTCGAAAGGCCCCTCCGGAGCGCCGTCAACGCCGGCCGTAGTCGCCAGTGCTGAGAGGCTCTGTCCGCTGGCGCGAAGGCGTGCCGAGCTGCCAGCATAGCCTGGCGTACTGGTCAGTCTGCCCTCTACGGAAAGGGCGAACTCGGACGTATCACCGATGACCGCCGTCACATCGCGCAGAACGAGCGCGCCGTCGTCCATCTGGACACCGCCGGACGCTTCAAAGCGGCTCGTGGGCAGCTGATCCGCGTCGAGGCCGAAGCCTGCGAGCATGCCAGAGAGGTCGCTGCCCGCCAGCGTGAAGTCAACCTGGGCCTCATCGGCAGGCTCGTCACCAAGCATGCCGCTGGCGTCCAGGCGGATGTCGCCAATCGACAGCCTTAGCGAGTCTATGGTCGTCGTGTTGCCACCACGCTCGAGCAAAACGGTTGTCTCAAACGGCCTTGCCGGGGCTTCGTCGAGGCCCGCGGCGCGAGCAACGGTGCGCAGATCCGGCCCGCGCACGGTGGCGGTGAGCGTCGAGCCGACGAACCCCTCCGCCGCACTGACTTCTCCGCTGCCGTCGAGTGACAGGTCTGCAGCGGAAGCGGCGAACGTAACGTCGGCAGTGCCGTCATCTGCCGGCTGAAGCGTGGCGTTCGCGGTAAAGGCCCCGGTGAGTTCACCAGGTAGTCCAAGAAGGCTGTTGAAATGCCCAAAGCGAGGACCGGCAGCTTTGAGATTGACGCTACCACTGCGTGGATCCGGAAAATCGCTGAACGCGGCATCCAGCGTGAGCTCACTGACGCCGATGGTCACCTGCACTGAATCCACGATAAGGCTCGGCCCCTGGCGCTCCACCTGGCCGTTCACTTCGAACGGTTCGGCGGGGAGAGTGGCAACACCCAATAATTTTCCAACATGGCTGGCATCAGGACCCTTTGCGGCGAAGGTGCCGGTCGCATGCTGCAGGCTGTCCAGCGAGTCGAACCGGCCCAGGGATTCCAGCGTGAACTCTCCGAAAACGCCTTGCACCTGAACCGCCATGATGTTGCCTTCCGGCAGTACCGTAGCAACCAGATCGAGAGGGCCGGTTGTGGCTTGCTGAACGCCGAGAATGCCAGTGAGGTATTCGGCGTTGGGCCCCTGTACGCGGAGATTGGCCGTTGGCCTTGTAGGATTCTTGAGGTTCGTAAACTCGAGATCGCCATCGATGCTGATCTCTCCAAGGTTGCCGGACAGGTCAAGAGTGGCATCGGCGAGCGCCACCACCGTGTCTGCCGTTGCGGCGCTCGCGCGTATGCTGAAAGGGGTCTTTCCGACGGTGCCGCCAGCCTCGAGTATGAGCGGGTCGGCACCGGTGCCACCCAGGCTGATTTGGTCGGCACTGATCCGGAGGGGTTCGTCGCGCGCCGGGGAAAAGACAGACACGACCAGCCCCGTTACCAGTGCGTCCTCGATCCCAACGGGCAGTACGTCGAACTCAGTGTCCGCTTCTGCCTCGTCACCGGAGAATTCCCAGTTCACGTCGCCATCGGGGCTCGTCTCAAGCCGAAGCTGCGGGTCATCGACCTTCAGCGAAACCACCCGTACGGTGCGGGACAGGAGCGATGCCGTATCGATAGTGACGGCCGCGCGCGCCACTCGCAGCAAGGCATCCTGGCCGGTCCACGGGGCATCGGCAATGGCAATGTCTTCCGCCAGTACTTCGACATGTCGCCCAACGCGGATGCTAAGGGGCCCGTTGAACGTGAGGTTGCGGCCGACCGCGTCACTCAACAATGCCTCAATCGGCCGTTGGAAACGGCCGAAATCCAGCGAAAAGGTCAGGACGGCGACCAAAAGCAAAAAGCCGCTAAGGGCAAAAAAAACGATACGCAGTGCGCGCATGTAGACCGCCAGTCTCAATAAAGAAATCACCTGCGATCTTACCCCGCGAGGAGGGCACCGTCTGCGACAGAATCCGACAAAGTGATAAAGTTATATTGATATAACGAAATATTAAGGCTATGCTCCGGTCCAGATGCAGGCCCACACGGGCCTGCCGGCATCACACGGAGTCCACGATGACCGACAACAGCGAGCGCCGCGGCCCACTGACAGATCTTCGGGTCGTCGAGCTCGGACAACTCATCGCCGGGCCTTTCTGCGGGCAGCTGCTTGCCGACATGGGCGCAGACGTCATCAAAGTGGAGCCACCCGGCACGGGCGATCCCATGCGGGTCTGGGGGCGAGGCGACTACCCCCTCTGGTGGAGCGTGTGCGCCCGCAACAAGCGCTGTGTGACGGCAAACCTGCGCGAACCTGAAGGTCAGGAGCTTGCGCGCCAGCTCATCGCACAAGCCGACATGGTTCTGGAGAATTTTCGCCCCGGCACCATGGAGAAGTGGGGCCTGGACTACGAGAGCCTGTCGAAAGACAACCCCGGGCTCATCATGATTCGCGTGTCCGGCTACGGCCAGACCGGTCCCTACGCGCGCCGTGCCGGCTACGCCGCTATTGGCGAAGCGATGGGCGGTATGCGCTATCTGTGCGGAGAACCCGATCGCCAGCCCAGCCGCGCCGGCCTGTCCATCGGCGACTCGCTGGCCGCCACCTTTGCCTGCCTCGGCGCGCTGGCGGCGCTGCATCATCGGGACCGTACCGGCGAAGGGCAGGTTATTGATGCCTCGATCTACGAGTCGATACTGACAGTGATGGAAGCCACCATTCCCGAGTACACGGTTAGCAAGCACATTCGTGAGCGCTCCGGGTCGAAGTTGCCCGGAGTCGCGCCGTCTAACATCTACGACTGCCAGGACGGCATTTTCCTCATCGCGGCCAACCAGGACACGGTGTTCGCACGCCTTTGCGAGGCAATGGGGCAGCCGGAGCTTTGCAAGGACGAGCGCTTCGCCGACCACGTGTCGCGCGGCCGCAACCAGGAAGAGCTCGATCACATCATCAACGAATTCACGCGTGAGCACACGGTGGCGCACGTCGAGCAGCTCATGATTGACCACGCGGTGCCTGCCGGCGGCATCTACCGTGCGCCCGAGATGCTGGAAGACCCCCACTACGCGGCGCGTGAGTCCGTCGTCTCGGTGCCCAGCGAACGCTGGCCCGACCTGCGCATGCAGAACGTCTTTCCCAAGATGTCGCGCACACAGGGCGCCGTCCGCTGGCCCGGCGTCGATGAGCTTGGAGCACACAACGCCGAGGTATACGAGGAGCTGCTGAAACTCGGCGCGGAGCAGCTCGCCGAGCTCAAGGCGCGATCCATCGTTTAGCACGCGCGGCAAGCAACCTGACATTCCAACAACCTGACAAAAAGGTACAACCGATGAGTTTTCGACTGGGCGTAGACGTAGGCGGCACCTTCACCGACCTGCTGCTGCTGGATGAAGGCAGCGGCAAAACCTACACGGCGAAAGTGCCCTCGACCCCCGATGATTCGTCGGTCGGCGTACTGGCAGGCATTGACCGCATCTGCACGGAGTCAGGGGTTGATCCGGCCAGCATCGACCAGGTCATGCACGGAACCACCGTGGCCACGAACGCTGTGCTGACTGGCAAAGGTGCGAAGGTCGGGCTCATTGTCACGAAGGGCTTTCGGCAGGTGCTGCAGGTTGCGCGCTCGTTCTGCCCCGGCGGCCTCGGCGGCTGGGTGAGCTACGTGAAGGCGCCGTTGCTGGCCAGCCTCGAGCACACCGTGGAAGCGCACGAACGGCTGGATGCGGCCGGCGACGTCGTCACCGCCCTCGACAAGGACCAGCTGCGTAAAGACCTCGAAAAGCTCGCCGGCGATCACGACATCGAGGCTCTGACCATCTGCCTGATCAACGCGTACGTCGATGGCCGGCACGAGCGCGATGCGCGCGAGGTTGCCCGGTCGGTATTTCCGAACCTGCCCATTTCCATCAGCAGCGAAGTCGTCCCGGAAATGCAGGAGTACGAACGCACCGAGACCACCGTGGTGAACTCCTACGTGCGACCCGAAGTGTCGCGCTACGTCGACAACTTGCAGCGTTCACTTGAGTCGACGATGGGCGAGCGTCTGAAGCTCGCAATTCTGCGCTCAGACGGCGGCCTGGCCTCGGCCCGGGCCGCAGGTGAGTCGCCCGTGAACCTGCTGTTGTCAGGCCCGGCCGGCGGCGTCGCTGGCGCCATGTACTTCTGCCAGCGTGGCGGCTTCAGCGACATTCTCACTTTCGACATGGGCGGCACCTCCACTGATGTCGCGCTAATCCAGAGCGGCGAAGCGCGCACACGGCGCGAGACGCGCGTGGGCGATGTGACGGTGCGCGCACCCTCAGTCGACGTCCGCACGGTTGGCGCCGGCGGTGGCTCAATCGCGTTCGTGCCCGAACTGACGGGTGCGTTGCGCGTCGGACCTGAGTCGGCTGGCGCAGAGCCCGGGCCGGCGGCCTACGGTAAAGGCGGCGAGCGTCCCACCGTGTGCGACGCGAACGTTGTGCTTGGTTACCTGCCGTCGGACGCCAAGCTCGGCGGTGCCATGGAAATCAGCCGTGAGCGCGCCGAAGCGGCCGTACAGACCGTCGCCGATGCGCTGAAAATCGACGTCATGGAAGCCGCCGAGGGCATCATTCGCATCGTTAACGAATCGATGCTCGGTGCACTGCGCCTCGTGTCGGTTGAGCAGGGCTACGATCCTCGCGATTTCGCGCTGGTGGGTTTCGGCGGTGCAGGTCCTTTGCACGCGAACGCGCTCGGAATTCTGACGGGCGCGTGGCCGGTTATCGTGCCACCAGGACCCGGCGTGCTTTGCGCCTACGGCGATGCTACGACGGCGGTTCGCGACGAAGCGTCCCGCACGTTCGTATCGAAAGTCAGCGACCTGTCCACCGACGACGTAATCGCGGAGCTCGAGGCCCTGCGCCAGCGCGCCTCGGCGTCCTTTGAACAGGACGGCATTTCGGCAAGCGACCAGGACGTTACGTTCCAGGCAGACATCCGCTATGCCGGCCAGGCATTCCAGCTGTCGCTGAACTTTACGATGGACGAGTTGCAGGCTAGCGGCCTCGCGCTACTCACCGACGAGTTCGACCGTCAGCACGAGCAGCTCTTCACCTTTGCGCACGGCAAGAACCACGAAATCGTCATGCTGCGCGCCATCGTGAAGGCAACAAACAATCCGGTGCCGGACCTCGCGGTGGCGGCCGGCGGGCGGGACCTCGCGGAGTGCGTCATTCACGAGACGCGTTTCTACCACAACGGTAAGTGGCACGACGGACCCATCTACGACCGAAGGCTGTTGAGTCCGGGAACCGTGGTGCCGGGGCCCGCCATTGCGCAGGAAATGGATTCAACCACGCTCATTCTGCCCGGGCACGCGGCCACGGTCGATGCCGTTGGCAACCTCCTTATCAACCCTCTGAATTAGGGAATCGAAAATGGCAGCGACAATCAAGCAAAGCAACAGCCAGCCGTTCGAGCGCATCGACGTTGATTCCGTCACGGTTGACATCATCGAAAACTCACTGCGCAACGTGCGCGTCGAGATGGACGCGGTGCTGTTTCGCACCGCCATGAGCCCCGGCATCCGCGAGCAGGGCGACTGCTTCCCGATGGTGGCCAATCGCGAAGGCAAGATGGTCGTCGGGCAGTTCGGCTCGTTCATCCGTGCGTTCATGGACGCGTACGACGGCGAGATCGAGGAAGGTGACGTCATCCTCACGAACGATCCGTACATGTGCAACGGTGCCGTCTCCCACCTGCCGGACTGGATTGTGCTGGTGCCGGTCTTCAAGGACAGCCGCCATCTCGCGTGGACCGCCATGTTCGGTCACATGTCGGACAACGGCGGCATGGTTCCCGGCTCAATTCCGATCAAGGCCGAGACGATCTTCCAGGAAGGCATCCGCATTCCGCCGACCAAGCTGTACAAGCGCGGCGAACTCCAGAGCAACGTGCTGGAGCTGATTTTGCACAACGTGCGCACGCCCGAGTGGAACCGCTTTGACTTAAACGCACTCGTGGCCGGTTGTCGCACGGCGGCCCGACGCTGCGAGGAAATCGCGAGCCGGTTTGGCGACGACGTGTTCGACTCCACCCTGCAGATCATGCTGGAGCGAAACAAGAGCGCAATGAGCGCGATCATCCAGATGATCGTGCCCGAGCAGAAAGCCTACTTTGAGGATTTCGTATGCGACGATGGCGTCGGTATGGGCCCATACAAGATCTGCTGCACGCTGTGGCGCGAGGGCGACAAGGCCATCTTCGACTTCACCGGCACGGACCCGCAGGCAAGCAGTTCGATCAACTTCTATCTCAACGAAGACATGTTCAAGATGTTCTTCGGCTCGTTCACGATCAACCTGTTTGATCCGGGCATCCTGTTCAACGACGGCTTCTACGATCTCGTGGACGTGCGCATTCCGGAGGGCAGCCTGCTGAAGCCGACGTTCCCCGCGGCGCTCAGCGGTCGTACCCACGCGCTCGGCCGCATCTTCGACGTGATGGGCGGCTTGCTCGGCCAGGGCAATCCGGACGCGCTCAACGCCGCCGGTTTCTCCGACAGCCCGCACCTGTTCTTTTCCGGCT
>JBCAXP010000029.1:0-21209 GCA_038533995.1 Pseudomonadota bacterium
AAGATCGCCTGCCAATGGACCCCTCACTGCTGGGCCACATAAAGGGTGCCGAGAAAGCGTTCCTGCGAAAGAAGCGCAACAGGGAACAGGACCTCGAGGGCGCCGTCACCTACTTCCTGGAATTCCTGAAGGGCTTCGAGAGCTTCGACTTTGACCAGCCCTGCGTGACCGTCTTCGGATCGGCCAGGTTCAGCGAGGGGCATCCGCACTACGAAATGGCCCGGGAAACGGGCGCCGAGCTGGCGAAAGCCGGCTTTGCCGTGATGACCGGCGGCGGCCCCGGCATCATGGAGGCGGCCAACCGGGGCGCGCACGAAGCCGGCGGCCTGAGCGTTGGTTGCAACATCGTCTTGCCGTTCGAGCAAAAGGTGAATCCGTACGTCGACAAGTTCATCGAGTTCGAGCACTTCTTTGTGCGCAAGGTCATGCTGGTCAAGTACTCCTGCGCCTTTGTAGTAATGCCCGGCGGTTTCGGCACGCTTGACGAGGCCTTCGAGGTTGCAACATTGATTCAGACCGGCAAGCTCGAGCAGTTTCCGATCGTGTCGCTCGGTGGGAAATTCTGGGATCCGCTGGCAGACTTCGTCGGCCGTACGATGCTCGACGAAGGCGTCATCAGCCCGAAGGACCTCAAGCTGTTTCACGTGGCCGATTCTCCCGAGGAGGCCGTCAGGGTAATCAGCGAGCAACGCGATGACAGCCAGCCTTAGCACGCTCAACCCGAACCACAACAACTGGTGACTCAATGGCAAATCTGACGCTTGAGCTCAAAGCGCCCCTGTCCGGACCCATCGTTGCCCTGGAAGATGTCCCCGACCCGGTGTTCTCCCAGAAAATGGTCGGCGATGGAATCAGCATCGACCCCGTCAGCGAGTCACTGTGCGCCCCGTGCGACGGCAAGGTCGTACAACTCCATCGGGCACACCATGCTGTCACTATCGAGGCCGCACACGGCATCGAGATCATGATGCACATTGGCGTGGATACCGTTGGCCTCAAGGGGGAAGGCTTTCGCCCGAGCGTGGGCGTCGGCGACACCGTAAGCCAGGGCCAGCCGCTGATCGACTTTGACGCGGATCGTGTCGCTACCAACGCAAAAAGTCTGCTGACGCAGATCATCGTCGCCAACGGTGACCTCGTGGAGCGCATGGACTACGGCACTGGCACGGCCACAAGCGGTGAGAACATCGTGCTGACGCTGCACGCCCGCGAGGCGACCCACTCGGAAAGCGCAGGCGCGGCGCAAGGCGAGCGCGTGGTATCGGAGCCCATCACCATCGCCAATCCCACGGGCCTGCACGCGCGGCCGAGTGCCCTGCTCGTTGCCGAAGCAAAGAAATTTGCAGCGGCGGTTACGCTGCACAAGTCGTCAGTGACGGCGAATGCGAAAAGCCTCGTCGCGATCATGGGCCTTGAAGTCAACTGTGGAGACGTCATTACCGTCGAGGCCGTTGGCCCCGATGCCACGGCCGCCATCAACGCCCTCACTGCGGCCATTCGCGGCGGCCTTGGTGAGCACTGCGTGTCGGTGGAAGCTCTTGAGGACGTCGACGAGGAACAGGCGGCGCAAGCGCCGCGCTCGGAGGACCCTTCGATTCTGCTTGGCGTAACGGCGTCCCCGGGCCTGGCGGTTGGCCACATCTTCCAGCTCGAACGTGAACAGCTCTCGGTACCGGAAGACGCGAACGACAGCGACGCCGAGCAGCAGACGCTCAAGGACGCACTCGCGAAGGCGCATGGTCAACTGCAGGACCTGAAGAGCAGTCTCGAGGACGAGGAGAAAGCGGCTATTTTTGCGGCTCACCAGGAACTCCTGGAAGACCCCGAATTGCTCGACCAGGCGACCACCCAGATCGCTCGCGGAAAGAGCGCGGCCTTCGCATGGCGAGCGTCGTATCGGGCTCAGTCCGACGCCCTGTCGAAGCTGAAGAATGAACTCCTCGCGGGCCGAGCCAACGACCTGCGCGACGTCGGCCGGCGCGTGCTCAGGCTTATCCTCGGCATCGATGCAGGCGAACAGGACATGCCCGGGGAATCCATCCTGATCGCCGAAGACCTGACACCGTCAGACACCGCGGCGCTCGACCGCACGAAGGTGCTCGGCTTCTGCACAGTGACCGGCGGTGCTTCCTCACACGTTGCGATTCTGGCGCGCTCCCTGAACCTGCCGGCGATTGCTGGCATCGAAGCAAGGGCGCTCAAGGTCGCAACGGGCACCCGGGTCATACTCGATGCAGGTGAGGCGATGCTCCGGCTCGATCCCGACGACACGGAGATCGAACGCATCGAGAACGCCAGGATCGCGCTCGAACGCAAGCGCGCCGATGAGCTGGCCAATGCCAACAAGCCGGCGGAAACCACCGACGGCCGGCGCCTTGAGGTCGTTGCGAATATCGCAAGTGCAAAGGACGCGTCCCTGACGACTGAGGCCGGCGGTGAAGGCGTTGGCCTTTGCAGAACCGAGTTTCTGTTCATGAGCCGCGCCAGCGCGCCGGACGAAGAGGAACAGTTTGCGATCTACAGCGACATGGCGGCGAGCCTGCAAAAGGACGAGCCGCTGATCATCCGGACGCTGGATGTTGGCGGCGACAAGCCCCTGCCCTACCTGCCGATTGACGCCGAGGACAATCCGTTCCTTGGACTACGCGGCATCCGCGTTTCACTGCAACGGCCGGCAATGTTTCGGACGCAGCTGCGCGCGATACTGCGAGCAGCAGAAGCCAGCCGCGGCAAGGGCGCGCGCATCATGGTGATGTTCCCGATGGTCACGACCATTGACGACGTACGCCAGGCCAGGGAAATACTGGAGGAAGAACGCGAGAAACTCGGCGTTGAGGCAATTCCCGTCGGCATCATGGTTGAGGTGCCCGCTACAGCGGTCATGGCCGAACAGTTTGCCCGCGAGGTGGACTTCTTCTCCATCGGCACGAATGACCTTGGCCAGTACGTGCTCGCGATTGACCGGGGCCATCCGCAGCTGGCGGCCCAGGCCGATGGACTGAACCCGTCCATGCTGACGCTGATTGCGAAAACCGTGGAAGGCGCTCGTAAACACGACGCGTGGGTCGGCGTCTGTGGCGGCCTCGCAAGCGATGCCGTTGCGGTGCCGCTCCTCGTCGGTATCGGTGTCGATGAGCTCAGCGTCAGCCTGCCGGGCATTCCCGAAATCAAAGCGGCGGTCCGCTCGGTCAGTCATGCCGAGTGCCAGGCGTTGACCGAACAAGCCCTCCAGCTCGCAAGTGCAAGTGAGGTTCGCCAACTGGTCAAGGATCGCTATCCAGGCCTCGCGTAGCGCCATTGCGGCCGGGTTCCTGACAAGAAAAAGGGCTCCACCAGGAGAAGTAAATGCAGATCTTTCACAAGGCCTTCGGCGTACTGCAGCAGATTGGCAAGTCGCTCATGCTGCCTGTCGCAGTGCTTCCGGCAGCGGGCATTTTGCTGGCCGTCGGCGCCGCGGATTTTGCCATCGTGCCTTCGATTGTTTCTCAGCTCATGGAGAGCGCCGGCGGTGCCGTGTTCGGCAACCTGCCGATTATTTTCGCTATTGGCGTTGCACTTGGCCTTACAAAGAACGACGGCGTTTCCGCGCTGGCGGCGGTGGTGTTTTACGGGGTACTGCTCGCGAGCATGGGCGTTGCCGCAAATGCCATGGGTTACGAGACAAAGTCCATCATCGGCATTGACTCCATCGACACCGGCGTTTTCGGCGGCATCCTGAGCGGTGTCTTCGCCGCGTCGATTTTCAATCGCTACTTCCGGATTCAGCTTCCGGACTACCTGGGCTTCTTTGGTGGCAAGCGCTTTGTGCCGATTGCCTCGGCCTTTGTTGCCATTATCGTTGGCGTGGTAATGAGCTTTGTCTGGCCCCCGATTGGCGCAGCCATCGATACCTTTTCCAACTGGGCGGCAAACGGCAATCCGCTGGTGGCCTTTGGCCTGTACGGCTTCGTCGAGCGTTCGCTTCTCCCGTTTGGCCTGCACCACATCTGGAACTACCCGTTCTTCTTCGAAGTCGGCACCTACGTGAACCCGGAAACCGGCGAGACGATCCGCGGCGAAATCCAGCGCTTTGCGCAGGGCGACAAGACCGCAGGCGCCCTCGCCGGCGGCTACCTGTTCAAGATGTGGGGCCTGCCCGCCGCGGCCCTGGCGATCTGGCACACCGCGAAGCCGGAAAACCGCGCAAAGGTTGGCGGCATCATGATTTCGGGCGCGCTCACGTCATTCCTGACCGGCATCACGGAGCCCATCGAGTTTGCCTTCATGTTCGTCGCGCCTGTTCTTTACGTGATACACGCGGTGCTTGCGTCCGGAGCTTTCATGCTGTGCATCGCGCTTGGTATCAAGCACGGCACCACTTTTTCGCACGGCCTGATTGACTTCACCACACTGTTTGCGCAGTCGACGAACGCCCGCTGGCTGCTGGTTATCGGCCCTCTTTGGGCCGCTATGTACTACGGCATTTTCCGTTTTGCCATTCAGAAGTTTGACCTGCAGACGCCCGGACGCGAGGAAGCGGTTGCCGACACCGGCACGAACGCTGTGGAAGGCCTCATGGCCCATCAACTCGTGCTTGCGCTCGGAGGAAGAAAGAACATCGAGGTCCTGGACGCCTGCATTACCCGGCTGCGGGTGACCGTCGAGAGTATTGCGCGGGTGAACCAGGAGCAGCTCAAGACCCTGGGCGCGAGCGGCGTGCTCGTTGTTGGCAATAACCTTCAGGCGATCTTCGGCCCTGCATCGGAGAACCTGAAAACCGACATTGAGCTGTACCTGCAAACCGCGGGTGATGAGGCTGACCTGCCGGCCGGAGACGTGGCCGCCGCCGTGGAGTCACCCGTTACGGCACCGTCAGAAGAAGCCGCCCGTCCGCTGGATAAGGACGCCGTCAGTCGTCTCAAGAAAACCGTGGCTGCCCTTGGGGGCATCGGCAATGTCGCGAGCGTGGCTCACCAGGCCCACACCCGGCTTCGCGTAGAGCTGCGCAGCGGCAGCGGAATTGACAGGCAAGCACTCGCAGCCGCGGGCGTCACGGGCGTGATGCCGCTGGCAGAAAACGTCGTGCACCTGATTCTTGGCGGCGAAGCGCGAGACGTCGCAAATGCTCTCGATACCGGCATGGCCGCTGGCGTTGATTTCCTGCAGGACGACGAGCTGTTGACGACCGCTCTCGCGAGCGCGCAGCTCGCGTAGACGGCATCGCGCAAGAGCGCACAGCTACCGCCCGGCACGCACGGCAAGCCGTTCCAGCCGCTTCTCAGACACCGGGTAGCGGGTGCCCAGGCCTTGCGCAAACAGGGACACGCGGTATTCCTCGATCATCCAGCGCAGCTCTTCGCAGGCGGCTACGCCCTCCCCCTTCGCGCTCGCCGACAGCGACTGCCATCGCGCGAGCCACCCGCGGATCGTTGCCGCTGCCGCCGCGTCCTGCTGAACGCGGTCAGGCAAGCGCTTCACGCGCGCTGCTGCAGCCTTCAGGTAGCGCGGATAACACTCCAGCCACTCGACCGGCGTGCGGCGCAGAAAGCCCGGGGCCAGCAGGTCATCCAGCTGCCGCTCTATGTCGGCGATACCCGGCGCCTGCGGCTCCGGCACCGGATGCGGCAGACTCATACGCAACTCGTGATGCGCCTTCAGAATCCCGAGCAGGAGATCCGCAAGGGCGTAGCCCCGCTCCACCAGCTCACTGCCGTGCCGCTCGGCGGCTTCCTCAAAGGCATCGCGGCCGAGGATGGGCGCCGCTGCCGACTTGAGGAAAACGTCGTGGAATGTCAGCCACGTCAGGTCCTGCGCCAGTTCCTTGATCCCACCGAGACGCACCGCGAGTAACTCACCCTCCTGCTTCGGGAGGAGACGCCGCTCGACGTACCGCGACTGACTGGGGAACCGCAGGCGGAACAGGCGGATCACGCCGTCGGTAGTGACTGCCTTTGCGGTTGCCGCGGAGTCCCGGCTTTCCAGGCGCACGCTGTCGCCAAGGTCCGCAAGCGCCGGGTACCGCGTGAGCTGCAGACCGTTTTGCTGCCGGCGCACGACGCCGGTCAGTGGACCAAAGTCCCACGCCGTAAATCGCGGTTGCTCAGCCTTGCCTGCGTTCGACTCACGGGCGGTTTTCGCGGCACCGGCGAAGCGCATCTTCAGCACGTTGAGATCGTTGTCCGTTGCCAGCGCCTTGCCGTGTTCACCAATAATGCGAACGTGCAGTTCGAGGTATGCCGGCAACGTCGCCCCGGCAACGTCGTCATCGCGCACCACCACGCCGGCATGATCGGACAGCCACCGTGCCAGCGTGGCGTAGAAGCCCTCGCCGCCTTGCCGCGCCGCCGCCACCGCCGGGGCCGCGAGAAACCGCGCCGCCGTATCCGGCACAGGCACAAAGTGCTTGCGCAGCGCTTTCGGCAACTGCCGTATCACCGCAACGACCTTGTCCTGCAGCCAGGCCGGGACGCCCCACTCCGTGACCGTCGCTGGCAGCTCAAGGAGGAGCGCCACGGGCACCTCAAGCGTCGCGCCGTCGTCCGCCTCGCGCGGGTCAAAGGCGTAGCGGAGCGCCAGCGCATTGCCCTGCCACTCCAGCGTGTCCGGATAGGCCGCGGGATCTGCCACCGGCAGACTGCCGAGGTCGCTCGCCGTCAGCGACAGAGCATCGTTGCGCCCCTTCTTGTCTGCCTGCAGCCAGCGATTGAGCTCGCGCCTGCCAGTGACGGTTTCCGGAAGCTGGCGCTCGAAGAAATGCCGCACGTTGTCGTCGTCGATAACTGCCGGTCGTCGCAGCCGTGCCTCAACCGCGCGCACCTGGTTCATCAGCGCGACGTTGCGCTCGTTGAACGGTGCCTTGATCGATGGCGCCATTGGCACGAGGGCCTGTTCGATGAACACCTGGCGGGCACCGGCACGATCGTGAGCCGCAAAGCGCACCCGGCGCCGTGACGCCAGCACGAGCCCCTGCAGGCTGACCGTTTCGAAGGCGTCCACTTCGCCACTGCTGGAGGACCACTCCGGCTCGGAAACCGTTCGCTTCACCAGGTGCGCCGCCGCGATCTCGATCCAGCGGGGCTTCACGGAAGCAACGGTACGCCCGTACAGGCGGCCAGTGAGTACCAGCTCGGAGCACACAACCCACTTCGGTTTTTTCGCCGCTACGCCGGAGCCGGGAAACAGGCGGAACTGGCTGTTGCGCACGCCGCGGTAGTCACCGCGCTGCTCATGAAAGCCCACGTGCGCCGGGAGCCCGGCCAGCAGCGCCCGATGGATCGGCGCATAGTCGGCAGGGTCATCATTCAGCGCGAGCGAAAGTTCTCGAGCGACCTCGTTGAGCTGGCGGCGTACGTCCCGCCATTCGCGCATGCGATGGGCGCTTAAGAATTGCTCACGGCACCAGCGCCGAAGCGCGGACGAGCCGAGCTCGCCCCGGGTCTTCTCGTAGTCCTGCCAGAGGGTCAGTAGCGCGATGAAGTCCGAACGGGCATCGTGGCGCACTGCGTGGCACTCATCAGCGGCGGCACGCTTGTCCAGCGGACGCTCGCGCGGATCCTGTACCGACAATCCCGAGACGATGGTCAGGATCTCCCGCAGGCAACCATGCTCGGGCGCTGCGAGCACAATGCGCGCAAACTGCGGGTCCACGGGCAGCCGCGCCATGCGCCGCCCGGTGGGCGTCACGCGCTCGCGCGCATCCACGGCGCCAAGCTCCTTTAGCAGCCGGTAGCCATCGCGGATGTAACGCGTGTGCGGCGGATCGACAAACGCAAATTTCTCGATGTCACCAAGGCCGAGAATCGCCATCTTCAGGATCACGCTTGCCAGGTTGCTGCGCACGATTTCGGGATCGGTGAACTCAGTGCGATCGGCGAAGTCTTCCTCCGCATACAGGCGAATACACACGCCGTCCTGCAGACGTCCGCACCGCCCCATGCGCTGGTTGGCGCTTGCCTGTGACACCGGTTCGATGCCGAGCTGCTCGATGCGCGCCTTCGCGTTGTAGCGCTTGATTCGCGCGGTGCCTGTGTCGATGACGTAGCGAATGCGCGGCACGGTCAGCGAGGTTTCCGCGATGTTCGTCGCGAGGATCACCCGCTGCCGCTTTCCCGGGTTGAACACCTTGTCCTGCTCGCGGGCGGACAGGCGCGCCAGCAACGGCAGGATGTCGGCATTGACCTTCGGATGTTTCTCCAGCGCCCTGGCGGCTTCACGTATCTGCTGCTCACCTGGCAGAAACACCAGCACGTCACTCGTCTCGTCCGCGGCCGGCAACCCTGCCACCGTTCGCGCAATACTGTCGGCCACTTCCTCGTTGCCGTCCGGCGCCTCGTACCGCAGCGTGACCGGGAACGTGCGGCCTTCTACCTTGAGCACGGGCGCGTCGGCAAAGTGGGCAGACAGTCGCTCAGGGTCAAGCGTTGCGGACGTCACAATGACCTTGAGGTCCGGCCGCTGCGGGAGCAGCCGCTTGATGTAGCCGAGCAGGAAATCGATGTTGAGCGAACGCTCGTGCGCCTCATCAATGATTAGCGTGTCGTACTGGAGAAGCTTCGGATCGTTGTGAATCTCGTTGAGCAGGATGCCATCGGTCATCAGCTTCACGCGGGTGTTGTCCGCGATGCGCTCGTCGAAGCGCACGGCGTAGCCAATTGCAGAACCGAGCGCGGTGGCCGTCTCCTTGGCGATGCGCGCGGCGGCGGCCCGCGCCGCCAGCCGCCGCGGTTGCGTATGGCCCACTCGGCCGTGCACGCCACGGCCGAGCGCCAGGCAGATTTTCGGCAGCTGGGTGGTTTTGCCGGAGCCCGTGTCGCCGCAGAGAATCAGCACCTGGTGCTTGTCGATTGCCGCGAAAATCTCTTGTTGCCGTGCTGAGACTGGCAGCGCCGCGGGACAGGTGAGATCCATGGGGGATTCCCGCCGCCCGGCCGCCGCGCCCTGCGACCGCCTGACATCTTCGGCCAGCCGCGCGAGTCCGCGGTCAATCGGAAGCTTCTTTGCCGCGCGCCTCGCGAGCCGCTCGGCGGACTTGCGAAAGCGCGCCTGGTCGACGAGCAGGCACTCGTCGATAGCGCCGGCAAGCGCGTCGAGTGACGCGGCTGACGCGTCGTCCGCAGAGGTTGCCGGCGCTTTGTGGCCGGGGTTGGTTTTCACGTTTTTGTCAGAATGGCTCGAACGTTACGTCTATGCAGGCGCCACCTAACCCTGAGCCGGACACCTCCAGGCGGCCGCCGTACATCTTCACGATGTCCCTTACGACCGCAAGGCCAATGCCGTGGCCGTCAACCTGTTCGTCGGCGCGCACGCCACGCGACAATACCCGGCGCACATCGTCAGCCGCAATACCCGGGCCGTCGTCTTCGATACGAATCGACAGCCCTGGCCGCGTGTGCTTCTCGGACTCCCGGGAGGTCGCGGTAACCGCCGTACGCGACTCGCTGTACTTGTAGGCATTGTCCATCAGGTTGCCCAGCACTTCGGTGAGATCGCCCTCATCGCCAAAGAAGCGCGCGTCAGGGTCGAGTTCCAGCTGGCATTCGGGATGCTTGTCGGCATACACCTTGTCGAGCGACTCCTTCACCATGCGCGCCATGCGATCGACCTGAATCGGATCGCGCCCCAGCGTGGCACCGCCAAAGGCCGCCGCACGCTGCAGCTGGTAGCGCACGATCGAGTTCATGCGATCCACCTGTTCGCCGATGCTGCCGGCCGACTCTGACGGCAGTGGCAGCAGCGAGTTGCGAATCACCGCGAGCGGGGTTTTCAGGCTGTGCGCCAGGTTGCCGAGCGTGTTGCGATAGTGGTTGATGCGCTGGATTTCCATGTGGATGAGCCGGTTGGCATTTTCCGTCAGGCCCTCCAGCTCCCTCGGGTAGCCACTGCCCAGTTCGCTGCGGCGGCCGGCTTCGATGTCGTCGACTTCGCGGGACAGGCGCCGCAGCGGGCTCAGCACCCAGCGCAGTATCACGGCAAGAATGACAATCATCAGCAGGGTAAGTGCGCCAAACAGCGTGAGCAGGCGCGCGCGAAAATCCCGCACCTGGGCAAGAAACGACTCTTCGTCCTCGGCAACGCTGAAAGTATAGAACCGCGTTTCGTCGTCGCTGACGACCCACTCGATACCCTCGCTAAGCGCGAACACAGGCGTGCCGTCGGTAGCAACCTCCTCGGTAAACACCTGCGCTGCCGGCGTCAGCGAATCTGCCAGCGGCACAAACACGCCAACCGACGACGGGCTGCGCCACACCAGCGCGCCGGTGGCATCGGTAACCTGCCCAAAAAGCCCGGAGCCGGGAATCGAGAACCGCGCTTCCGGCAACGACTCTGGCAGGCGAAGCTCGCCCTCATCGGGCACGTCCGCGGCGGACAACAGCATGTTGAGCTGGATGACTAGGCGATCGTGAATCGCCCGCTCCGTCGCGTGCTTGAACGCATTTTCAAGCACAACGGTGGAGGTACTGAAGAAGATCAGCAGAAGCACGCTCACCGACAGGAGCAGTCGCGCGCTTAAGCTCTGCATCAGGCGGTGGCTTCCAGAGCGAAGCGGTAGCCTCGACCTCGCAGCGTTTCGATGGGCTTCAGGCTGCTTTCCGGATCGAGCTTGCGGCGCAGCCGGCCGATGAACACCTCGATCACGTTGCTGTCGCGATCGTAGTCCTGCTCGTACAGGCTCTCGGTAAGCTCGGTCTTGGAGACCACCTTGCCGGGTTTGAGCATCAGGTACTCGAGCAGGCGGTATTCGTAGGAGGTCAGCTCCACGGCGCGGCCGTCCACGGTGACTTCCTGGCTGCGCGTGTCGAGCGTGACGGGGCCACACTGCAACACCGACGCGGCAAAGCCACCGGCCCGCCGAAGCAGTGCATTCACCCGGGCGAGAATTTCCTCGACGTGGAAGGGCTTGACCACGTAGTCATCGGCACCCGCGTGCAGGCCTTCGACCTTGTCCTGCCAGCGGTCGCGCGCCGTGAGAATCAGCACCGGGTACTTGCGGCCCTGCTCGCGCAGTTCGCGAATAACTTCCATTCCGGACTTGCCGGGAAGTCCGAGGTCGACAATCGCCAGGTCCACCGGGTACTCGGTACCAAAGTACAGGCCTTCGGTGCCATCGGCTGCGGCGTCGACCACAAAGCCGGCATCCCGAAGGGTGTCGCAAAGGCTTTCCCTCAGGGCCTGTTCATCTTCAATGACAAGAATTCGCATGCTTGGTTACACCTCCACCGTTGCCGCGCCTAGCGGATCTTTCCGCTGGTTGCATCTACCTTGAAGGTGCGCACCCGCCCGTCGTCGGTATGCACCTTGACGTAGTGCAGTCGCCGTCCGCCGCTGTCGCGGGATTCCGCCCGGATAACCTTGCCGCCGTACTCCCGCCGAACCATGTTCACCGCCTGGTCCAGCGAGTAACGCTCGGCGCGTTCGTACGACTTGCGAGACCCGTTGTTGCCGGAACGCTGGTTGCTGCGGCGCCGGTCTACGAGGTCATCCTGCGCATCCTTCTCTTTTCGCTGTTTGTATTTTTCGTAAATCTCGTCTGCGAGGTTTTTGTCCTTTTCGTCCGCCAGTGCGGCCGACGGGAGCGCTATTGCCAGGCTTGCCGCCAACGCCAGTGCTCCGCAGTGCAGGATGAAAGCCTTGAGACCATTCACAAAAAATCACAACTCTCGGGTCGGTTTACCGATTTCGGGCGAGATCCGGGGTTACCGATACGCGAATGCGAATGTCCTCGCCCGGGTGCTCGTCCATACGGGTGGTGTACTCGCGCCCATTGTACACGTACGTCACCCGGTAGCCCTCGATGCGCTGCTCCTGGTGACGCTCTTCTACAGTCCTGCAGTGCTCCACGGTCTCAAAGCGCACGGGCGTGTGGCGCTCCGCCCGGTCGCGGGCAATATCGCGGCCAATGGCCGACCCTAGAAGCGTGCCAACGACCGTCGCCGCGGTGCGGCCGCTACCGTCACCAACCTGGCGGCCAACGACGGCACCGATGATGCCACCGGCCACGGTCGCAACGCCGCTGCCGTGGCGCGGACGCGTCCTGACGGCAACCTCTTCTTCCCAGCACTCACGGCGCGGTGTGGTGACTGTGACATAACGCACCACGGGGTCGACGTCGACGACCCGCGCAAAATCGTAATCGCTGTTAGATCGGTGATGTCCACCGGCGAGTGCCGGCGCCGCCATCGCCGCCGCTACCAGTCCTGCTACTCCAACCAGCGCCTTGCTGTTCATCTTCAATGCTCCTTCACGGGGTTGCCTTGGGATCGGGGTTTTTCTCAACCTCGGCCTCAAGGCTACGGCCCGGACACTGAATGGAGCCTGAATACCGGCACGCCTGCGGCGACACCGGGGCAGACGATGCTCAGGTCTCCCGCTTTGCGGCGCCCCACAGTTCTTCCATGGTGGCAAGATCGGCTTCCTGGACACTTGAGCCGGCGGCCTTGAGAGACTGCTCGATGTGGGCAAAACGCCGCGAGAACTTGGCGCACGCCGCCTGTAGAGCGTTTTCCGGATCGGCGCCGGCGTGCCGGGCGAGGTTGACCATCGCGAACAGTGCGTCTCCGAGTTCCTCCTCTACCCGGTCGGCGTCGCCGGCCGCCACGACTTCGTCCAGTTCGGCCAGTTCCTCGCTGACCTTGGCCCGCGCCCCGTCAGTCGCCGGCCAGTCGAAGCCGACGCTCGCGGCGCGCCTGGAGAGCTTTGCGGCCCGGCTGAGTGCCGGCAAGCCCCGGGGCACGTCGTCCAGCAGTCCCCCCGCGCGCCTCGCCCGCTCTTCAGCCTTGCTCGCTTCCCAGGCGGCAACCTGGGCCTCGGCATCTTCCACGGTGGCGTCGCCGAACACGTGTGGGTGCCGGCGGATGAGCTTCTCGCAAATACTCTCCGCGACGTCCTCAAACTCGAACAGGCCTTCCTCGCGCGCCATCTGTGCGTGGAACACCACTTGCAGCAGCAGGTCGCCGAGCTCGTGCTTAAGGTCGTCGTAGTCTTCGCGTTCGATGGCGTCTGCCACCTCGTAGGCTTCCTCCACCGTGTACGGCGCAATTGACGCGAAGTCCTGCTCGACGTCCCATGGGCAGCCGCCGTCCGGATTCCGCAGCTGCGCCATGATCTCCAGCAGTTTATTGATATTCTTCACAACTAACTGACTTACCTCGAATTATGGACGGCGAAATAGAAACTCATCAGCACGCCGGCGGTAACACCCCAGATGCGCCAGTGACGATAGAGAAATTCGAAGATGGGCAACTCCGTGCCGAAGTAGGCACGCATGCTCCGCTGCTGGTTTGCCGGTTCGAACAGGAACTGTAGCGGCACCTCGAAGACCTCCGCCACTTCCGACGGGTCTGGCACGGGAGTGAACGGTTCGTCGACGAAGCCAACCACCGGCGTCACGGAGTAGGCGCTGGTCGTGAGAAAGTTCGGCAGGAAGCCGACGGTTCTGACGAGCGACGGTGCAAGACCGATTTCCTCCTCGCTCTCCCGCAGCGCAGCCTCACGCACGTCCGCATCGCTGTCTTCGACGCGACCGCCCGGCAGCGAAATCTGCCCGGCGTGATTCTTCAGGTGCTCCGTGCGGCGAGTGAGCACCACGCGAAGGTCGTCGCCCTCCCCCCGAAGCGCGATCAGCACCGCCGCCGGCGTGAGTCGGTCCCGGCGGATGTTGCGCAGCGCTGGCGGCACCGGACCGTCCAGGCCCGGCAGCACGAAGTCCGCGGGGTCGGGCGACGGGCGCGTGCCGGCGAGTTGCTCAACGATGCGCTCGCGCAGGCTGGACAATGACCTCCTACTCCTGGATGCCGCCGCGGGTCAGCGCTGCGGGATCGAGCAGGCGCGCAAGCTCCTCGTCGTCGAGGTCGGTCATTTCCTTCGCCACCTCGCGGATCGGCCGGCCCTCGGCATACGCTTTCTTGGCAGTGGCGGCGCCCTTCTCGTAGCCGATGACCGGGTTCAGTGCCGTCACCAGGATCGGGTTGCGCTGCAGCGCGTCCTGCAGCCGGTCCTCGTTCACCGTGTAGCCGGCAATTGCATTGTCCGCGAGGATGGTCGCGGCCCCGCCTAGAATTTCGACGCTTTGCACGAGGTTGTAAGCAATTACCGGCAGCATCACGTTCAGCTGGAAGTTGCCGGCCTGACCGCCCACCGTGATCGTCGCGTCGTT
The DNA here is from genome assembly GCA_038533995.1 of Pseudomonadota bacterium. Taxonomy (GTDB): domain Bacteria; phylum Pseudomonadota; class Gammaproteobacteria; order Steroidobacterales; family JBCAXP01; genus JBCAXP01. The sequence goes on from JBCAXP010000029.1 coordinate 14,132, forward strand.
GCCGATGACCTGGGCGGCGACCATGGTGACCGCCTCGGGAATGACCGGGTTCACCTTGCCGGGCATGATGCTGCTTCCCGGCTGCAGCGACGGCAGCGCGATTTCTCCCAGCCCCGCCAGCGGACCGCTGTTCATCCAGCGCAGGTCGTTGGCGATCTTCATCAGGCTGACGGCGATGGTCTTGAGCTGGCCGGACATCTCAACGGCTGCATCCTGGCTACTCAGGGCCTCGAACAGGTTGTCGCTTGCTTTGAACGCAACGCCCGTGTCGGCCTGGAGCGCCGCCGCAACCTTTGCACCGAACTCCGGATGCGCATTGATGCCGGTGCCCACCGCGGTGCCGCCCTGGGCCAGCGCCGTGAGCCGCGGCAGACTGTCGTGAAGGCGCGCAAGGCCGGAGCCCACCTGCGCCGCCCAGCCGCCGACTTCCTGGCCCATGCTGACCGGCATGGCATCCATCAGGTGGGTGCGGCCAGTCTTTACGACGTCCGCGAGCTCGGCGGCACGCTTGTCCAGCGCCGCCTTGAGGTGTTCCATTGCAGGGACGAGGCGCTCGGTGATCTGCAGCGCGGCGCTCACGTGGATGGCCGTGGGGATCACGTCGTTACTGCTCTGCCCCATGTTCACGTGGTCATTGGGGTGCACGCTGGCACCCAGCGCCTCGCTCGCGAGGTGCGCAATCACCTCGTTCGAGTTCATGTTGCTGCTCGTGCCCGACCCGGTCTGGAATACATCGATCGGAAACTGGGCATCGTGCTTGCCGTCTGCTACGGCCTGCGCCGCACCGCGAATGGCCTCGGCAATGTCCGCGTCAAGAAAACCCAGCTCCTGGTTGGCCGTCGCGGCAGCTCGCTTGATCAGCCCCAGCGCACGGATGAAGGCACGGGGCATCGTGAGCCCGCTGACCGGGAAGTTGTTCACCGCCCGTTGCGTCTGGGCGCCCCACAGGGCCGTGGCCGGCACCTTCAGCTCGCCCATGCTGTCTTTCTCGATTCGAAACGTCTCGTCAGTCATTAGCCGTACCTCTGCTCAGGCTTGGTATATGATGCGCAATTCTACCACTCCGGAACACGTTCACGGCCACAGGACACCGCATGAATCTCACGGCAATTACGGCGCTCGCGCCGGTGGACGGGCGCTATGCCCGGCACACGCAGGCATTGCGAGAACACTTCTCGGAATACGGGCTCATCCGCTACCGCGTGCAGGTCGAAGTGGAGTGGCTCAAGACCCTGAGCCGCGAGCCCTCCATCGCGGAAATTGCGCCGTTTTCCGAGGACGCGATGGCCACCCTGACGGCGATCACGGAGCAGTTCAGCGAGGCCGATGCCGAGGCTGTCAAGGCCATCGAACGCACCACGAACCATGACGTCAAGGCGGTGGAATATTTCCTTAAAGAACGGATGGAGAGTCACCCGGAGCTGAACGCCGCTCGCGAATTCGTGCACGTTGCGTGCACCTCGGAAGACATCAACAACCTGTGCCACGCACTGATGCTAAACAACGGGCGCAGTGAAGTGACGCTGCCCGCGCTGGACGGCATCATCGCGACGCTCGCCGACCTTGCGCATCGCTACCAGGCGCTGCCGATGCTGTCGCGTACCCACGGCCAGTCGGCGACGCCCACCACGCTGGGCAAGGAACTCGCAAACATCTGGCACCGCCTTAAAGGCCAGCGCGACCGCTGGCAGTCGGTGGCGCCGCTCGGCAAAATGAACGGCGCGGTGGGCAACTACAACGCACACCTGGCGACCTGGCCAGACGTTGACTGGCCAGGCGTCAGCAACACCGTCGTAACTGCCCTCGGGTTGACTCACAATCCGCTCACAACGCAGATCGAACCACATGACTGGATTTCGGAGTACTGCCACGCACTGGTGCGAATCAACACGATTCTCATCGACTTTGCCCGCGACGTGTGGGGCTACATTTCGATCGGCTATTTTCGCCAGGCGGCCGTGGCCGGCGAAGTGGGTTCGTCCACGATGCCGCACAAGGTCAACCCGATCGATTTCGAGAACGCCGAGGGCAACCTGGGCGTGGCCAACGCCCTTCTCGAGCACTTTGCCGCCAAGCTGCCGGTGTCGCGCTGGCAGCGCGACCTGACCGACTCCACGGTGCTGCGCAACCTTGGCGTCGCCCTCGGGCACACACAGATTGCCCTTGCGAGTCTCGCGAAGGGCCTTGGCAAACTGGAGGTCGACGAAGCCGCGCTGGCGGCAGACCTCGACAACGCATGGGAGGTGCTCGCCGAACCCGTGCAGACCGTGATGCGGCGCTACGGCGTTCCCGAACCGTACGAGAAGCTAAAGGCGCTGACCCGCGGGCAGCGCATCGACCGGGACACCCTGCGGCAGTTCATCGCGGCACTCGAAATTCCTGAGGCGGCACGCGAGCGGCTGCTGGCGCTGACTCCGTCCACCTACCTCGGCAATGCCGCCGAACAGGCCGCCGGAGCCGGCAGCGACTAGTGCCCGCCGACGCGCTCGCGCCACCGCTGAACTGGCCTGACGGCCTGTCCGCCGAGCGCTTCCTGCGCGACTACTGGCAGAAGCAGCCGCTTCTCCTGCGCGGCGCGCTGCCCGGTTTCGAGTCGCCGCTGGGCGCCGACGAACTGGCGGGGCTCGCCTGCGATCCGGACGTCGAATCGAGGCTGGTGCGGGAGAGCGGCGACCCGCCGTGGCAAGTTCAGCAAGGTCCGTTTGCCGAAGACCAGTTGACCGGCCTCCCCGGCCACGGCTGGAGCCTGCTCGTGCAGGACGTCGACAAGCACCTGCCCGAGCTTGCGGTAATCGCGGACCGGTTCGGGTTTGTACCCAGCTGGCGCTTCGACGACCTGATGGTGAGCTTTGCACCACCTGGCGGATCGGTTGGTGCGCACGTGGACGCGTACGACGTTTTCCTGTTGCAGGGTGCCGGTCAGCGAACCTGGTCCATTGGACCGCAACCTGAGCGGCCACTCTGCCATCCCGAAGCCCAGCTCAGGGTCATCGACAACTTCGCTCCAGAGGAACAGTGGACGCTGTTTCCCGGCGATGCCCTGTACCTGCCGCCCGGCGTGGCGCACCACGGCGTAGCCGGCGAAAACTGCATCACGTGGTCCGTGGGTTTTCGCGCGCCGTCGCATCAGCAGCTCGTGGCCGCTGCGGGCTTACCGGCAACAAGGCCACCATCAGACGATGCGCTCTACGCCGACCCGGACCTGCGGCTGGAGGAAGCCGCACCGGGTCTGATCTCCCCGCGCGCCATCGATCGCGCCAACGCCATCGTTGCACGCCACTGCGGCGGCAAGGCGCCGCCGTCGATGCACTGGTTCGGTGAACTCGTTACCCAGCCGAAGCACTGGCTGCGTGCTGGTCCGGGTGAGGTCGCGGGTGGTCCACAGGAGCTCGAGGCGGCGCTCAAGGGCGGCGACCTTTTGGTTCGGCACGGCATGACCCGGCTTGCCCGAAGTGCGGATGGTCAGTTGCTCTTTGTCGACGGCGACACCTTCGCCGTTGCCGAAGCGCAGGCGGGGCTGGTAACGCTCGTGTGCACGAACCGTGAGCTGGACGCCAGGGCGCTTGCGCCGTGGCTCGGCCAGCCGGAGGTGATGGAGCTCGTGCACACGCTGGTTTGCAGGGGAGCGCTTTGCCTGGGCAGCCTTGAGAACGGCCCGGCTGCCTCGATTTGAGACCTGCTTCGTTACGATGAAACCATCGATGTGGTTTAATTCCAGTTTCTATGGAACGCCCCAGTCATCACCAACCCGACTCCGACACGCGGCGGGTATTTGCAACGCAGGAAGAAGCCTGCGCTGCCGTCATCGATATCGCGGCATGTGCACGCCGCACGCTTGACATATTTTCTCCAACGCTCGACCCGGCGCTGTACGAAGGCATGGAGTTTCTGTCGCAGGTGAAGCGGCTGGTCCTGGGACAGAGCTACGCACGCGTGCGCGTTCTCCTGCAAGACCCGGGGCCGGCGATACAGCGAGGTCATCGCCTGGTTGAAATGTCGCGGCACCTGTCGAGCTTCATCGAGATTCGCACGGCAAGCGCCGACTACGAGGCGCGTGGCGAAGACTTCATGGTGGCTGACAGCAGCGCTTTTGTTTATCGCGCAAGGTCCTCACAATGGCACGGCGTTTGCGACACGGACAGCAAGCCAATCGCCAGGCGCCACCTGGAGCTATTCACGCAGGTGTGGGAACACAGCCTTACTGAGCAGGACTTCCGGCGCCTGCACCTTTAACGGGTCTTCAGAACTCGCAGATAAAGGGCGGCGTGCATTGCCGCAGTAACACCGGCGGATCGCGTTCAACGAGTTCATCATCGACGTAGATGGTCAATGCCGTCTCGCCAGGTTCCGGCCCGGCGTCAGCGGCAAAGCGGTAGTCACCGTTACCAAGGTCGACTAACAGCACCGAATTGCCATTCCCCAGCGGGTCGGCCGTTGTCACCGAGAGCAGCACCGCAATGGCGGAATTGTCGGTAGTGGCAACCAGCTGGTGTCCGGCGCCAATCGGCTGACCGTTGCGCAGCGGCGTGATGATGATCGGCTGGGGACCCAGGCCGGGCCGCAGGTTCACGATGTCCTGGACCGCGAGCGGCTCGTCGTAGTCGTCTGCGCCACCGTTGTACGGGCGCGGCGCGTGCGCGCCGAGATCCACCTGCCCGGCATCGGCCACCGGTGCGAAGCGGTCCGGATCGGTAAAGAAGCCGTCAAGGCCGGCTGCCACTGCGGTCGTGCTGCCGGCATCGACCGCCGGTGACAGTGCCTGGTCGAGAAAGCCCGCCGCGGTAAGCTGCGGGTCATTCAGCTGCGCGTCAATGGACCCAACACCTCCGACCGGCTGGTCCAGCAGGTTGTACGACGACATGGCTGCTGTCACCGTTACGCTGAAGACGCTGGGAAGGCCGGCCACCTGGTTATCTACCAGGACGCTGTCGCGCACGACGGGTCCGCTGCCGGTGCCGTCGAACCAGACCGCTGCCGCGTCGCTGTCGGCCTCGTTAAGCCGCACCGTGTTGTTGAACAGCTGAGTGCCGTCAGTGTCCGCCAGCGCTATCGCACCGCCCTGGTCCGCGCGATTGCCAACGAACCAGGAGTTGCTGACAGTGGACAGGACGTCGCTACCCTCCAGGTAAAGCCCCCCGCCCGCACCCGTTGCGCTGTTACCTTCAAGGCGGCTGTTAGTCACCGTCAGCACCGTACCGCCGGAGGCGTGTATGCCACCGCCATTCGTTGCGCCACTGTTGGACGTAATCGCACTGTCCAGCACTTCAACGACAGCGCCTGACACGCTGAGGCCGGCGCCGTTGATTCCGTCTACCGACGCATTGTCACGAAGCACGATGCTCTCGAAGCGCACCGCGCCGTTCGTCACTGCAACGGCGCTCGCGGTACCGCCGGTAACCTCAATATTGCTGACCACCACGTTGTTGCAGGCGCCGATGTCCAGCACCGTGCCGCCGGCGCCGGCAAACCGCGTCGCCGGACCGCCCGCAGCGGTCAGCTTGGTCGCGAAGGTGTCCACCTCCTGCGATCCGACAAGGTGAATGTTGTCGCACGGTGGTGTGAGTGCGAGCGACCAGTCGCCACTCGCCAGAAGGCCCTCGAGGTTGCCGGCGTACAACACGTACGTCGGCGCATCGGGGCTGACGCCCGGTGGCAGCGCCGGCAGTCCCGCGTTCGTCGCAACGGCCTCAGCCCAGCTAAGACCGCTCGCGCTGTCATCGCCGTCAGGGCTCACGTGATACACCACGGAGGCCGGCGTCAACGGGTCACCATTGGTGTCGACTTCGATGCGGTCGCCCACGCCGTCATCATCGGTGTCCGGGTCATCCGGATCGGTGCCGATAATGAGTTCGTCGTCATCCGGCAGCCCGTCCCCGTCCCTGTCGGACAACGCCACGAAGAGGTCAAACACCGTAGCAACGGAGGCACCGCTGGTATCCGTTGCGGTGATCTCGATGTCGAAGCGGCGAATCAGTGCGTCGAGGTCCACGGCGGTGCCGGTCAACACGCCGGTCTGCGGATTGAGGCTGAAACTCACGGGTGCGTTGCTCATGGCAAACACCAGGTCGTCGCCGTCGACATCGTCAAAATTGGGCGCCAGGGGCAGGCTGAATTCAGTGCCGACGACAGCGTTCTGCGACTCGATTACGCTCACCACCTGCGGAACGTCATTGGCGCTTTCGACCGTAAGCGTAAAGCTCTCCTGGAAAATACCGTTGTCTGCCTGTCCGTCGTCGGCAACAATGATTACGTTCGCAAGCCCCACCGCGTTCGGCAGGCTGTTAATGGACACCGTGCCGGACTCCGCATCGATGTCGACGTCCGCGAAGTCCACAACGTCGCCTGCAAGGCTGTAGCTGACCGCCTGCCCTGCCTCATCTGCCGGAACCGGTGCCGGCGTCACGGTCACGGTTACCGTATCGGCAAAATCCTCGAACAGCACAACGTCGCCGCTGGTTGCGAAAGCCGGTGCGTCATTCACGGCGTTGACGGTGACGCTGAAAGCCGCGGTGAAGGTATTGTCCAGCGCCTGGCCATCGTCGGCGGTAATGGTGAAGTCCTGCGTGCCGTTGGCGTCAGCAACGCTGCTCAGCGTTACCGTGCCGGTCTGCGCGTCAAACTCCACGTCCACTACCGTGACCGCGTCCGGCGCGGGCTCGAGGGTGTAGGTAACGACCTGCGCCAGCTCATCGACCGGCACCGGGTCCGGCGTGACCGTTACCACCTGGCCAGGCGCATAGTCTTCATCCACCACGACGTCACCGCTAACGCTGAACCGCGGCGGCTGGTTAACGTCGGCTACTACCAGCACGAAGCTCGCGCTCGCGGTCGCGTTGCCGTCACTCGCGCTCACCGTCAGCTGCAGCGGTGAAGCCGCGACATCAACGGGCTGCGGAATCCCTGCCAGCACGCCGGAGACCGGGTCGAGCATCAGGCCACTGTCGACAGGCAACCCGGCAACAGAAAACGTGAGCGCACTGTCGACGTCGGCAAAGGCACTGCCCGCATCGAGAGTAAACGGCAGCCCTTCCGTCGCCGCCTGGTCGCCAATCTGCTGCACCACCGTCGGCGGCGCCGG
>JBCAXP010000030.1:0-20822 GCA_038533995.1 Pseudomonadota bacterium
CTCGACAACCTTGCCCGGCTCACCACCTCGCTGGAAAAAATCCGGCCGTTCATCGAAACCCGGGACTGGCGCCCAACCCGGTCGCTCGAGTCTGCCGGCCTGCGCGCCCAGCTTGCGCGGCCACCCTCCCAGGGTGACCTGTTCGCATGAGTCAGCCGGTTTCCATTGTGCTCAACAACGCGGCTGACTACGTCGAATGGCGCCACGCCGCGCGCGGCCTGCTCGCTGACCACGTGCCGCCCGACCAGGTTGCCTTTCGCCGTGCTGGCACTACGGCTGACCTGTTCGCGGCGGCCGGCGTTGCCGAACCCGCTCCGCGAACCTATGACACCGGGCAGGGCCCTTCACATCGCGTGCCGCGCGCGTTTCCCCCGTTGGCCATCGCCGCGTTGTGTCACCGCGACGACTCGCGCTTTGCGTTGCTGTACCGATTACTTTGGCGGCTCAGGGACGAGCCCCACTTACTGGATGATGCGTCTGATCGCGACGTATGGAATGCACAGCGCATGGCAAAAGCGGTGCGGCGCGACGCGCACAAGATGAAGGCGTTTGTGCGCTTCCGCCGGGTCGAGCATGGTGACGACGATGGCGAAGCGTTCGTGGCCTGGTTCGAACCCGAGCATCACATCGTCGAGCGTACGGCGCCGTTTTTCGCGCGGCGCTTTGCCGGCATGCGCTGGTCGATCGTCACCCCCGACTGCAGCGCACATTGGAACGGGAGCGAACTGTCGTTTGGCGACGGCGCAAGCCGGGAGACCTGCCCGGACAGCGACGCACTCGAAGATCACTGGCGCGTTTACTACGCCAGCATCTTCAATCCTGCGCGCCTCAAGGTGAACGCGATGCGGGCGGAGATGCCTGTGAAGTACTGGCGCAACCTGCCTGAGAGCCGGCTGATTCCGGAGCTCACCCGAAGCGCGCAGCAGGCGCAGCGCGCAGCACCGGCCGGCACCGCGCCGTCCCGTTCGACAGCACGGCGCCTGGTCGCAAACCAGCCCGACATGCTGCCAGTCAGTGACGAGCGGCCGCAAACCCTCGAGGCCATTCACCACCAGGTGTCGCGCTGCACCCGCTGCGAGCTATGCACCGTTGCCACCCGCGCGGTGCCCGGCGAGGGACCCGCCGACGCGCGGCTAATGCTGGTGGGCGAGCAACCCGGCGACAAGGAAGACCTCGCCGGCCGCCCGTTCATCGGCCCGGCCGGTGAGGTGCTCAACGAAGCGCTGGCCGAGAGCGGCATTCAACGCGACGCCGTGTATCTCACCAACGCGGTAAAGCACTTTCGCCACGTCGTACGCGGCAAGCAGCGCATTCACCAGCGCCCGGCCGTCGGGCACATCGAGCACTGCCGCTGGTGGCTCGACCTCGAACGCGAAATCGTGGCGCCAAGGGTCATCGTGGCGCTCGGCGCCACTGCCGCGCGCGCGGTGCTCGGGCGCGCCGTCAGCGTGTCCGAAGTACGCGGCCAGGTGATCGCTGACGACAGTGGCAACGTCGTGATCGTTACGATTCACCCTGCCTACCTGCTTCGCCTCGCGTCGGAGAACGACGCCCGCACCGAGCGCGGACGGTTCGTTGAAGACCTTCGCCTTGCGGCCTCTGGTGCGCGATAAGTAAAACCGGACCATCGGCTTTTTGGAATGCTTAACGTCGGCATTTCTTACAGCCTGCACCGTGCAGCAGTGACGCATCCAGCAAGCGCCTGATTTTCTTGTGTTGGTACGCTTTTTGCTTTGGTAATCGTGATTCCGGCGCAGGCCAAAACCCTGCGACTGTTATGGAAAACAGCACATGCGCTTTACGAGGAGCCATCAGTGATTGCAAGGAAAGTTCTGGGTACAGTTCTGAAAGTTTTCGCCGCCGCTGCCCTGCTGCAGGGAGCCGCCGCGCAGGCCAGCGTTATCGGTACGCTGTCTTTCATCGAGCCCACCGGCACGGTGACCGCTGACGAGAGCATCAACGTGTGGGTACGGCTGACGCTCGACCCCAGCTCCGACCCGCTCGTTTATAACAGCTTCGATCCGTTCCCGAACGGCATCGACCCGGCCGATCTGCCCACCGAGGGCCGCAATCGCGTCACTGGCGACATTGTGCCGTTCGACAGCTACTCGTTTATCTCGCCGTTCACCGGCCGCGGCTGCGACGACACGTTTACGGTAGGCTGCGCCGACCCCGGCTCGCAGTACGACTATGAGTCGGCATCGTCCAACAGCTGGTTCGACTTCGACGGCACGATCAACGCCGGCGAGTCGATGGACTTCATGCTCTACACGCTGACGCCGGTAAACGGCGCCGCAGCGCCTGGCACCTACGAACTGTTCACCGCTTCGCTCGGCCTGCTGGTGTTTGGCCAGGATGTCGACGGCAACGAGCTGCTGGCCGAGGTGATGCGCATCAGCACCGACTGTGCCGGGCCTGAGTGCACGTTCTCGCGCACCATGGCGCCGGTGCCGATTCCGGCAGCCGCCTGGCTGCTCGTCTCCGGTCTGCTCGGCGTGTTTGGCGCCGCGGGCCGGCGCGCTTAAGCCCCACTCAGCAGTCAATCGCCTCCAGCGATCGGCGGGCCCAGTCGCGCACATCGGCGCTGACGTCGTCTTCCATGGCGGCCAGCGCCGGCACCGCGCGCTCGTTACCGCACACGCCGAGACCGCGCACGCTCCATTCGCGCACCGCGGTACTGCCATCGCCGAGCAGCGCGATGAGCGCATCGACGGCGCGGTCGTCACGCTGACCAGCAAGGCCACGCGCGGCCCACTCGCGCACGTCCGCTGACGGATTGCGCGTTGCCGTTATCAGCGTCTCGACGTTGCCTTCGCTGTCGTCGAGAGAGCGGATCAGCCACTCCGAAGCATCGGCCGACGTTTCCACTTCCAGTCTGCGAGCCAGCGCCGTGCTCACCGCTTCGCCGCCAACGTCGCCCAGACCGCGCGCGGCCCATTCGCGCACTTCCGCATTGTCATCGTTGAGCGTTGCCATGAGGGGCTCGGCCTTCACCGCCGGATCGTGGCGGTTCAGCGAACGCGCCGCCCACTGACGAACCTCCGCGTCGGCATCCTGCAGCCGGTCGACAAGCGCCTGGGCCACCGAGCTTTTTGTCCACGGCTCCAGCGAGCGCACCGCCCACTGGCGCACCAGCGCCTCGCTGTCGTAGGCCGCCTGCACGAGCGGCGCCACGACGCGCTCGTCGTCGCTGTCGCCGAGCGCCCACGCGCTCGCACCGCGGGTAAGCGCATTGCTGCTGCCGAGGCCAGCAAGCAGCGCATCAACGTCGTCGGTTTCAATGTCGAGCGACTCCAGGTGCCGTGCAAAGTCGCGGCTGTCTGACTGACCAAACTGCACTGCCTCCGCCGAGCCGATGACGGTACCGGGCTGCGCCCGGCCAATCGACGCCATCACGACGCATGCGCCGATTACCAGCAAGGAAATCGCCAGCCGCGAGCGGCGCGTCGTGATCGTTCTGTTCCTGTCCGTAGCCAGTATTGCCATGATCCGTGTCTCCAGTTGTGAGGGATTCGCCATCACCGGTGCAAGGCCGGCTACGCCGCTGCAGTCGGCCGCGGTTTGCAGAAGGTGATTGGCGTAGTGTGTCGGGGCTGCGGCCTGGGCCATCGCGCGATCGTCGGCGGCGAGTTCGCTCTCGATGAGCATGCGTCGCTTCAGAACCCAGGCAAGCGGGTGAAACCAGTAGAGCGCGCACACCACGTGCGCGAGCAGGCGCGTTGCGACGTCGCCTCGTGCAACGTGCGCCAGCTCGTGGTGCAACACGTCGCGACACCGCGCGTCCGGCCAGCGCATGCAGTCTGCTGGCAGAAGAATCGCCGGTCGCAACACGCCCCACGTTGCCGGCATCGCGCCCTGCTTGCGCAGCAAAAGCCGAACGGGCTTCTGGATGTCCTGCGCATGGCAGGCGTCGGTGAGCCGCTGCTGCCAGCGCGCATCGCAAAGCGACCGGGCGCGGCGAACCTGTCTGCGCATGGCGAGCACCCTGCCTGCCAGGAGTGCAAGCAACGCCGCAGTGCCAGTCAGCCAGACGGCGGCTGGCAGATGAACCAACGGTTGCCCCGATGTCGCAGCAGTATGCGACGGCGCCGCACCGGCCATGCCCGTTGACGGCGGCGCAAGATCGCGCGCCTCGGTGGACAAAGGGGCGGACAGCCTTTCGGCCTCGAAGGTCACCGGCGGCGCAACTTCCCGGGCCGGCAGCACTTCCCAGACGGGCAGCACGGCCATCATCAGCGGCAGCAAAAGGGCAGCCAACAGGCCGGCAACCACCACTGCGTGCCGGGCTGCTGGCGATGCTCCCCGCAGGCACAGCGCTCCGAGGCAGGTTGCACCAAGCAGCAGCGTGAGTTTCGTGAGCAGCAGGATCATTTGCGATTCTTCTCGGCGTCACGAACGAGTGCCCGCAGCCGCCCCAGTTCGTCATCGTCGATCGCGGCGCGCGGGTCGGCCAGGTGCGCGGCCACCGCGTCGCCGAGCGAGCCATCGAAGAACGTCGCCAGCACACCGTTGAGCGCGGCGCGGGCCGCGCGCTTGCGCGCCATCGTTGGCTTGTACAGGTGCCGGCGCCCCTGCCGTTGCCGCTTCACCTGGCCCTTTTCTTCGAGTATGCGCATATGCGTGCGGATCGCGGTGTCGCTGGGCGGGTCAGGCAGCTCGGCGGCGATGTCGGTTACCGCGGCCTGGCCGTGCCGATAAAGCACATTCATGATTTGCCGCTCGCGGCGGCTGAGGTCCTGGTCGGGGCTTTTTGGCATCGCGTTCTCCTTACCGCTAAATTTTTAGCGCTTTAGTCCCCGATGTCAAGACCTTTCGCTAATTTTTTAGCGGTTGAGTCCTGGGAAAGCGCGTACACTCCGCCGAAATGCAAAGCACACTGCTTCACCACCGCACCGTCTTCGACGACTGGCGCTCGATTGCACTGTCCATCTACATGGCGCTCGCGGGCTACAGCGTCATGGTCAGCATTCCCGTCCTTAGCACAGCGTGGGTATCGCTATTGGGCTTTTCGGAAGTGCAGGTTGGGCGGGTCGGCGGCGCAGACCTTGGCGGCTTTGCGCTGGGCGCCGTACTCACGGCACCACTCGTTGCGCGAATCAATCGCCGGCTGCTCGTTGCCGTTGCCGTGTTGATCGCCGTGACGGCGAACGCGCTTTGCATCGTGATGGTGAGCTACGAACAGACGCTGTGGCTGCGCGTAATAGCCGGCTTCGGCAGCGGCATCTTCACCGCGGTGGCGATCGCCACGCTCGCGGGTTCGTCAAAGCCCGCGCGCAACTTCAACCTGCTGCTGTTCTGCTTTGCGTTTTCCCAGGGCGCCGAGCTCTACGTGCTGCCGAAGCTGTCGATGAATGCCATCTACTGGTTTTTTATCGGCAGTTACCTCGTCACCCTGCCGCTACTCAAGTGGTTACCGCCGCGGCCAGTCGACGAGGCGCTCGACGTCGAAGTGGACGTCGAGAAAGCTACCGGCGACCACGCCGTGAAGCACCAGCATGTGCCGCTGTACGTACCCTGGCTGGTGCTGGGCGCGGTGCTGCTCACCTACGTAAACATCGGCGCCTACTGGACCTACATTGAACTTGCGAGCGCAGACTCAAAAGCCTCGCCGGACTGGGTCGCAAAGCTGCTGGTATACACGTCGGTGGCGTCGGTGGCGGGCTGCGCCGTGGCGACGCTATTCAGCAATCGCTTCGGGCTGGCGCGGCCGCTGCTGGTGACGCTCGCCGTCCAGGCGGTGATCGTGGCGATGCTGGCCAACGGCATCAACAACGTGAACGTCATGATCAGCATGATGAGCTTTAACTTCTGCTGGATCTTCGTGGACGTGTACCAGGCGGCCACGATTGCCAACGTGGACCATTCCGGCCGCTTTGCGGCCCTGCTACCCGGCGCGCAGGGCCTCGGACAGATTCTCGGGCCCAACCTTGCAGCCTCGATACTGGCCGCCGGCATGGGCTACGGCAGCGTATTCGTGATGTGCGGGCTCGCGTCGCTGGGCGCCTTCGCCGTCTATCTCACGATGTACGTGCTTTTGCGCCAGCGCATCCCCGCGCTTGCCGATGCGTCGTAGAAACAAATCCTGTGGGAGCGGCTTTAGCTGTGGGAGCGGCTTCAGCCGCGATTGCGAAGCTCAGCCACAGATTTGATCGCGGCTGAAGCCGCTCCCACAGTCACTGGTCGGTCTCAGCCGCCTGAGCCTGCTCCGCCGCCACATCCTCAAGCGTCGGCGGCACCCAGCCGCGATCGATGCGGCTGCTGAAGGCCCGCGCATCGCCCTGCACCGCCTCCTCGTAACGCTTGATGTATTCCTTGGTTTTGGCGACGTACTCGGCATTCTCGTGCGCTGGAATTTCCGGGTCGTACACCGTGGCCAGCGCGAGCATGTGTTCCCGGTCGCTGATCTGGAAACTGCGCACCTGCCGCTCGGCCTCGTAGGGATGCACGCCAAGGGCTTCGAGCGCTGACCGGCCGGCGCGCAGCGAGCTGTCGAAAGTATCGCGAATGATGTCCCGGGCGCCGGCGTTCCACAGCTCGTACACGTGTTGCCGGTCGAGCGCGCGCACCACGAGGTAAACGTGCGGGTGGTTCTCGGTGACGTAGCGCACCAGTTCGGTGGCATTCTCGCGCTCGTCAATCGCAATGACGAGCATGCGCGCCTCCTCGATGCCCGCAGCGTGCAGCAAGTCGGGGCGCATGGCATCGCCGAAGTACACTTTGACGCCGAAGGTGCGCATGCGCTCGAGCTGCTCGGACTGGTAGTCGAGCACCACGGTTTTGACGCCGGTAGACAGCAGGAGGCGATTGACGATGCCGCCGAAGCGGCCGTGTCCTGCAATAATGACGCTGGCCTTTTCCTCGATATCGTCAGCATCGCGGCTCTGCGTTTCTGCAAAGCGTGGCGCAATGAAGCGTTCCTGCACGATAAACAGCAGCGGCGTCAGCAGCATCGACAACGTCACGACCAGCAACAGCTGGTCTGCGAGCGCCCCCGGTATCACCGAGTTGGTCACCGTAAAGGACAGCAGCACGAAACCGAACTCGCCGGCCTGCGCCAGGCCCAGCGTGAACAGCCAGCGATCCGACCCGCCAATGCGGAACAGTCGGCTGAGGCCGTATAGCACCGCCGCCTTGAGCGCGATGAGCCCCAGCGTCATCGCGACCACGCTGCCGAGATTCGCCAGCAGCAGGTCAAACTTGATCGCCGCGCCCACGGTGATAAAGAAAAGCCCAAGTAGCAGCCCCTTGAAGGGAGCGACGTCGCTCTCCAGCTCGTGGCGATACTCGCTGTTTGCAAGCACCACACCGGCGAGAAACGTGCCGAGCGCTGGCGACAGGCCCACCACGATCATCAGCAGCGCGATGCCAACAACGAGCAGCAGCGCAAAGGCCGTGAACAGCTCCCTGAGCCTGGCCATCGCGATGTAGCGAAACACCGGCCGCGTCAGGTAACTGCCACCGACTACCACGAGCGCAATGGCAGCCACCGTCACAAGCGCCTGCTGCCAGCCGGCCAGGCCCTCCACCAGGTTCATGCTCGCATGGCCGGCGTCGTCGCCGTGTTCGGCGGCGGTCGTCACGACCTCCGCCAGCTCCGGCAGAGCCAGCAGCGGGATGAACGCCAGCATCGGGATAACCGCAATGTCCTGAAACAGCAGCACCGAGAAGCTCGCCTGGCCGCCGTCGCATTTCATCAGGCCTTTTTCATTCAGCGTCTGCAGCACGATGGCGGTGGACGAGAGCGACAGCGTCAGCCCCACCGCGAGCGCCACCGACCAGGGATGGCCGAGCGCCATCGCGATGCCCGTTATCGCCGCCGCGGTCACCGCCACCTGCAGACCGCCAAGGCCCAGCAGCCGGTCGCGCATTGACCACAGCATTTTCGGCTCAAGCTCAAGGCCCACGAGGAACAGCATCATGACCACGCCGAATTCGGCAAAGTGCTGAATGCTCACGATGTCGACGTGCAAGGTGTTCAGCAACGGGCTGATCGCGATGCCCGCGAGCAGGTAGCCGAGCACCGAGCCCAAACCTAAGCGCGAGGCAATCGGCACAGCGACAACGCCGGCGACGAGAAACAGGAACGCCAGCAGCAGGAATCCGTCCATTATTCTTTCCCCGCCGTGGTTTGGGCGATTAGCGGCAGGTGATCGGCGTCGACCACGTCCAGGCTCTGTGCCGCCGCGAAGTCGTAGCGATCGTCACGAATGGCCTCAAGCAGCCGCCGGTAGCCGTCAACGTGCGGCTCCACCCCACCTTCGCCGGGAGCCCGTAGCGAGCCGTAGAGCACGTAAGGTGCGCTGAAGCGCATGTCGCAGAGCCGCGCGGTTTGCTCGAGGGGCGTGAGAAACGTGCGCATAGGGTAGTGCTGGTAGCCGGCGGGCGTATAGGCATCGGCCGGGCCGGCCGCGGTAATCGCCAGCAGCATTGTCTTGCCAGACAGCTGGGTACCACCGGAGCCGTAGGCAAAGCCGTGCTCCAGCACCAGGTCTTCCCACTCCTTGATGATCGACGGCGTCGAGTACCAGAACATCGGGAACTGGAACAGCACAACGTCGTGGTCGAGCAAGCGCTGCTGCTCAACGTCTACGTTGATATCGAAGCGCGGGTAGTCGTTGTACAGGTCAACAAAGGTGATGCCTTCCACCGCCTGAGCGGCGCTCGCCATATAGCGGTTCACGTGGGAGTGGCGGTGGCCCGGATGGGCATAGTAAACAATGAGTCTGGCCATGCTTGGTGAGTCTAACCGACCAGCAGGGTCAGCACATTGATTACAACATCGATTACTGAGGCGCGCCCCGAAGGAGATCCACCGCCGCATCGCCAATCATCATCGACGCGGCGTTCGTATTGCCGGCAATGATCTCCGGCATGACCGACGCATCGGCCACGCGCACGTTCGACACACCGCGCAGCCGCAGCTCAGGGTCGACCACGCTTTGTGAGTCGTCGGCTGGCCCCATACGGCAGGTACCGACCGGGTGATAGGCGGTTCCAAGGCGCTGGTGCAGGTACGCGCGCAGGTCATCGTCGGAGGAAGAGACGCTGTCGCCGGGCACCGCCTCCTCGGCTCCTCGCGTCTTCAGCGCCGGGTTGGCGAGAATGCGCCGGAGCAGGCGCACGCCACGCAGCAGCGCCTGCTCATCCTCCGGCTCGGCCAGGAGGTTGAGATCAATTACGGGCGCCTCGTGCGGGTCCGGCGAGGCAAGCGTGAGCCGGCCACGCGACCGCGGTTTGAGCAGGCACACGTCCGAATAGTAGCCCCGGCCCCACGTGATCATCGCGCCATCGTGGCCGACCCGCGCCGGGATGAAATGAAACTGCACGTCAGGCTCGGCGAGTGACGGCTCAGTACGGGCAAAGCCGCCGCCTTCCACCGTGTTGCTGGCGAACAGGCCCTTTCGGGACACCAGGTAGCGGAAGGGTGCGACGAGATTCTGCGCCATCGTTGCAAGGCTGAGTGCGTAGCCGTCGGTACCACCCACGTAGTGCATGCCGACGGCAGGGTGGTCGTGCAGGTTCTCGCCAACGCCGGGAAGGTCATGCACGACGGGGAGCCCCAGGCTCGCCAGGTGCGCCGCCGGACCGATGCCGGAGCGCAGCAGGATCGACGGCGAGCCGATCGCGCCCGCACACAGTACGAGTTCACCGTTGACCGCCAACTGCCGGCGAGTGCCGTCGATGGTGAGCGTCACCGTGCGCGCCCGTCCCTCGGCGAAGTCGATGGTCTCCACCTCGCCGCCGGTCACCAGGGTAACGTTCGACCGGCTGAGCGCGGGGCGCAGGTAAGCGTCGGCCGGGCTCCAGCGGCGGCCGCGGTGCATCGTGGTCTGGTAGTTGCCCAGGCCCTCCTGCGTGGCGCCGTTGAAGTCGTCGCTTGACGGCACGCCCTCGGCCTTGCCCGCCGCCACGAGCCGGTTGACCATTGGATGCGGCGACGGCAGATCTTCCACGAACAAAGGGCCGCCAGTGCCGTGCAGTTCGCTGTCGCGCCAGCGGCCATTGTTCTCGGCACGGCGAAAACGCTGCAGCACGGTCGCCCAGTCCCAGCCCGTGCAGCCCTGCGCTGCCCACGCGTCGTAGTCGCTCGCGCGACCGCGAATGTAGACCATGCTGTTGATTGACCCGCTGCCGCCCAGGGTCTTTCCCCGCGGCACGGATACCTCGCGCCCGCCCAGGTGCGCATGCGGCGCGGACCGGTAGCACCAGTCGAAGCGTTCGTTGCCGATGAGCCCCATGAGCCCGAACGGAATGCGAATGCGCGGATCGCTGTCGGGCGGACCAGCCTCAATGAGGCACACGGATTTCGTGGCGTCCTCGCTCAGCCGACCGGCCACTACCGAGCCTGCCGAGCCGCCACCGACCACAACGTAGTCGTAGCCGGGAATGTCGTTGTTGTCTTTCGGCGTTGCCATCGGGTGTCCTTAAATTTAGGCACGCAGAGTCTACCGCTTTTGCAGATGCCTGCTATGCTGATCGCCCGCTCGGCGCTTCGCGCGGGCAATACGGGGAATCATAATGTCGAACAACCGCCTCGCCAGCGCCCTCGCTACCGCCTCGATCATCTATCTTGCCCTCGCGGGCAGCGCCGCCGCCCAGTGGACCAACCGCTACCCCAGGGTGGAGGACTTTCGCCATCATATTTACCTGGAGCAGCACGAGCTGCCGGCAATGGCGCACGGTCCGTCGGACCCGGCGCCGGCACCTGACGGCAAGCACATTGCGCTCGCCGCGCAGGGCTGGCTGTGGCTGCTGGACACAGACACCGGCATTGCCGAGCGGCTGACGGCCGGACCTCACGTGGACGCACGGCCACGCTGGTCGGCGGACGGTAAGCGCCTCGCCTTTGTTCGCGACACCGGCAGTGACACGTCGATTGTCGTGATCGACGTCGAAAGCCGGCGCGAAGAAGTCATCAACACGCCAACCATAGAGCTCGATCCGGAATTTTCGGCCGACGGCGAGTACCTCTACTACACGAGTGCGGCAGACGGCAGCCTGAACCTGTGGCGCCGCCACCTGGCCTCCGGCACGGACCTCAAGGTCACCAACCTGCGACAGGTGGAACGCAACGCACGGCGCGTGGCGGACGGTGCCGGACTTTTGTACCTCCACGGCCTGGAACCGCACCGCGTGCTGCGGCTGCGCGACTTTGTCGCAGGCACAGACGAGGTGGTCCACGCCGAAACGCTCACCTATCTCCTGACTGCGGACGCCCATCCCGGTCAGCGCCTGATTGTCTACAGCGCACCGATCGACAACGCCTATCACCTGTGGACGCTGGACCTGGACGACCCCCGCGTGACAAACCGCCTGACGGAGGGTCAGCCCTACGCCACCGCGCCGGCCTTCAGTGCCGACGGCAGCCATGTGTACTACGTTGACCTGGACGAGTCCCGTCGCCTGACGCTCATGCGCGTGGCAACCCACGGCGGCACTCCCGAAGCAATACCCGTGCGCGAGTGGAACTACGGTGCACGCACCGGCACGCTGGCCGTAGCCGTGACGAATGCTGACGGCACGCCTGTCACCGCGCGCCTCTCGATTGCCAGCGCCGACGGCCACCCGGTGGCACACCCGGACGACGCGACGCACTTCGACGGTCAGACAGGCCGGCACTTCTTTTACGTTGACGGCAGCACGAGCTTCACCCTGCCCGTCGGCACCTACACCGTGCTCGCCGCGCGCGGGCCGATGGCCGCCGTGGAAGAGTCCACCGTTCGCGTGCGATCAGGGGACGAGGCACAGGTTGCACTGGAACTCTCGCCGCTGTGGGACGCAGCGGCCGCAGGCTACGCGTCGGCCGATCATCACGTGCACCTGAACGGCGACGGACAGTTTCGCGCCGACCACGATGACGCCCTTCGCGCAACGCAGGGTGAAGACCTCGACGTGCTGGCGCCCATGTCCTGGAACCGCTGGGAACGGCGCATCGATGCGCCGCTGCTCGGCATCGAGACGCGGCGCGGCCGCCACACCATTGCCCAGGGCCAGGAGGTGCGGTCGCACTTCCATGGCCATATCGGCCTCGTCGGCGCCGGTAAGCCCTACGCCCCGTGGTTTTTCGGTCCGAACAACCCGACGCTCGGCAGCGCGGACCTCACCAACGGCGACGTCATTGCCTTCGCCGAGGCGACCGGCGCGCTGGCGACCTACGTGCACCCGGTCGCGGACGACGCGGACCCGTTCGCGGGCGACGAGGTCGGGTATATGCCGCTGGAGCTGGTATCCGACTCGGTACTGGCCGACCGCATCGGCCTTGAGCTTGTGTGCGCATGGACCAGTTCCCTCGGCACCGCTGAGGTCTGGTACCGCCTGCTCAACATCGGCAAGCCGGTCGCCGCCATGTCCGGCACCGACGCGTGGGTGGACTTTCATCGCACGCCCGCCGTTGGCACCGGCCGCAATTACGTACGCGTAACTGGCGAAGTCACTGCCGATGCGGTGCTGGAGGCCGCCGCCGCGGGCCGCGGCTTTGTAACGACAGGTCCCGCACTCCTGTTTGAGATTGGTGAGGACGCGCGCCCTGGAGACGTGATTGCGGCCGGCCCGCAGCAGTGGCGCGCGGCGCTTGCCAGCACGAGCGATGCCGACGTGGTGGAACTCATCGTCAACGGCACCGTGGTGGAACGCCTCGAAGGCGTAACGGCCGGCGAAACGCGCAGCTACGAGGGCGACGTAACGCTGCCTGCCGGCGGCTGGGTGGCGATGCGCGCCTATTCGTCGGAGCGCGTCGATGACGCCTGGCCGACGATGCACGTGCGGCCCTTCGCGCACAGTTCTCCGGTGTGGATTGACTCGGTAGGTAGCACCGATCCCGCCGCCCGGGCACGGGCAGCGAGCGACCTGGTCAGGGCGATAGACGCGTCACAGGCACGTGCCCGGGAAGCCTATGGCGACGTCGCCACGCCGCGAATGGATGCGCGCTTCGAGGAAGCGAGGGCGGTCCTACGGGAGTTTGCGAACTAGCTACGCTAGCCGTCGTCGCGACCGGTTAGCCCCAGCGCATCGGCCACCGCCCTGGCAACCATCAGGTCGTCGTCGAAGCCGATCATCGACTCCGTGTCGCTGTCGGCATCTTCCTGCAACACGAAATAGCGAATCGCGGCCTGCGTGAGCCGGTGCTGGCGCTCCGACGGTTCAGGCGGCAGCGCCTTTACCAGCGACCGGCACACGTCGATCGTGGCGAGCGCCGTGCGGGTGTCGAAGTGCTCCTCGAACTCTGCCCGCACGTACAGCGCGCGAACATACCGCTCAAGTTCCTCACCCAGCGTCTCTCGCGGCACCAGGGCGTCGTCGCTCAAGGTATCGAGGATTTGCTGAATGTCTTTGTGAAGGTGTGAAAAGGGCATGACGCTCGCCGGCAAACAGTCGGGGAAGTGTACTGCGTGCGTCAGTCGCCGCGAAACACCCGCTCGCGAAGGGCGGTCTGAAGGTGCTTCGCCACGGCGCGCTGCCGGGCGGAGGCGAAGCGGCCGCCAGAGTACACAACATTCACGGGAATGGCGTCAACCTCGAAGCGTTCGAGCACGCGCACGAGCTGCCCGGTGCGCAGCTGCTCGTTAACCTGGTAGGAGAGAAACTGGCCGAAGCCGGCGCCGTGCACGCAGGCAGAAATTGCCGCAGCCACCTGGTTGCAGGCGAGCGGCCCGCTGACCTTGACGCCCACCGTCGAGCGCCCCCGGCGAAACGACCAGGTGCCGGAACGCGCCAGGGTTTCGACGCGCACGCAGGGCAACTGCGCCAGTGACTCCGGTTTGTCCGGCTTATCCACGCTGGCCAGCAACGCCGGGCTCGCGCACACAACGCGCCTGAGTTCACCAACCGGCAGCGCTACCAGTTCGCTGTCCGGCAGCGGGCCGATGCGCACGGCAATGTCGATGCCATCGTCCACCAGGTCGACATTGCGATCCAGCAGCAACAGCTGGGCCGTAAGCCGAGGTTGCTGCGACAGGAATTGCGTCAGGAGCGGCGCAACGTGCAGCTGTCCGAACTGCACCGGCGCGGTGATGCGCACCTGGCCACTGGGCTCCGACTCGTTCTGGCTCGCGGCGCGCTCGGCCTCTTCGACGTCGGCAAGGATCTGTCGCGCCCGCTCCAGGTACTCGCTGCCTTCTGGCGTCAGCGACATGCGCCGGGTCGTCCGGTGCAACAGGCGCGCGCCCAGGTGCGCTTCGAGCGCGGCCAACGACCGCACCACCGCCGGCTGCGAGCGGTCGAGCGCGTCCGCCGCCGCCGTGAGGCTGCCCTCGTCCACGATTGCGACGAAGGTCTGCATGGCGCCAAAAACGTCCAAAGCCAATTACTCCACTTTTTGCATTACTCATATCATTTTACCTCTATTTATTCGCAATGTGCATGAGCGCAGACTTGGCCCCACGAATCAACGCACACCAGGAGACGCACCATGAGCAACGCAAAAACCGCAGGCGCACACCACGTTGGCCTCACCGTTCCGGACCTCGACCAGGCCCGGGAATTTTTCATCGACGCTCTCGCTTTCGAGCAGGTGGGCGAAGTGCCGGACTATCCCGCCGCATTCGTCAGCGACGGCAGCGTCATGATTACCCTCTGGCAGGCCGAGGACCCGAACAGCGCGACGCCGTTCGACCGCCGCCGCAACATCGGCCTGCACCACCTCGCCCTGCGGGTTGGCAGCGAGCAGGCGCTGAAAAACCTGGCGGATGAACTCGGCACACGGGACGACACCAGCATCGAGTTCGAACCGGAAGCGCTTGGCAGCACCGGCATCCGCCACATGATGTGCCGCATTCCCGGCAACATCCGCCTCGAACTCATCGCCGCCTGAGGATCCCGCGCCATGGCAAGCTCTCCCTTTCATTCAGGCGAAATCGCCGTGCAGGAGCGCATGGGCGTTCGCGAGTCGATTGAGCCCTGGGCGCGCAAGGTCGTGCGCTCATGGATGCCCGAGCAGCACCGTGACTTCTACACGCAGCTGCCGTTTGTCATCGCCGCGGCTCGCGACGAGCTGGACAGGCCGTGGCTCACGCTGCTCACCGGTGAACCCGGTTTCGTGCAGTCGCCCGATGCGTCGTCGCTCGTGCTGAATACCAGCCTGCTGCCGGGCGATGCGCTGGAAGGTTCGTTCGGCGCCGGCAGCGAGCTGGGGCTGCTGGGCATCGAGCTTGCCTCAAGAAGGCGTAACCGCGTGAACGGCACCATCGTCGAAGCGGGACGTGGGTACCTGCGCTTCAAGGTCGGGCAGGCCTTCGGCAACTGCCCGCAGTACATCACTGAACGCGAGTGGTATCACGTGGACGCGCCTGCGCAGTCTGCGTCTTCGTCACGGCACACGGCGCTGACCGAACCGATGCAGAGGCTCATCGCCTCGGCGGACACGTTCTTCGTCGGCAGCGGCAAAGCCGATGATGGCAGCAACAGCGAAAGTAGCGGCATGGACGCCTCGCACCGGGGCGGCCCGTCGGGCTTCGTCACCGTGGAGAGCGCCACGCGCCTCGTGTTTCCGGACTTTGCCGGCAACAACCACTTCAACACGATCGGCAACCTCGTGGTCGACCCGCGCGTCGCCCTGCTGTTCGTGGACTTCGAGACGGGCGGGCTTCTGCAAATCACCGGCCGCGCCAGCATCGACTGGGACTCACCGGCCGTCGCCCGCCACGCGGGTGCCCAACGGCTGGTCGTGATCGACGTCGAGGAGATCGTCGAGCTCACCGCCGCGATGCCGCTGCGCTTTACCGACCCAGGCGAGCTGGTGCGCGAGCTGCGCCTGCTTGAGCGAAAGCGCGAATCCGACGACGTCGTGTCGTTCTACTTCGGCTCGCGGGACGGCGGCGCATTGCCGGACTTCGTCGCAGGCCAGCACCTGCCGCTGGAGTTTGCCACGAGCGGGCTGGACACCCCGGTGTCCCGCACCTATTCGCTGTCGAACGCTCCCGGTGAAGGCGTCTACCGCATCAGCGTGAAGCGCGAACCCCTTGGGCTCGTGTCCCGCTTTCTGCACGACGAACTCGCCCCGGGCGCCGTCATCAACAGCCGGCCGCCCGCCGGGGACTTTGTGCTGGACGACGACAGTCGACCAGTCGTGCTTATCAGCGCCGGCGTTGGGGTGACGCCCATGGTGAGCATGCTGCACGCGCTAACCAACCAACCCTCGGACCGGCAGGTCGTGTGGATTCACAGCGCCCGAAACGGCCGCCACCACGCGCTACGGAACGAAGTGCAAACCATCGCTACGGAGAACGACACCGTGAAGACAACTATTGCCTACAGCCAGCCAGACTCTACCGACGTGGCAGGACAGGACTTCGACGTGGCCGGCCGCATTAATGCGGACGTGTTGCGGGACGCCGTGCAGGACCTCGATGCAGCTTTCTACTTGTGCGGGCCGGCGTCGTTTCTCAACACGGTGGCGGACGCCCTCGCCGACATCGGCGTCGACGGCAGCCGCGTGCACACCGAGACGTTTTGACGCTGCCTACTGCTGCGTGAGACGCCGAATCGCCTCGGCCTTCACAAAGTCCACCGCCTTGGCAATTTCAGCCATGCCGGCAGACGGCGGCCCGCTCGACACCTCGTCGAAGACGACGGTCGAACCCTCATCTGCCGACGTTATTGTGATCGTCCAGATGGTGTAGGCGCCCAGCTCCTGCAGCGGCCCAAACGGCGCGTTCATGCGCAGCGTGCTGCCCGACTTCACAAACAACACGGTGCCGTGCACCACGGAACCGCCGTCCCAGGTCTCGCGCCACATGCCACCGGCACGCGGCTCGAGGCTCAGGTTTTGTGCACTGCCAGAATAGGTGTGATCCGGGTGCCACCAGCTCGCAGGCTCAAGCAGCCGCTGCCACAGCGCCTCGGCTGAAAGCGCCGACGAGGCCTCGTGCCGTAGTACGAAATGGGTTTCAGACGAGGAAACGATTTCCGCTGACGCACTTGCCGGCAAGGCAAACGCAACCACCGCGGCCGCCGCCATCACTACCGATTTCAGACCGTTTTCCACACGATTTCTCCCGCGACTTGACCCGAGGTTCCGAAACGGCGTTACCATACACCACGGTTGCCTGTTAATGCCGATAAAGGAGCCCTCTATGCTAGGAGAAGATCACTCCCTAACCCATGAGTTCCCGGAACACATGGAGGTCATCGCAAACCTCGCCATCAACGACCGGCAGTTCGCGAAAGACGCCAAGCGCTACGACGACCTCGACAAGGAAATCCGCGAACTCGAACTCGACGGCGCACCCATTGATGACGAAGCCATGCACCAGCTCAAGCACGACCGCGCAATGCTCAAGGACAGCCTGTATGAGCGAATAGTCGCCGCCGGGTAACTTAAGCGCGCCTTTCGCGCGCAACTCACAGCAAGCAGCACCTCCGCGCTGCGCGTTCTGCGCGCGCCCGACTGTCTCACGTCCGGCTGTCATACCGGCGTAACCTTTCCGTCATAACAATAACGGTCCAACTAACCGGGCTGCGAGGTTCCCGATGCTTGGCCTGTTCAGCCGCGACAACAGCGCGCGCCAGAAAAATGGCGAGAAAAAACCGGAAGAAGCCAACAGCGATCCGAAGATCGAATTTTTCACCGAAGTGGAGGCGTTGCCGGATATCGTTCCAATTCAGGCCGGCGCACGGTCGATGCCCGCCTGGTGGAAGCAGACCCCCGCTGCGGCGCCCAGCACCGATCCGCGCATTGAAGCCGGCACCGTCAAGGTCTGCCCGGCGTTCCCCGACTTTTACTCCGCCGCCTACGTGGTGCCGGCGTGGTGCGATTTCATCTTTGACTTCAACGATGGCAACGTGCGCGCGCGCACCTCGGCACCTGACATTTTCTCGCTGTCCTTCCACGGTGCCGGCCAGTTCCTTCAGCACGGGCCGGCCTCGCTGAGAGAGAAGGTGGTAACGGTTATGAAGCTCAATTCGCCGTGGCTCGTGCGCACCAGCCCCGGCTACTCCGTGCTGCAGCTACCGATGTTCTACGAGTTCGATCCGCGCTTCTCGGTCATGCCGGGCACCATTCGCAGCGACGTGCACCATGAGATCAACCAGCAGGTAATGATTCACGTGAAGGACAGCTTCGTCGTGGAACGCGGCACACCGCTCGCGATGTACATTCCGTTCAAGCGGGAGCAGTTCGCGTTCAGCGCGGGCGAAGCAACGGACGAGCAGCGGCATGCGCTTAAGAAAAGCCTGCTGGAGATCGAAACGAAATTCCGGCGTGGCTACCGGAAGAACACCGGCCAGGGCTAACAAAGCGAAGGGCTATCGAAGCCCCTCAACGCCTTCCTGCCCCGGCCGGATCAGAAACATCGTAACGCTCGCGCGCACGTGATCGCCGGCGGCCGGGTGCACCTTCGAGATCATGTGCGGGTTGCCGGTTCGCATGACGACAAGGCGGTTTGGCTTTGGCATCACGTAGTGCCCCATGCCCGCCTCCATGAGCGCGTCGTTAACTTCGCTGTTGTCCAGGTGCCCCGAGAGTTGCACCATGCCGCGGCCCATGACCTCTTTCGGCGCGATCATGGAGGGCCCGTGGGCGTCCGGAATGTCGAGCGCTGACGGGTGCGCGACGAACAGTTCGCCGCCCCACTGCACGTTCCATTCGGGGTGTGCATAGTACGTGCAGCTTCCGGTGACCACCGCGGGCGTGTCGCGATGCCAGTAGAGGCTGCTGTTGCGCTCGTAGAGTCTCGGCGCGGCGGCGAGCGTGCGCCAGTCGGGCCCTTCCCGGCCGACAAGCTCCGCGTAGTAATCGCCGCTGCGGCTAAACTGTTCCAGAAGAAGGTCCAGCGCCGTGCCTGTCGGATGGGCAAACGCGCCGGGATGACCCTTTGCCACCTGCGCGGACACTTTGCCGTAATACACGTCGGGACCGCGCATGACGCGGCCGTCGTCCAGCCGCCAGGCGCCGTGCAGGCCGCGCACGTCGTTCGGAAAGAACGGCGCGACATGAAACCAGCGCCACATCTGCTCGAAGTGCTCCTTCGACAGGAAGTCGTCGAGCACAAGAAACTGGTCGTTTTGAAAAGAGACTCTCACGGCTGGCACACGCCGCTAGCGGCGCTCGGATCTCCTGCTGTCGAAGTGGATCGAGTAGCCCCAGGTGTCCAGCCGGTCGGGAATCGCGTTGAAGGCGATTGTCATCCGCTGCAGCCCCTGGTTCACAGGCACCTCGTGCAGCAGGTAGCTGGGATACAGCACCATGTCACCGGGCAAAACCTGCGGACTGACCCACTTGTTGCCGTTGAACGGGCCCATCTTTGCGTTTGGGTTGTCGTTACTGAAGACAAACTCGGTACCGCCAAGGCTTCGGTGAAACACCGTGCGCGCCGACGGGTCGCTCTCCGTCAGGTACACAATGCCGGAGATAAAACTGTTGGAGTGCGCGTGCACCGACTGGTGCCCGCCGGGTTCAAGCACGTTGCTCCAGATCTCCTTGATCGACCATTCCAGCTTCTCGCCAAAAAGGAGTTCACCGAACTGCGCGAGATGCGGCGCCACCAGTGCGCCGATGCGGGGGTACAGGTCGCTCCCTTCCAGCCCGTCGATGTCCGTGTGACTCAGTAAGTCAGACTTCGCGTTGGTGCGGGTGGTCGAGGCCTTGAGTTGCTCGACACAGTCGCGCACCAGCGCTGCAGGCAACAGTTCTGTTACCCGCATGAAAGGAATTGGAAACAATGGTGTGACGTCAACCTGTGGCATGGCGTCGAGGCGCTCCTCGGAAGTATCAGGTGGAGGTTTTGGGCCGCTTGGCGAAGGGCCGGGCATAGCCCGCGGACTTCAGGCCGGCGTCGGCACGAGTGACTTCGTTGTCGTTGTCGGCATCGATGTGCCTGATCATTCGCTGCAGGTGCAGGCGCAGCTCGCCGGCCGTAATTTTGCCGTCGGCATCGGCGTCGGCATCGGCGAACAGGCCGCGGCCCTGCTCGTCGGAAAGCGTGTAGTGCAGGCGGGAGTACTCTACTGGCGACAGGGCTCTTGACCGGTCCCGGTCGCTTGGCGCCCACACCTGCGCAAAGTGGTCGTCAACCTCCGCCGTCTCCACGGTGCCGTCGAGGTCGCAGTCAAGGCGATCGAAAATCGCCCTCACGACGGCACGCGCCTGTTCGGCGTTCACAGCCTCAGTGGCGGGTTCCTCGTCGGCCCAGGCGCCAGTGCTTGCAATGGCAAGAGCAACAACGAGGAAACGGCGGGCCTTGCGGCCCGCCGTTGAGAGGTCGTCAATCATCGGCCGTCTCATTGGCAAACGCCAACGTCATTCCACCTCGATGAAGACCGGGTTTGTGTGGAACCACATATCCGACCAGGCTTCCAGATCGTAGTTGACGATGCCTTCCACGTGCGGGGGGCACAGCGGATCGTCGCAGGTGACGTTGTCTTTCAACTTGTCAGACAGCGGATTGCCGTCCATGTCACGTGCGTTTGGCGTACCCGGCGGCAGGTTCGAACCCCGCGCACGGACGTAGCCATCAGTTTCTGCGATAAACGAATAGGACATTCGCTTGATCGTCGGCAAGGATCCAAAATCGGCTGTTGTCCACTGCCTCGCGATGTGCGTGGTTTCAGGCGCCAGCGGATTGGAGTACTCAGGGTTCATTTTGCCGTTATCAAGCCGCACCGGGATCGGGCCGTTCACGTCACCACGAATGAGCTCGACGTGGGCCAGCTCCGGCTGGTTCAACGGCTGCTCGATGCCGATCTGCATGAGCACCGGGTTGTTGAACGTGTACGGGCTGCGGTTGTTGCCCTTCGGATCCTGCACTGCGAGTCCCACCGTGACCCTCGCGCCGCGCCGCACCTTAAGGGTCTCACCCATGGTGGCGCATTGGCCGCGCGAGCAGGCC
>JBCAXP010000031.1:0-20810 GCA_038533995.1 Pseudomonadota bacterium
CGAGTTAAACGGCGGCACGATGAACTCGTGAAGTATAGTGCCGGAATTGAGCTGGTTGCCGGCGTCGGTTGTGCCCCCTGTGGTCATCCCCCCACCGGACGCGACGATTGGCGCTACCCCTGAAACAAGTGGTAGCGGGTTGGCCGTGGTCGGGTTGGTGCCGTCAAACGGCTCGACGGGTGCCCCAGGGTTGAACACCTCGGCGCCGAACGAGCCCATGTCAGCAAAGCCCCAGGACCCGCCCGGCGAGGTAATGATCTCCCAGGTACCCGTAACTTCGGTACCGACATCGAGCGACGCAAAACTGTCGCACGTCCCGGTGCAAAGGGTGACAACGCCGGTGAACTGGTACACGGCGGCGCTCGCGGTGCTGGCGCCCAACAGGCTTACGGCCAACAGTCCAGTCGCAGTTAGTAACTTGAAAACTCTCATTGCAAATCTCCCCCTTTTCTTGCCTTTCTGGTAACAGCGCGGCGAGGCGATTGCCTGACGCCGGCCTTCGGCAGTGTGCCGGGGTCGCTCGCACGAATTTGAAGACCGAGAACGGTGTCTCGGTCGGTTCGCGGCTCGCAGTCCTGGAGGGACTTAGCACGTCAATGTGTAATGGCCACAGAAAAGAGGAGCCGCGATTCGCGCGGTACGGCCAAAGACCACTATTGCACAGACGCTATTCGCGCACAAACCCGTCCTCGCGCAGACAGCGGTTCTGTTGTTAAGCACCTGTACGCAGTCAAAAGCTGGACTCACTCCAGCAAGGAAATGACAGCTTATCCTGCGCTCCGCTCGTGGGCCTTGAGGTGGGTGTAAGCAACAGCCAGCAAACGGGCTTCGACATTACCGCGACGACTGAGAAGGTCACCGATAATGTGATCGGCCTCTGTCCGATAGCCTGCCTCCAGATCACGCAGCATGGAAGCCGTCAGCGTCGAGCCAGTCTCTGTTAGCAGGTCCTTCGCGAACTGCCTGAACTTCTCCCGTGGCGCGAAGCCGTTGGCCGTCGCGATGGCACAACACTCCTCGAACAGGCCCGTGAGGAAGTCACCACCACCAGGACTGGCAACGATGACCCCGATGGCTGCCCGCATCAGGCAGGTGCCGGCAGCGAGTGATGCAAGCATCACCCACTTTTCCCACATGTCCTGCTCAATGGTAGCGCTTGCGTGCGCGTCAAAGCCTGCATCGCAAAGCACCTCGGCCACTTCCGCTAGACGTTTGGTGCTGCCGCCGTTGCGTTCGCCAAAGGTCAACCCATGGGTCTCATTGAGATGGGCGATACCGCCGGCCTCGTCGAGGGTAGCCGCGATGACGCATCGGCCGCCAAGCACCTTGTCTTCACCAAACCTTTCGTGCAGTACTCCGAGATGGCGCATGCCGTTTAGCAACGGGAGTATCAGCGTGTTCACCCCTACCGCAGGCGAGATAGCAGAAACGGCATCGTCCAGATCATAGGCCTTGCAGCTGAGAAGAATCAGGTCGTAGGGGGCCGCAAGCGCCTGTGCCAGAACCGTGGGCGGGGAATCCAGTCGAGCGTCGCCGAAAGGACTCTTTATGACGAGACCGGATGTTGCCAGCGCCGCAGCGCGCTTTGGCCGCACAAGAAAAGTAACGTCGCGGCCTGCCTGCAACAGCCGCCCTCCAAAATAGCCGCCGGTAGCGCCGGCTCCTAAAACCAGGATTCGCATGCTCTCCTCCGTCACCCTTTCTAGCTGCTGATGCCAATGCTCGCATTTTCCTGTGTATTTCGTACAGATCATTCAGTATTTCGCAGTGACCCACGGCATTCCGGCCACGTCGTAGTGTGAATGAAGCACTTCCTACATGACATGGTCACCCGCTCGCGCTATATTCAAAGCATAAGAAAGCGGCCTTGGGGCCCGATAAACCCGTCACGATGGCCGCCAGAATCCTTCATTGGATCGGGGGACTTCGATGAACAAATGGCTGACAGCGGCCGTTCTGCTTTCCTTTCTCTGGCATGTGCCTGCAAGGGCCGCGTCGACTGATTCGCCGGATCTCAATGGCGACGGCGTCATTGACCAGGCGGACTTCGCCGTTCTGAAGCAGAACATGTACGGGCCTGGTCCGCAGGGCGATATCAATGGCGATGGACGGGTCGACTTCGCGGATGCCTCGCTTCTCAAGGCGGCGACCACCGCCGGCGTTCGTGCGATGCGACGAGGTGGCATCCGTCGTGGACAAGACGGCCGAGTCTATTTCCAACCCAGTGAAATCACCCCGGAGTACGATGGGCTCGCGGAGTTTGAGCTATGGGTGGATTTCTCCGCGGAGCCCGCAATCGGCGGCGGACTCGACATCACTTTTGACCCGGAACACCTCCGGTTCGAGGAGTTTGTTTTCGATGCCGCGTTTCCAGACGACCCCGACCTTCGTCGGTATCCAGACCTGGTGGACTCGAATCGACTTCTCGGCATCGCCTTCGGGAACTTTGACTTCGGCATAACAGGTCCCGTGCGGGTTGGCTTTGTGCGCTTTCACACGCTTGTCGCAAACACAACGGGCACCATAGCCACAGGCCCCAACGACGTTCCCGCAGGACAGTTTGTGTCCTTCATTACGTTTATGGGTCTGAACCCATCGTTTGAAAGCGGTACGTACACAATCCAGCCCGGCGAGCTTTCACTGGCCATCAATCTTTCGCGTCCGGCAGGTACCACGACTCCAGGTACGGAAGTTACGTACGAGATAAGCATTCAGAACAACGGCCCCAACACCTTCCTCGAAGGGAGTGTCTCCGGCAGCTTTTCCGATATGCTTGAAGACTTCCGATGGGCCTGCCTGTCATCAACGGGCGGCAGCACCTGTGGGGGTGGCGGGGTGATTTTCGGCCCCTTCACGGACACACCAACCATCTTTCCAGGAGGCTCGGTAAATTACTCCGTCATCGGAACCATCGATGAAGCTGCAACAGGGACCATAACCGCCGAGATAACGACGCAGCCCATCCCGGGCACAGTCAACACTGGCGACACATCCGCGATTGATGAGTTTGTGCTGACCCCGGAAGTGAATCTCGCCATTTCAAAAACGGACAACACGGAAGTGATTCCCTCAGGGGAACCTCTGCAGTACATCATCAACGTCAGCAACCAGGGACCAAGCCTACTGAAGGACGGGCTCGTTTCAGACGTACTGCCTGCAAATCTGATCGATGCAACGTGGACATGCTCGGCCACTGCCGGCGCCACCTGCACAGCTGGCCCCGTCGCCGGCGACATTGCTGACCCTGTCGAAATCAGCGCCGGCGGCAGCGTCACGTACGTAATTGATGCTATCGGAAACCCTGAGTTCGACGGCACTCTTGAGAATACGGTAACGGTGGCCGTACCAGCTGGCACCACGAATACCGGTGATTCAAGCGCTACCGATACGACCATTCTCGAGTTGCCGCCCGCAATTCTCCTGATCGACAACGCCAGGGTGAAATTTGGCCCGACCATCATCGGAACAACAACGTCACGTACCGTGACGATCAGCACCGAAGGCTCGGCAACGCCGCTGGAACTGGGACAACTAAGCGACCCCGGTTTGCCGTACAGCATTTCGGCAGACGATTGCAGTAACAGTACGCTGACGATTGGCGAAAGCTGCAATATCGAAGTCGAGTTTTCGCCTGACACACAGGGTGAAGCGGTAACAACCATGTCCCTGGCATCCAACGACCCCGTGCTGCCGACGGTGGAGATATTGCTCGGTGGCGTTGGCACCGATCAGCCAATGGAGGTTGCGGTAGACATTATTCCGCAAACCTGTCCAAACCCGATCCTGCTTGGCAGCCCTAATGAACAGATCGTCGAGGTAGCCATTCTTGGCAGCGAAACCCTGGACGTAAATACCATTGACCCTGCGTCCATCAGCTTCGTCGGTCTTTGCCCCTTACGATCACGAGTCGCCGACGTCGCCACACCGTTCTTCCCGCTGCTCGGCAAAGAAGCAGTAACGGACTGCAATACCCTTGGCGCGGACGGGTTTGACGACCTGGTGGTGCAATACGACATGCGCGCCTTCTCAAACTGGCTGCAGACCAATCGCGCGCGGGGCGCTGCGGTGTTAAGAGTCAGGGCTGCCCTTCTCGAAAGCGCGGGCGGCACTCCGCTTATCGGCGAGGACGTTGTACTACTGATCGATCCTGACACGTTCAACCGCGGGGAGGACACGCCATGAGTGGTGTTACTCGAACAGCCAGATTCCCGGCGGCCCTGATGCTTGTTGCCGGCCTGCTCACAACGAGCCTCGCCACGGCAGACTCCATCAGCTACAGCGGCGACCTTGAGCTGGATCCCGATGGCGTATTCGCCAATCCGCTTTCGTCTGTATGCACCAGCTGTCCCTACGACGTACAGGGTTTCGTGGTTGACACCGATGGGCTGTACACCATTGACGCTTTCTATCCTGGTGACACGTCAATCGACGAGAACATGGACGGCTACCTGATTCTCTTCGAAGGCAACTTTGACCCGCTCAATCCGGTCAACATCGTTGCGAGTGATGATGACGGCCCAGGTGGATCCAACACTTCCCAGATTTTGGACGTCAGCCTGTCCAGTGGCCAATCCTACTTCCTTGTGACCACTGCCTTCGACGACGCGCCCACCTCCTTCGGACAGCCAACGGGACCGTTCGAAAACACCATCAGTGGGCCAGGCGGCATTGTGCTGACCGAAGATGAGAACGTGAGCTTTCCGTACAGCGGGCGCTTTACGGCCTGCTCTCAAAGCTGCGACGGCATCGATTCGCTGGGTGGACCAGGCGGCGCCGACAACGGCTTTGCCTCGACCCTGACCGGCTTTCTTCGCGCGGCAGCGCCGCCGGACTCAACGTTTACCGATGCAGACGTCGCCGCATACTCCTTTGAGATCATGAATGCCGCGGTACCGTTTGAAGAGTACGACGGGACCAACGCCACCACCGCAAATCCCTTCCGCCTGGATCCCACGACGGCAATCCTGTCAGCACAGGGTACGACCGACAGCAACGGCAATTTCAGTGACGGTGTGCTGAATTTCACCCTGACAGATGCGGATTTCGCCGCCGTGGCTGCGTTTGTCGAAATAGACCTGGTTTCCGGCACCGCGCTGGGTTGTGAGAGCGACGGCTGTGTAGCGACATCGGATCCCGTTTTCGTCGTCTCCGGAGGCTTTGCCGCCAACATGGAACCACTAATCTCAGTGGCTCCCCTGCTCGTGGACTACGGCACCATCACAGAGGGCCAGACGGAGTCGCTCAGCGTTACGGTGCGCAACGTTGGCGCAGGTGCCCTGGCCATTGGCGCCATTGGCAACCCGGAACCACCCTTCTCCATCGCGACCGACACCTGCTCAGGCCAGTCCCTTGGGGCTTTCGAGACCTGCAGCGTTTTCATTGACGCCATGCCGGAGGCGCCTGGCCTCTTTATCGATACGCTTGTCATTCCCTCCAGTGACACCCTGAACCCAGAAGTGGTTGTGAATCTGCTTTTCGTGGGCGTGGAAGCGCAGCCAGGTGAGCCGAACATCGCGGTCTCTGCTCCGCAGAAACCACTCACCACCATCGTCGGAAACCCTGTTCCGGCGAGCATTCGTGTATCAAACACGGGCGACGCGCCGTTAGCAATCGGACAGATCGGCGAGACTGACCCGCTGGGTATCCCGTTCTACATTACCGCGGATCAATGTTCGGGCCGTACACTGGGACCCTCGCAGTCGTGCAATACCTACTGGATCTTCGCTCCCACCGACGCCGGCACTTTCCCGGAGACTGTCGACGTGCCGTCCAACGACCCGGATGATCCCAGCGTTACGGTGACTTTCAGCGCCGAAGCGCTTGAGGGCCCTGACGTCGTTCCCCTGGACGTGCTGCCGCAAACATGCCCGAACGACCTCGACGTGAACGAGGCGCTCACTGAACGAGTGGTGGTGGCCATCATGGGCACTGCAGATCTCGACGTGTCGACTATCGACGTGACGTCGATCCGGGTGAACGGAATCTGCCCGTCGCGTTCTCGAACCGAAGATATCGGAACGCCGTTTGAGCCCTTCGCCGGACGCGATGACCCTGACGACTGCAATGACCTTGGCGCGGACGGTTTCGACGACCTGGTGCTCGAGTTCCGTCGCTACCGCTTCCTCGAGCGGTTCGGCAATGTCTCGAACGGCGACGTTCGTGACGTAAAGCTCAGAGCAGAGTTCAAATCACAATTTGGCGGCGGCGTAATGGTCGGACAAGACGTTGTCGTTATCGTCGATGAGCCTGGAGCGCGGTCGAAGTAACGCGCCGAGCGATCCCATGAAGGAGGTTCCCCGGTAAACCCTTCCAGCTAGGTACGTTTCACGATGGCACAGAGCGCATGCCGCGCACTAAAGTGGTGCTGCCTTTGTTTTCTTTGCCAGCCACGAGACGAGGGGTACCACGATGAAAAAGCAGCCTGTGTTTCTTGCATCCGCTCTTGTAACGGTCGCTGCGGGCGTAGCACTCGCGCAGGATATCAAGGTCGAGAAAGGGCCAGTGGTCAAAGAGGTTCCCATGACCTGGCAGCAGGCTTCCATTAATGACGGCGAGCAGCTGTATGGCGAACTGTGCGCCGCCTGTCATGGCAAAACCGCCGAGGGTGACGGTCCTGCGGCCGGCGCGCTGAAGAAACTGGTGCCAGACCTTACGCTGCTTGCCGCCCGAAACAGCGGCGAGTTTCCGCGGAAACGCATCGAAGATGCCATTACCGGTGAGAACCGCGTCGCCTCCCACGGCAGCGTCGACATGCCAATGTGGGGATCGGCCTTCGAAGGCGTTCGCCCCGACTGGAAGCCGGCACGGCGCAAGGCCTTTGCCAAGCAGCGCGTATTCAATCTCACGGAGTACCTGTCTTCGCTTCAGGTCGACTAGCGCGTCGGCTCACAGCCGCATGAACTGCTGCCGCGTTCGTGACCAGGCGAAACCGAGCAGCACGGCGACAAAGAAAGCCTCTGCACCGAAGTTGATGACGGCACTGATGAATGCCTGCAGTGACTCAGGGATGTCGAAGGGCAACAGGCCTGTGAGCACACCGAGCATGGCGTCGGTTATTAGATTGGTGATGTAGAGCGACAGCTTGATGGTGAATATCGACACTGCCGCATTGATCGCCGCTTCGAACCCCGACTCGAACAGGGTAGATGTGTCGTGGGAATGGGCGATGGGCAGCAGCATCCAGACGCAGATGACCAGCGAAGTCGTCACGCCGTCGGTGCGCCCCAGTACGCCCATAGTGACGCTGGGCACGGTCTGCAGCCACGTGAGCAGCACGATGGCGATCCAGCACAGGGCCCACAGGGCAAGCAGGTGCGGCGCCACCTTTATCCAGTTTTGCTCAGCCTCTGCCGCCGTGAAATCCCGTGCCTGCTGCTCACCCCTTCGCACCAGCACCCGCAGGTAGACGCCCACCAGCGCCGCCGGAATGACAAATGGGTAAAGCGCTACGTTGATCACTTTCGAGAGCCATGGCATCGAAATAACAGTGCCCAGCAGCGACACAAGCGTTGCCTTTAGCGCGCCGGCAGCGATCGTGGCACCCAGAACGAGGGCCACGAGCTGCCAGAATTTGTCCATTGTCGTTTGCGATTCCTCGACGGCCGTCGGCAGCGCCCCCAGGTTCTTGACCGTGGTCACCATGTCTGACAGCCCGACCAGTGCACGCCCTCGCGCGTCCTGCCAGGTGTGGCCGCTGTCTTCCTCGAACAGCTTGGCATCATGCCTTTCGACCGGCGCACCGGCCGTGCCCCACAGGAACTGGTCGACGCCTACTGCCGCGGCGATCTCGCGGGCGGTGCGGCGGCGAATGTCGAACGCGAGAACGCCGGGCACCGCTTGATTGTCGTCGAGGCTGTGCAGTGCACCGTCGTGCCAGTCACCCGCCGGCAGTTTCGCCTTCTTGCTGGCCACGACGTGCGGCTGGCCGAACAGCCGTTTGCCCTTCTTGTTGAGCTTCGACAGCGGGATAAATACGAAAGACTCGGCGCCCCTTTGCTTTAGCAGGCGGTCGATGCCGGCACTGTGCCTTCCCGGCACGGCGGTCACGTTGCTGCCATCGAGTTTGAAGTGGGCTTCGACCGACTGGTGCTTCTTGCTCTTCTTTGTGGCCATATGCCCGGCAGTTTACCTGTCGAGTGGGACAACCGTCATTGGTGACGTGGAGACACCTCCGCGGAAACGTCGTCTGGAGTCGTTCCAGCTGTGCTCAATGAAAATCCCGCGCCCGGGTGATCAACGCACCGAGCAACGCACTATGATCCTGTAGCTGCGCCGCCACTACGTGGATCACGTTGTCCTGGTGTTGCAGCGTGCCGACCACACCCATGAGGCGCGCGCCGGTCAGAATGCGCCGCTGCCGCTCGGCGATGCGCTCCCACACAACGAGGTTGACGTGTCCTGACTCGTCTTCCAGCGTCACGAAGGTTACTCCACCCGCCGTCGACGGCCGCTGCCGCGTGATGACCAGGCCGGCAACGCGCACCGGGATGCCGTCGTGACAGGCCTTTAACTCTTCGGCCTTTTGAAAGCGCATCACGTCGAGTTGCTCGCGCACGAGAGCAATCGGATGCTGTCCCAGCGTGAGGCCCGTACTGTTGTAGTCGGCCACGACGTCTTCGCCCTCGGTCGGCTTTGACAGCAGCGGTGCGGCCTCGCGAATTTCCACCCGCGGGATAAGCGCCATGGGCTGTTCGACGCCCGCCACTTCCCAGCGCGCACGGTGCCGATGGCCTGCCAGTGATTTGAGTGCGGCAGCCGCCGCCAGCGAGCCCAGGTCGCCGCGGTCCAGCTGCGCACGTTCGGCAAGATCCTGGGTGGACGTGAAAACCTCCCTGGCGCGAGCGTCCACTATCCGCTGCCCCGCGCTCTCAGCCAGCCCCTTGACGAGCCGCAAGCCCAACCGCAGCGCGGGCTCGCCGCTACGCGTGCGCTCCAGCGTGCAGTCCCACGCGCTAATCTGCACATCGATCGGCCGCACCTCGACGTTGTGCCGGCGCGCGTTCTGCGCGAGCTGCGACGGCGGATAAAACCCCATCGGCTGGCTGTTGATCAGTGCACAGGTAAACGCTGCCGGCTCGTAGCACTTGAGCCAGCACGACACGTACACGAGCAGCGCAAAGCTCGCTGCATGGGACTCCGGAAAACCGTACTCACCGAAACCCTGTATCTGCCGAAAGATGGCACTGGCAAACTCCTCCGTGTAGCCGCGTTCGCGCATGCCCCGAATGAGCTTGCCCTCGAACGGCCCCAGGCCACCGCGGCGTTTCCACGCCGCCATGGCACGGCGCAGCTGGTCCGCTTCGCCAGCGCTGAAGCCCGCCGCCACCATCGCCAGGTGCATCACCTGCTCCTGGAAAATCGGCACGCCCAGCGTGCGCTCCAGCACCTGCTCAACGGCCTTGCTCGGATACACCACCGGTTCCTCACCGTTACGCCGGCGCAGGTAGGGATGCACCATGTCACCCTGGATCGGGCCGGGGCGCACGATGGCGACTTCGATGACCAGGTCGTAGTAACAACGGGGCCTCAACCGCGGCAGCATCGACATCTGCGCGCGCGATTCGATCTGGAACGTGCCCATGGTGTCGGCATCGCAGATCATGTCGTAGACCTTGGGATCTTCCGCCGGCACCGTTGCGAGCGTGTAGCGGCGGCCACGATAGTCGGCAACAAGATCGAAGCACCGGCGAATCGCAGTGAGCATCCCCAAGCCCAGCACGTCGACTTTCAACAGCCCTAAGTCTTCCAGGTCGTCCTTGTCCCACTGGATTACCGTGCGGTCTTCCATCGCCGCGTTTTCCACCGGCACCAGTTCCGACAGCGGCCCCTGCGAAATGACAAAACCGCCCACGTGCTGCGACAGGTGCCGCGGAAAACCCAACAGTTCGCGCACCAGCGTCAGCATCCGGTGAATGCGCGCGTTGGCAGGGTCAAATCCGGCCTCGCGAATGCGTTCGTCATCCACCGCGTGTCCGTCCCACCACTGCACCGAGCGCGCGAGGCGATCCACCTGCAGCTCGTCGAGCCCCAGCGCCCTGCCGACGTCGCGCATGGCGCTGCGCGGCCGGTAGCAGATGACCGTGGCGGCAAGCGCCGCGCGCTCCCGGCCGTACTTGGTGTAGACGTACTGGATTACCTCCTCGCGCCGCTCATGTTCGAAGTCCACGTCGATGTCCGGCGGCTCGTTGCGCTCCTTTGAAATGAACCGCTCCACGAGCATCGCCATGCGCGCCGGGTCTACCTCGGTAATCCCTAAACAAAAACACACCGCGGAGTTGGCCGCCGAACCGCGGCCCTGGCACAGGATGGCCTGGCTGCGGGCAAAGCGCACGATGTCGTGCACGGTGAGAAAAAAGTGCTCGTACTGAAGCTCCTCGATGAGTTCGAGTTCATGCTCCACGAGTTCACGCACCTTCGCGGAACAGCCCTCCGGCCAGCGCCGCGTGATGCCCTCTTCCGTGAGCTTCCTCAGGTAACTGGTGGCCGTGTAGCCCTCGGGCACAAGTTCGCCGGGGTACTCGTATTTGAGTTCATCGAGGGAGAACCGGCACGCATCAGCAACGACCTGCGTTTCGGCGAGCAGCGCCGATGGATACACGCGCTCGAGCACAGCCGGGTCGCGCAGGTGGCGCTCACCGTTGGGATACAGCGCAAGGCCGGCGGCATCGACCGTGGTGTTCAGGCGAATGGCGGTAACCGTGTCCTGCAGCGCGCGCCGCCCCCGCCGGTGCATGTGCACGTCGCCGCTTGCGACCAGGCGCATGCCGGTATCGGCGCCAAGCGCCGTCAGGGTCGCCAGCCGCCGCCGGTCCTGTCCGTCGGCCAGCAGCTCGACGGCGATGCGCGCGCGGTCGCCGAACGCCGCCTGCACCCAGCGCCCCTCCTCCATCGCAGGCATCTCCGGCGGCAGCCACAGCACCAGGCAACCCGGCAGACCGGCAATGGCCTTGCCGGTGATGTCAGCACGGGACAACCGGTAGCTGCCTTTCACCGCGGCCCGCCGGCCCCGGGTAATGAGCGCACAGAGCTGGCCGTAACCGCGGCGGCTGGTCGCCAGCGCTACCAGCTTGAGGCCGTCATCCAGGGTGAACTCCGCGCCGATCAACAGCTTCAAGCCATGCTCGCGGGCTGCCATGTGGGCGCGCACCACGCCGGCCACGGAGCACTCGTCGGTGATAGCCAGCGCGCTGTAGCCCAGCTCCACGGCACGCGTCACCAGTTCCTCCGGGCTGGAGGCGCCCCGCAGAAAGGTGAAATGGCTTAAGCAATGAAGTTCGGCATACGGCATTGGATAAACATCCTGTATTGTATATTTATACAGTATTGCCGGGAATTCAACTGGCCGTGGCAACTCGCTGTGCTCCCGCAGGACTTTTGCTAGGCTCAGGGCAGGAGTCATGCACTCGGCAGCACAAGAAGCCCGCAGATGAGTTACATCGGCCTCGATATCTTCCTCGCCATATTTCTCTACGCCATGGCCGCCGCCGGCGTGTTCATCGCCATGGCCAGCAAGCGTTCGGTGCGCGGCGGGCTGATTGCGCTGGGCGCCGTGCTCCCCATCATCGCAATCGTCGGCATCGCTAACCTCCTCGACGCTGCAACCGGCGGCAAAGCGGCGTTGAGCGAAACCATGCCGTGGATAGGGCTGGTAGCCCCGCTCGTCCCCCTCGCATGGCTGCACTGGCGTTCACGGATCAATGCACCCAAACCACCGGGTGCGGCCCGGGCCACCCGAAAACCGCCACCCAAAAAGGCCCGCCAACCCACCAATTCGGCGAAACCCGCAACCGCGGCGCCGACAGTATTCATTTCCTACCGGCGCGCCGACAGCGCTGACGTGACCGGTCGCCTTTACGACCGGCTGGCGACCGAATTTGGCCGCGAACGCGTGCACAAAGACGTGGACTCCATTCCGCTTGGCTTCGATTTCGTGGAGCAGATCAACAAGTTCATCGGTGAGTGCGATGTCGTGCTGGCAGTTATCGGCCGGGACTGGCTGACCATGACCGACGACAACAACAGGCGCCGCCTCGACGACGAAACCGATCCGGTTCGTCTGGAAATCGTTGCGGCGCTGAAGCGCCGGATTCCGGTAGTGCCGATTCTAGTGGGCGGAAGCACAATCCCGCCGCCGGAATCGCTTCCCGATGACATCCGTAAACTGGCCTTTCGAAACGGCACCAACGTGCGGCCAGACCCCGATTTTCACAAGGACGTTGACCGCCTGATCGCGGGGCTGCGCAGCCACTGACCGGTAATGGTGTGCGCTATTCGACAAGACAGATTGATGACAGATACATATCGAGACGAATGCCTCGTGACGGAGTATCCGACGAGTTGTTATTGTTATAAGGTTTACGCTATGCCTTTTCGCGCCTACTCGGGAAATTAAACCATGAAGAAGCTCATCCAAGGACTCACTATCGTTGGAGCCGCGGCACTCTCCGCCTGTGCAACACCGCCGGTTCAGACTCGGCTACCAGACGGTACGCTGGTGTACCAGATTCAGTGTGACGGCACGGCCGCCGGACTGAACTACTGCTTCGGCAAAGCGGGTAAATCCTGTGGCGCGGAAGGCTTCACCATCGTGGACGAAGCGGGCAACACGCTCACCGACAGCGAAGCGGCCAACGTGGGCAACGACGGCGCCACCAGCCTTTGGGCCGGCGACTACAACTCCATCCTGGTGAAGTGCGGCGTCTAATTAACCGGCCTTCACGCCCATCACGGCTTTGACTTCCAGGAACTCCTCCATGCCGTCGGCGCCCCACTCGCGTCCGTTGCCTGACTGCTTGTAGCCTCCAAACGGGGCGTTGATGTCGTTGTCAGCGCCGTTGATGTGCACCATGCCGGTACGCAGCTGCGCGGCGATGGCCAGTGCGTGGTCCACATCGCCTGACGACACGTAGCCTGACAAGCCGTACGGTGTGTCGTTAGCAATTTCCACCGCCTGCTCCTCGCTGTCGTACGGTAGTATCGCGAGCACCGGCCCGAAGACTTCCTCTCGGGCAATCGTCATCTCGTTGTTGACGTTAGCGAACACCGTTGGTTTTACGTAGTAGCCGGCACCTAACCCTTCCGGTTTGCCGGTGCCGCCAGCAACCAGCGTGGCGCCCTCGTCGATGCCCTTCTGAATGAGCGCCTGGATCTTGTCGTACTGCACCTTGCTGACGACGGGCCCAATGGTGGTGCCCTCGGTGGCCGGGTGGCCAACCGTCGTCGCTTCGGCTACCTGCGCGGCGACCTTCATCGCTGCTTCGTGCGCAGCGGCTGGCACGAGCATTCGGGTGGGCGCATTGCAGGACTGGCCGGAGTTACTGAAGCATTCCTCCACGCCCTCCTTCACCGCCTCTTCGACATCTGCGTCGGCAAGAATGATGTTGGCCGACTTGCCGCCGAGTTCCTGGGCCACGCGCTTCACGCTATCGGCTGCGGCCTTTGCCACGAGCACACCCGCGCGAGTGGAACCGGTGAACGACACCATGTCGATGTCAGGGTGGGCACTGATGGCCGCACCTACGCCCGGGCCGTCGCCGTGCACCATGTTAAAGACACCGGCCGGCACCTCGGCGGCGTGGAGCACGCGGGCAACGACGTGTGCACTCAGCGGCGCTACTTCGGAGGGCTTGAGCACCATTGTGCAACCGGTGGCGAGCGCAGGCGCCACCTTGCACATGATCTGGTTGACCGGCCAATTCCACGGCGTGATGAATCCGCACACGCCGATGGGCTCCTTGCGAATGAGCGTGGTGCCGTGCTGCTCCTCGAAGGAGAAATTCTTCAGGGCGTGAATGGTGGCCTTGAGGTGACCGATGCCGGTGCCGGCCTGCGAGCTGGAAGCAAACCACTCGGGGGCGCCCATTTCTGCCGTGATGGCGGCGGCGACCTCCTTGTAGTGTTCCTTGTAGGCGGCAACGATGCGCTCGAGCAACGCCAGGCGCTCCTCTACCGTCGACTGGCTCCACGCGGGAAACGCGGCGCGCGCCGCGGCCACGGCCTTGTCGACATCCTCTGCATTACCCAACATCACTTCGCCAACGACGCTTTCGTCAGCAGGGTTGATCACGTCGAGGCTCTGCGAAGCAGTCGGGTCAACCCACTGGCCGTCGATATAAAATTGGTTGCAGCGGTACATGGCGGTTCTCCCTGAATTTGTGTGCAGCGTAGCCGTGAATTGTATCACTCAGCCAAACATGCCATGCAGGTACCAGCTACGCGGCGGCCGGCGTTCGCGGTAGATCCACAGCCGCATGCCGGCGGCGTTGCCCGCAACGTAGTAATCCCGGGAAACGTCGGCGCCGTCCCACCACCCGGTCTCGATGCGTTCCGGCCCGCTGATCAGTCGCAGCGCCCCTTCAAACCATGGGCGGCCATCGCAGGCGGTGAGCCGTTGCGGCGATTCCAGCATCCACGCCGGCCGTGATCGCGACGTGCTGAGCGAGTGGGACTGGCCCGGCGTCACCGCCTGCCAGGCGAGCTCCGGCCGGTGCTCCGGCACGGTGCCGATGCCCGTCACCGAGCGTGCGCCCAGGCGCGCATTGAGGCTTTCGACCAGGCGCGGCCACTCGCCGCACCGGTCGTCACCTGCCCAACCGAAAAGATCGGCGTCTCGCCCTGGCAGCGTCATCAACCGACCCGACTGCAGCCGCACTGCGATAACCGGCGCGTCCGGAAAAACCCCTTCGAGGCGTTCCTGCAACAGCGACCAGAGATGACCCCACTCGCGCCCCGGTCGCATCAGGCCCACAGACACGCGGGTTGCCGGACTGTCACTGTGAAACAGCCAGAGCGACAGCTCCTGCACCCCGGCCTGCCGTACCAGCAAGTAGTCAGACAGTTCGCGAACCAGCTGCTCGAGCACGCCGCTTAAGTGTGCGATCTGCTCTACCTCCGCCGGCAGCTCGTAGCCCGAGCGAAACCGCTCCGGGGCGGCAAAGGCGGCACGCGGATCCGCCGCTCGGCCGGCGGCGCGGTCGAGGTCCTGCAGACGCCCCTTGCCGATGCGTCGGGCAAAGCCGTCCCGCGGCAGGCGCAACGCGTCGCGTACGCTACGCACACCCATGCCGCTCAGCTGCTCCAGGGTTTTCTTCGGCCACCCGGTGACGGCCAGGCTCAAAGCCCCGAGCCGGCCGGCCAGCGACGCGCTGTCGCAGGTCACCACGGAACGACTGGCGGCGTTGTTCCCCCGCGCCAGCCACAGCGCACCCGTGGCTGTGGGCGCTGCCGCCATGCTCGGCGCGTGTCCCAGCGTGTCCAGCCCTGTGCGAACCTTGTCGCACAACGCCTGCATGCCGCCGAACAGGCGCAGGCTGCCGCGCACCTCCAGCAGCAGCGCACCGGGCGGTTCAATGCTGACCACCGAGGTAAAGCGCTGGCTCCACACGGCGAGCTTTTGCAGCAGCTGTTGCTCCGCCTCGAGGTCGCGGCTAACGGTGTGCAGTTCCGGCGCCATGGCCAGCGCCGCGTTCAGCTTGAGCCCGCGTGTGATGCCCTGCTTTGCCGCCGGCGCATTGCAGGCATACACCACGCGCTGCGTGCCCTGACCGTCAAGTACCGCCAGCGGCCCCTTCGCTTCACTGGCGAAGGGCGCCAGTGACAACAGCGGGAAGTGCACGCAAAGCCATAGCAGACGCGTACCGGTTGCCGGTCGTTCAGCGGGGCGTTCGGGTGCAGCAACACGATTGTCCGGCGCCTGCTTGGGCTGCGCCGGAAAATCGACGTCGTCGAACAGGCGCAGCGTTTTCCTCGACCCTCTCATAACGTTAGCGGGTTAAAGGAAATCAGCGCGAATCGTAACCGGCTTGCCCCCACGGCTCTTCCGCACGTGCACGAACCGCGCAGCCGATGCCGGCGCGTCCTTTGTGTTATCGAGCGACAGCTGCAGACGCAGCGCTGCCGGCGTGGTCTGCGACAGCACGACCGGTGGCCGAAACAGCAGGCCAACCGTCGCACCGGCCTCCGCGGCAAGCTGCAAGCGCCGCAGGCGTTTTTCATCCACGGTGCCCACCCACATCAGCACCGCCGCACACACGCCCGATCGCAAACACTGCTCACCGGCCCAGAGCACCTCGGTCGCATTGCCGGGGCGAATCACCAGCATGTTGTTGATGTCGATACCGCGGGCTGTCAGCGCCGGTGCATACGGGATGTAGGGTGGCGCAACCCAGACCACCCGCTGCGTGCGAGTGAGTTCTGCCAGTGCCGGCAAGACGAGTTTGAGTTCGCCGGTGCCGTAACGCTCGACGACGATTTCGCTTAGGGAAGACCGCGGCCAGCCACCGCCCGGCAGGTGCTTGTCCAGCGAGGGGTAGCCCGTGGTTATAGCCTGCAGGCCGCTGCCGGCAGCCTGTTGAGTGTGCGCCCTGTTGCCGCGCCAGATGCGTGGGTTTTCAAGCAGTTTTTCAAGCGCTTCACGCACGCGCGATCCAGTTTTTGAAGTGGGGAAAACGGGAAGACCACTG
Organism: Pseudomonadota bacterium; assembly: GCA_038533995.1. Taxonomy (GTDB): domain Bacteria; phylum Pseudomonadota; class Gammaproteobacteria; order Steroidobacterales; family JBCAXP01; genus JBCAXP01. Next base: position 16,461 of record JBCAXP010000031.1, read on the forward strand.
TCACGGCAACAGGGAACACAAAAAAAGAAAATAGCTACTGCAGTCGTTGCATGTTGTCGTTGCGAATGACGCCAACAACGACGCCCTCGATCACCATCATCTCGTGGGCAAGGTCCACATGGATGGGATCGAACTCCGGGTTCTCCGGCAGCAGCCAGACTTCCTTGCCCTTCTGCCGGTAACGCTTCACGGTGACCTCGTCATCAAGACGTGCCACGACGATCTGGCTGTTGCGCACGTCCGGAGTACGGTGCACCGCCACCAGGTCACCGTTGAGAATGCCGGCGTCACGCATACTCATGCCGTGTACCTGCAGCAGGTAGTGCGGCTTGGGATTGAACAGCGTGGGATCGATGCGGTAGCGCGCCTCGATGTGCTCCTGCGCCAGGATCGGCTGACCGGCAGCCACCCGGCCCACCAGGGGCAGCCCCATCTGCTCGGCGATCTGGGGCTTTAGGATGCGGATGCCACGGGAGGCACCGGGCACCAGTTCGATGACTTCCTTACGCTGCAGCGCCCGAAGGTGCTCTTCCGCCGAGTTGGGCGACTTGAAGCCCAGGGCCCGGGCAATTTCCGCGCGCGTGGGCGGGATGCCGGTCTCCTCAATAACCGACTGGATGTATTCGAGAATTTCCGCCTGCCTTGGAGTCATGTTCTGCATGTCGGCATCCACCTGTATGAATAATCAGCCCTGTGATTATATCCAGTCGGGTGCGATAAGCAAGTGATGACTGCCGGCGGTATCTCCTCAGCCGGTCCAACCGGCCAGGCGCAAGCCTTCCAGGCGATGCTCGGCCAAGGCGAATTGAGCTACTTCAAGAGCCGTCACAAATATTGGGCACACCGCTTGGTCCCGGTGGCGCAAAGAACCCCTCTTTCATGATGCCCAGATCGGTAAAGTTGACGCTGCCGTCGCCGTTCAGGTCGGCATCATCATCTGCCGTGAAGAACTCCGCCTTCATGGCGCCAAGATCCTCAAAGTTCACCGCGCAGTCATCGGTGAGATCAGCGTCGCATGCGTTGCCAATGCCGTCCGCGTTGCTGTCGCGCTGATCCGCATTTGCAACCGCAGTGCAATTGTCGGTGGCGTCCGGCAGTCCATCACCGTCCGAGTCGCTTTCCTGAGTGGCAACGAGGAGTACTTCGCCCCCGGTGGCGGTAAATCCCTTGAAGACGATACGGGCACCATCGGCTGAGTCGGGCCAGATTTCGATGCTGCTGATCGTTTCCCCGTCCACCATTTGACCATACGAAAAAACGATGTCCGTCGTTTTGCTGCCGTCTGTCGCCTCACAGGTGACTGCCAGGTGCAGGTCGCCGATGGGAAAAGGAGCCGATGCACGAAAGGCCTGGTAGAACACGCAGACATCTGTACCGATGCTTGTGCCTACAAACGGAAATATGCTGGCAATATCCACAATCGCATCGCCATCGTCGAGCGGTTCCCCTGATTCGGCCAGGACCGAACTGAGTGTCTCGCCGACTTTTATTCGGCGGAACCGTGTCTGTCCCTGCTGGTCCTGCTCTTGCCAGATGATGTTCGCCTCGCCATCGATTTCGACCTGGGACGGGCGCTTCAGTGCCGTATTGCCAATTTCGGTGACCAGTTGAGGCGTCGTGTCACCGTCCCGTTTGGGAGAGCGAAAATTGAACAATCTGTAAAGGACCGCGTTGCCGTTTTGCCCTCCCGCCTGATAGGCGGCGCCCAGTCTGGAGAGCGAAGGTTGTGTTACGAACTGGATTTCGCCGATAACGGGGTTTTCGTCGCCGGCTTTCGTCACCGGCTCGAGGAGTTCGGCGAGCGCTGGATGTCCGCAATACAAACCCAAGCCGACGTCAGTCGTAATCATCTGGTTTGTTAAGCAGACGGTGCCCTCGCTGGTGTACGACGCGGACGGAGACTGGTAGAGCTCGCCGTCCGCGAGTGGAAGACCCGTCCGACCAAGCTCCTCCAAGCTGGTGAGCCCAAGAGTTTCAGTGTCCCACAACGCATAGAAAGTTCCGACGCCGGAGAAGTTAGCGGTGAACGCGTTCACAGCCAGTCCGATTCCGGAGTTCGGACCAGAATCGCCCAGTTTACTGGCGGAAACGCTCAGGGTCAGGTCCAGCTTGTGCGGGCTATTGTCTACGTCAGTATCACTGTCATAGACCTTCGTAATCTCAGAGTCCGGCGTCAGAGCCGTCAGTGGGTTCTCACTAAAATCAGAAACCCAGGCCGTGAATTCCGTGTCGCCCGCGACCGTAGACCAGTTGAAGTTAAAGACATTTATGTTAACGCCCGGTAGCTCGTCCCCGTTCTGCCATCTTGACGTGATACTCCACTCATCTGTGGCCAGAGCGGGCATGCATTGCCCCATGAGTGCTGCGAATATGGCAACTCTTATTCCGCGCGGATCCATCGATTTGACCTCTGATTGGGTAGTGTGCCTTGCAGAGAGCGCAATTTGAGGCGAGAAAGGCCTGATTCAGCTTCCCTGCATGCAGTTTTCTTATCTTTTGCTGAATGTCCTGCTAACAGAAATCATAGTTCAGTTTTCACGCGCCTGCCGCCAATTTGGGTGGGTCAGGTGTTCACTGTCTGGGCCAATCACGCGGGCAAGATTAGCGCGTTGCTCGGCAAGAGCGGCGAGCATCTCGTCGTTCAACGCCTGGAACTCAGCACTGTCGAACAGCGAGTTCGGGAAGATCCTGACCTGCCTGAGATCCAGGCAACCGCCGAGATCGCGCCACTCTCGCAGAGCCTTAATCGCTCTTTCATTGTTACCCATGGCCACATGCAACCAGGCATCCATATACCCGATGCCTCGCCAGCGATAGCGGCTCTTCGTGGGCAGGTAATCAAAAATCTTATGGGTCAATGGTGCGGCCTTGCCCTTTTCATCACACAGGTACAGCACTGTCGCGTAAGCGATCGCGAGCTTGAACGTGTTGCCTGTCGCATTAACATCGATGTCTGCCAGCGTGAGTTCCGGATACACCGTTTCGAATCGCTCGACCGCCAGTTCCGGGTGACCATAGTACGCATCGACTTCAGCCAGCAGGATGTCGACCCAGGGATCCCTGCCCCAGGGTTCTCTGCCGCACCAGGTTGTCTTGAACTCATCGAAGAGCTGTTTTTCCTGTTCGTGCTCGCCGCGCAGTCTGTGAAGGTTAAAGCGAGCGATGAAGGCAAAGAGTACATCGTGACTGATGTCGAGATATCGCTCGTAGAAAAAGATGGCTTTATCGGGCGCCCCAAGCTCATCATGGGCCAGCGCCAGTTGCAGCATATTCCACGGTACGTTCGGGTCCAGGGAATTTAACTTGTGATAGGCCTCAATGGCTTTGTCATGCTGGTATAGCTTCCATGAATACAGGTGACCAAGATGCTGGTAAGCCGTCGCGTGATTCGGCCCTATCCTGATCGCCTCGTACAATGCCGATTGCGACTCGTCAAAGCGCTCCAGCTCCATAAGAGCCTGCCCCACTGTTTCGAGCGTCCATTGGCTGTTGGGATCAAGGAGCCTGGCCCGGTTCGCGAGCGTCAGGGCTTTGCGGGGCCGTGCACGTTGCCAGCTCATGAAGTGTGCAAACATCCGCAATGCGCTCGAGTTGTTGGGGTTGAGCTTGATCGCCTGCTCATAGGCCGCTTCCGCTGCCAACTGGTCGCCCCGGTAGACTTCGAGGAAGGCCAGTGCTTCGTGCGCCTCGCTGAGGGTGGGGTTAAGTTCGAGCGCCCGTTCGATGACCGGCGCGGCGAGCGCAACCTGATCACTGGCGTGCAACCCACCAAAGTGGACCTTCTCCAGTAGCGCCACACCAAGTTCTGCATAGGCATCAGCGAAGCCTGGGTCCAGATTGATCGCCTGTTGATATTGCTCAATGGCGGCGTCGAAACCCGCACTCGTGTCCTTTTCGTAACTGACACGCCCGCGAAAGAAGGCCTCTAGTGCCGCCGTGTTCTGGGTCGGCATTGTGGTTATGTCCTTCTGCTCTTGCGGTGACAATACCGCTCTCAGCGTGTTGGCCACCGCCAGCGCAATCTCACTCTGGATAACAAAGACGTTCGCTGCGCTGAGCTCACGAGTATAGGTTTCGGCCCATATATGCTCATCTTTCCCGGCGTTGATCAGCTGCACATTGATGCGGATCTGCTCACCTGCACGTTGCACACCGCCTTCGATGATGTTCGCTGAATTCAGCTCTTCCCCAATCACGCGCATGGTTTTACTGGTGTCGCGATAAGCCATTACCGACGTTCGGGAGATTGTCGCCAGGCCTTTTATCCTGGATATATGGGTGATCAGCTCATCGTGAAAACCGTCGGTAAAGAAGGCATCCTCTGCCAGGTTGCTGCGATTATCGAATGGC
>JBCAXP010000032.1:0-20684 GCA_038533995.1 Pseudomonadota bacterium
TCGGTGGCCGACAGCTCCCGTGCAAAGTCGTCGAGCAAGTCGCGGGTACGCGTGTGGCGATGCGGGCCGGCTGGCCGGACCGACGGCTCGTGGTCGTGTTCCAGCCGCATCGCTACACGCGTACCCGCGACTTGCTCGACGACTTTGCACGGGAGCTGTCGGCCACCGACGTACTGCTGCTTGCTGAAGTCTACTCGGCCGGTGAAGCGCCAATTGCCGGTGCGGACGGGCGCTCGATGGCCCGGGCGATTCGCACCCGCGGCCAGGTGGAGCCGGTGTTCGTTGCAGACCTTGCCAACCTGACCGACGTGCTGCTGGGCATCCTGCGCGACGGCGACCTGCTGCTCACCCTCGGTGCGGGCAGCATCGGTTCGCTCGCGGCGACGCTGCCGGCGAAGTTTGCCGACGCAGCGGAGGCGCGCTCATGAACGCGGCGCGTAATGCACTGCCGGCCGTGCGCGGGGAACTGCTTGTGAACGAGCCCCTGTCGCGACACACCTCGTGGCGTGTGGGTGGCCCCGCGCGGCAGTTCTTCAAGCCCGCCGACGCGGACGACCTAGCCGAGTTTCTCGCCGCTCTCGAGCCGGAAGTGCCGCTGTGCTGGGTTGGCCTTGGCAGCAACCTGCTTATGCGCGACGGTGGCTTTGACGGCGTGGTGATCAGCACGCTCGGCGCCTTCGGTGACATCGAGCGGCTGGATGACACCCACGTGCGTGCGGGTGCCAGCGTGGCCTGTGCACAGCTTGCGCGACGCTGCGCGAGGCTGGAGCTCGGCCCCTCCGCATTTTTTGCCGGCATTCCCGGTACGGTGGGCGGCGCGCTGGCGATGAATGCGGGCGCGTTCGGCGGTGAGACCTGGAGCCGTGTCGAGTCAGTGGACGTTATCGACCGTGCTGGCGTGCGTCGGCGCCGGCAGCCGGATGAATACGTCATCGGTTACCGGTCGGTGCAACCGCCGGTTGCCGGCGAATGGTTTCTCGGCGCCGATTTTGTGTTTGAGACCGGCGTCACCGGCGGCCGCGACGACATCCGCGAACTGCTGGCAAAGCGCAAGGCAACGCAGCCGATGGGCCTGCCGAGCTGCGGCTCGGTGTTTCGCAACCCGCCCGGCGATTACGCCGCGCGCCTTATTGAGTCGGCGGGTCTCAAGGGACTTCGCATCGGCGGCGCCGAGGTGTCGCCCAAGCACGCCAACTTCATCATCAATACGGGCGATGCCACCGCGGCCGATATCGAAGAGCTTCTGGTGCACGTGATGGATACCGTCGAGCAGTCGGCGGGCATTCGGCTGATTCCCGAAGTGCGCATTGTGGGAGACGCGGCATGAGCGCCCAGCATGCAGCACTGGCACAACGCGCCGGAAAGGTCGCCGTGCTGATGGGCGGCCTGTCGGCGGAGCGGGAGGTTTCGCTCGACACCGGCGCCGCCGTGCTTGACGCGCTGCGCCGGCAGGGCGTCGATGCGCGCGCCGTAGACCCGCGCGACGACGCTGCTCGCGCCTTGCTGGACGGTGGCTATGACGCGGCATGGATTGCGCTTCACGGCCGCGGCGGTGAAGACGGCTCCATTCAGGGCCTGCTGGAATACCTGCAGCTGCCGTACACCGGCAGCGGCGTGGCAGCCTCCGCGCTGTGCATCGACAAGCTGCGCGCCAAGCAGTTGCTGCGGGCCGCAGGCCTGCCGACGCCCGACTGGGCGGTTGTCGACTCGCGGGACGCGATTGATACCGTCGCAGACAAGCTGGGCTTTCCGCTGATGGTGAAGCCTGCCAGCGAAGGCTCGAGCGTCGGCATGCGCCGCGTGGAGTCTCGGGACGACTTTGCCGGGGCGATTGTCGAAGCGCAGGCGCTCGACACGTGTGTTATCGCCGAGCAGTGGATTACCGGCGCCGAATACACCGCCGCGGTGCTCGGCCGCGAGGTGCTACCGATGATCCGCATCGAGGCGGCGGCAGAGTTTTACGACTATGAGGCGAAGTACCACTCCGACGAGACCCGCTACCACTGCCCGTGCGGCCTGCCGCAGGAGGTCGAGCAGTCATTCAGCGAACAGGCACTGCAGGCGTTCGACGCACTTGGTGCGAGCGGCTGGGGACGGGTGGATTTCATGCTGGCTGACGATGGCGTGCCGCAGTTCCTCGAAGTGAACACGATTCCCGGCATGACCAGCCACAGTCTCGTGCCGATGGCGGCGCGCGAGGCCGGCATGGACTTCGATGCGCTGGTGATGCGCATCCTCGCGCTGGGCCTGGACACGCCGCGGCATCTCGGCAAGGAGTTTGTCGATGGCGCGTAGACGCAAAGGCAACCGGCGGGTGTCCCAGCGCACCAGCAAGACGTCGGGATTCAAAGACGTGCTGGCAGGTATCCGCCGCGTCGTGCCCTTCGTGGTGCTGACTGCCGGCATCGCGCTGGTGGCGGCGTTCGGCTGGATGGCGCTGGACCGGCCCATTCGCGAGGTGTACGTGCAGGCGCCGATGCAGCGTGTTACCGCGCTCGAGATCGAGTCGGTGGTAACGCCGTTCAAGGGCGCGGGTTTTTTGTCGGTAGACCTCGCCGAGGTGCGCGGCGCCCTGCAGGCGCTGCCGTGGGCCGACAGTGTGAGGGTCGCGCGCCGCTGGCCCGATGCGCTGTCGATCGACCTGACCGAGCAGGTGCCTGCGGCGCGCTGGGGCGACACCGGGCTGCTCAACATGCGCGGCGAGCTGTTTGTGGACAACGCGCGCTACCTGCCACCCGAGCTGCCGCGACTGTCCGGCCCGGAAGGCAGCGAGTGGCGCGTGGCGCAGCGCTACCTCGACGTGCGCAACGAATTACTGCACCACGGCCTCAACCTGGTCGAGGTGCTGCTGGACCCGCGCGGCGCGTGGCGCCTGCGGATGACCAACGGCCTGGCTGTGCATTTAGGGATTGATGACACGGATGCGCGCACCCGGCGTTTCGTGGACGTGACTGTGCCGTTGATAACGGCACGCATGGAGGAAGTGGATTACGTGGACATGCGTTACAGCAACGGTTTCGCAGTGGGCTGGAAGCAGCGAGGCGACGCCCCACATAACGACAACGGGCAGGAGGAGTTGCCATGACACCGAAGCGGTCTGACCGCAACCTGATTGTCGGCCTGGACACCGGCACCTCAAAGGTCGTTGCCATCGTTGGCGAGATTACCCCGGAGGGTGAACTCGAAGTGATCGGCATCGGTACCAATCCGTCGCGGGGCTTGAAGCGCGGTGTTGTCGTAAACATCGAGTCCACCGTGCAATCGATTCAGCGCGCCGTCGAGGAGGCGGAGCTGATGGCTGGCTGCGAGATCAAGTCGGTGTACGCCGGTATCGCGGGCAGTCACGTGCGCAGCCTGAACTCCGACGGCATCGTTGCCATTCGCGACAAGGAGGTCACCGCCAACGATGTGGACCGGGTGATCGACGCCGCACGCGCGGTGGCGATTCCTGCGGACCAGAAAATTCTGCACATCCTGCCGCAGGAATTCATCATCGATAACCAGAGCGGCATCAAGGAGCCGATCGGCATGTCGGGCGTGCGGCTGGAGTCGCGCGTGCACATCGTCACCGGTGCCGACAGCGCCGCACAGAACATCGTCAAGTGCGTGCAGCGGTGTGGCCTCGAGGTCGATGACATCGTGCTGGAGCAGCTGGCTTCCAGCTACTCGGTGCTCATGGACGATGAAAAGGAGCTGGGTGTGTGCCTCGTCGATATTGGCGGCGGCACCACCGACATCGCGATTTTCTGTGGCGGCGCCATTCAGCACACGGCGGTGATTCCCATCGCCGGTGACCAGGTGACCAACGACATTGCAGTGTCGATGCGCACGCCAACGCACCACGCTGAAGACATCAAGATTCGCTACGCATGCGCGCTGTCCCAGCTCGCCAACCCTGACGAAACCATCGAAGTGCCGAGCGTCGGCGACCGTCCGCCGCGGCGGCTCGCGCGCCAGACGCTCGCCGAAATCGTGGAGCCGCGTTACGAGGAGCTCTTCAGCCTGATCCGCGACGAGCTGTCGCGCAGCGGCTTTGAGCATCGCATCGCCGCGGGCGTCGTGATCACCGGCGGAACCGCGAAGATGGAAGGGGCGGTGGAGCTGGCAGAAGAGATTTTCCACATGCCTGTACGGCTCGGTGTACCGCAGCACGTGCGGGGCCTTGTGGACGTTGTACGCAACCCGATTCACGCAACCGGCGTGGGGCTGTTGCTCTACGGTCGGGAGAACCATGAGCGCCGTGCCTCCGAACCACCGGTCGGCGGCAGCCTGCGTGAGGTGTGGGAGCGAATGAAGACCTGGTTCCAGGGGAATTTTTGAGTTTTTTTGGTTTGTTTCTTTTTGGTTTGTAGGACGAAAGTAGAAGGAGTGGGGAAATGTTTGAACTAATGGACGCACACAGCCAGAACGCGATCATCAAGGTGATCGGCGTTGGCGGCGGCGGCGGCAACGCCGTGAAGCACATGGTTTCGGCCGGTATCGACGGTGTGGATTTCATCTGCGCCAACACCGATGCGCAGGCGCTCAAGAGCGTCGAAGTGCGCACGGCGTTGCAGATCGGTTGCAACATCACGAAGGGCCTCGGCGCCGGCGCGGATCCGGACATCGGCCGTCAGGCGGCAATGGAAGATCGCGACCGAATTCAGGAAGTGATCGAAGGCAGCGACATGCTGTTTATCACCGCCGGCATGGGTGGTGGTACCGGCACGGGTGCGGCTCCGGTTGTGGCCCAGGTTGCGCGGGAGCTTGGCATTCTGACGGTCGCCGTTGTCACCAAGCCGTTCTCGATGGAAGGCAATAAGCGTTGCGAACTTGCGAACCAGGGCATCCTGGAGCTCGGCAAGTACTGCGACTCGCTGATTACCATTCCGAACCAGAAGCTGCTGACCGTACTTGGCAGCGACACGACACTGCTGAACGCGTTCAAGGCAGCCAATGAAGTGCTGCAGGGCGCCGTGCAGGGTATCGCTGAACTCATCACGCGGCCGGGTCTGATCAACGTCGACTTTGCCGACGTGAAAACCGTGATGTCGGAGATGGGCATGGCCATGATGGGCTCGGGTACTGCCAAGGGCGACGGCCGCGCGCGCGAGGCCGCCGAAGCGGCGATCTCCAGCCCGTTGCTCGAGGACATCAACCTGTCCGGTGCCAACGGCATTCTCGTGAATGTGACGGCCGGTGAAGATCTCGCGATTGGCGAGTTCGAGGAAGTGGGCTCCACTGTGAAGGAGTTTGCCTCCGACGATGCGACGGTCGTGGTCGGAACCGTGATCGATCCGGATATGCGGGGCGACATTCGGGTCACCGTGGTGGCCACTGGCCTTGGCGGCACGATGCACGCCGAGCAGCCGGCGCCGATTCGCGTCGTTGAGCGTCCCCGGGTGCCTGCGGCCGAGCCGCCGAACTACGAGACGCTCGATGAGCCGGCGATCAACCGGCATCGGGTGCAGGTGGAATCGGCGGCCACGGAGCTCGATAGCGACGAAGTGCTGGATATTCCGGCATTTCTGCGACGCCAGGCTGACTGACCTGTCGAACGGGTGAAAAAACAGGCATTTCAATGCGTTGAATTGCCTGCGCCCGCGGGCCCGCCGCTCCCCACTGCGGCGGGCCCGCGGGTTGCCCCGCCTTCGGGCGGACGCACCACCCGACAAATAAGTGGCCTGGCAGCGCGTCGCAATCTGCTGGCGCAGTCCGTATGATAGTGGGCTGTCATCGCCGCACCTTACGCGGTGTGCGCTGTCGAATCCGAAACACGACTGCCGACGTCCAGGCTGAACACAGCTTCACCCGGCAACCCGGACAGCGCCCCGATTGGCGATATGGGAAACCCGCCCGATGCTCAAGCAACGCACGCTGAAAAACTCCATTCGCGCCACCGGTGTTGGATTGCACACCGGCGAGAAGGTGTTTATGACGTTGCGTCCGGCGCCGCCCGACACGGGCATCGTGTTCCGGCGCACAGATTTGGGCGAGCCCGTGGACGTGCGCGCATCCGCGCTCGACGTGTCCGACACCCAGCTGGGTACGACGGTGGGCGAGGGTGAGGCGGTGGTGTCCACGGTGGAACACCTGATGTCGGCTTTTGCCGGTCTTGGCATCGACAACGCAGTCGTAGAGGTCAGCGCCGGCGAGGTGCCGATTATGGACGGCAGTTCGGGCCCGTTTGTGTTCCTGCTGCAGTCCGCCGGTATCGAGGAGCAGGACGCCTACAAAACCTTTGCCCGGGTGCGGCGCACGGTGCGGGTGGAGGACGGCGACAAGTGGGCGTGCTTCGAGCCGTTTGACGGCTTCCAGGTGAGCTTCGAAATCGAGTTCGATCACCCCATCTTCAAGAAGCACAGTCGCAGTGCGGTTATCGAGTTCTCCACCACCTCGTTTCTGAAAGAGGTGTCACGGGCGCGGACTTTCGGCTTCATGCGAGACATCGAGGCGCTGCGGCGAAACAACCGCACGCTCGGCGGCACCCTTGAGAACGCCATCGTTCTCGACGACGACAGCATTCTGAACGAGGACGGCCTGCGCTACGAAGACGAGTTCGTCCGCCACAAGATCCTCGACGCCATCGGCGATCTGTACCTGTTTGGCTACCCCCTCATCGGCAAATTCAGCGGCTTCAAATCAGGCCACGACCTCAACAACCGGTTAATGCGTGCGCTACTCGCCGACGATGAGTCCTGGGAGCGCGTGACCTTCGAATCAATGGACGAATCGCCAATCTCCTTCCTGACCAACGCCGCCTAGGCACCAGGCACCCCGGTACAGCCCCGTTTTCGCAGTCGCCGGGCTGTGCTATCATCGCGTCCCGCCGGGGGAGATAGTCTAAAAAACAACGACTTGGAACCATGCCCGGTTAGTCGTGCAAGTGGCTGGCACGTAAGCAGAAAGTTAAGGCGTTCAGAGTCAGGAGGTTGTTCCGCGGACCCGAACCACAACTTTCTGTGAAGCGCGTCCTTGTTTGCGGTTGTGGTGTGTGAGAACTTCACGTTCATGAAACCGCATTCGCGCCGCCCAGGCGGCGGAGTCGGCGGTGAGTATCAGCGTGCCTTCGCGCTCGCTGGCGGCAACAAGGTGCCACTTAACCGGCTCCGGAAGCACCTGGCGAATCAGATTTGTCAGCTCTTCCAGCCTTGCGGCCTTGCCGGACACTTTCGCCAATGGAGAACCGGACTTCTCCAGGAGATCCTTAACTGACGTGAGCTTGGACGCGGTCATAGACGTTTGAGTGTAGCATCGCGCGGTGCGCTACTCGCTCGCGAAATGAGTTGGATTGTATGAATATCATTCTTTTTTCGAAGAGCCGGGGCTCCTCGAAGCAGGTTGATCTGCTGACGCCGTCGGTACTGTCGCTGGCGGCACTGGTGGTAGCCGGTGTGCTCGCCGTGGCGTTTGCCGGTGGCTTCCTCTACGCCAGTAACACGCTGCATGTAGACCCTGACGTACGCATCGTCGAGCTTGAGGCGCAGGTGCGCCAGCAGGCCGACGAGCTGGAGCTCACGCGGCGCGATGCCAGCGAAAACCTTGCGGCGCTCGCCGTGCGTATCGGCCAGATGCAGTCTCACGTTATTCGTCTTGACGCGCTCGGCCGCCGGCTGACCCAGATGGCGAATATGGAAGACGGCGAGTTCGACTTCGACTCGGCGCCGGCCCAGGGTGGTCCGGAGAGCTCGAGCGTAGTGGAGCCGGTCAAGCTCCAGGCGCCGGAAATCATGGACGTGCTGGACCGGCTTGACGGCACCATCGAAGACCGCGAGCAGCAGCTCGCAGTGCTGGAAAACCTGCTGCAAAGCCGCCGCCTGCACGACGAGGTGCACCCCGGCGGCCGCCCGATTCTCAGTGGCTGGATGTCGTCGTACTACGGTACCCGCATCGACCCGTTCACAGGGAACAAGGCGCGACACGAAGGCATTGATTTTGCAGGAAAAGCAGGCGCCAAGATCATTTCCGTGGCAGCTGGCGTGGTGACCTACTCCGGTGACCGCCATGGCTACGGCAACATGATCGAGATTAACCACGGCAATGGCCTCAGCACCCGCTACGCCCACAACCAGGCCAACCTGGTCGCCGTCGGAGACAAGGTGGAGAAGGGCCAGGTGGTGGCCCTGATGGGGTCCACCGGCAGGGCGACCGGGCCCAACCTGCATTTCGAGGTCCGTAAGAACGGCCGCACGGTGGATCCGCTCAAATTTGTGCGAGACGCCGGATAAAACATCTCACGGTGGTGTCAAAACGGCAGCAACCGGCCCCAACGTTGCAGTAAACTACCGCTCCGGGTTCTGACCCGGCGGTGGCGTTGCGGCGGGTTGAAATTCCGCCAGCCAACCCCAACATCTGGCAAATCAAAGGCTGTGTAGAGCCGGCTTCGGGCACGTTGGTCCCCAGTGACTTGGAAAAGGATTGAGTTTCGTGGCAAGCGTACTGACCCGATTTTTCGGCAGCCGCAACCAGCGGCTGCTGCGCAAGTACAAAAAGCAGATTGAGCGGGCCAACTCGCTGGAGGAGAGCCTGAAGGCCTTGTCCGACGACGAGCTTCGCGCCAATACCGATGAGTTCGCCAAGCGTCTCGAAGACGGTACCACGCACGACGACCTGCTGCCGGAAGCCTTTGCCGTTGTGCGCGAAGCGTCCGTTCGCACGATCGGGCTGCGCCACTACGACGAGCAGCTGGTCGGCGGCATCGTGCTGCACCAGGGCAAGATCGCCGAGATGCGCACCGGTGAGGGCAAGACGCTGGTCGCGACGCTTGCTGCCTACCTCAACGCCGTAGACCGCACCGGCGTTCACGTTGTCACGGTGAACGACTATCTCGCCAAGCGTGATGCGGAATGGATGGCGCCCATTTACGAGTTTCTTGGGCTTTCCGTCGGCGTCATCCGCTCAGGTCAGAATGCCGAAGAGAAGCGCGCCGCCTACGCCGCCGACATTACCTACGGCACCAACAACGAATTTGGTTTCGACTACCTTCGCGACAACCTGGCCTTCAGGCTCGAAGACCGCATGCAGCGGGACTTGAGCTTCGCCATCGTCGACGAGGTGGACTCCATTCTCATTGACGAAGCGCGTACCCCGCTGATCATTTCCGGCCCGTCCGAGGAACGCACGGACCTCTTCGAAAAGATCAACGTGCTGGTTCCTCACCTCACGGTGCAAACGGAGGAAGACGGCGAGGGCGATTTTGCCGTCGATGAAAAGAACAAAACGGTGCAGCTCACCGAGAACGGCCACAACAAGGTGGAAGAGCTGCTTGTAAAAGCGGGGCTGCTTGCCGAAGACGAGAGTCTCTACGACGCGTCCAACATCGGCCTCATGCATCACCTTACCGCCGCGCTGCGCGCGCACGCGCTTTACACGCGAGACGTGGAGTACATCGTCAAGGACGGTGAGATTGTCATCGTCGACGAATTCACCGGCCGCACCATGCCGGGTCGCCGCTGGTCCGACGGCCTGCACCAGGCGGTCGAGGCGAAGGAAGGCGTCAGCGTGCGCGAAGAGACGCAGACCGTTGCGTCCATTACGTTCCAAAACCTGTTTCGCATGTACGACAAGCTGTCGGGCATGACCGGTACCGCCGACACAGAGGCGTTCGAGTTCCAGCAGATCTACGGTCTCGAAGTGGTGGTAATTCCCACCCACAAACCGATGGTGCGCGACGACCAGCCTGACCTCGTCTACCTAACGCGCAAGGACAAGTTCGAGGCGATCATCGAGGACATCGAAGACTGCCGCTCGCGCGGTCAGCCGGCACTCGTTGGTACCACGTCCATCGAAACCTCGGAGCTTCTGTCGCGGCTTCTTGCGCAGAAGAAGTTTCCGCACAAGGTGCTGAACGCCAAGCACCACGCATCGGAAGCTGAAATTGTTGCGCAGGCCGGACGTCCCGGATCCATCACGATCGCCACCAACATGGCCGGCCGCGGCACCGATATCGTGCTCGGCGGCAACCTCGAGGCGCAGCTCGCCAAGGTCGATGAAAGCGACGTTGAGGCGCAGGAAACAGCAAAGACCGAATGGCAGAAAACGCATGAGCAGGTGCTCGAGGCGGGCGGCCTGCACATCATCGGCACCGAGCGTCACGAGTCACGCCGCATCGACAATCAGCTGCGTGGCCGCTCAGGCCGCCAGGGTGACCCTGGCTCCAGCCGTTTCTATCTGAGCATGGAAGACCAGTTGATGCGCATCTTCGGTGACCCCGAGCGCACAAAGAACATGCTTTCCAAGGTCGGCATGCGCGAGGGCGAGGCCATCGAGAGCAAGATGCTGTCGAAGCAGATTGAGCGCGCCCAGCGCAAGGTTGAGTCGCACAACTTCGACATGCGCAAGAACCTGCTGGAGTTCGACGACGTCGCCAACGACCAGCGCAAGGTGATTTACCACCAGCGTACCGAGCTGATGGGCGCGGAAGACGTGGCAGATTCAGTGCACGGTATTCGCCACGAAGTCGTCAACACCGTGGTGGACCAGTTCATCCCGGCCGGTGGCGTCGAGGAGACGTGGGACGTTCCCGGACTGACAATGGCGGTCGCCGCCGACTTCGGACTGGAGCTTGATATCCAGGGCTGGATCGACGGCGACAAGGGTGTGGACGAGCAGGAATTGCGCGACCGAATCACCGATGCACTCGACACGGCTTACGAGGAGAAGGTGACAAGCGAGCCGCAACCGGGCATGTACCGCCATCTTGAAAAGGCCGTCATGCTGCAGACCCTCGACCGGCTGTGGAAGGAGCACCTGGCGGCGATGGACTACCTGCGCCAGGGCATTCACCTGCGCGGCTACGCGCAAAAGAACCCGAAGCAGGAGTACAAGCGCGAAGCCTTTGAGATGTTCGGCATGCTCCTTGACCGGGTCAAGCACGAGACCATCAGCATCCTGAGCAAGGCGCGCATCCGCACCGAGGAAGAGGTGCAAGCGATCGAAGCGCGGCGGGTTGAAGAGCAGAAGCTGAAATTTCAGCACGCCGAGGCGAACGCACCGACGGCAGAGCAACCCGCCGCGGTGCCCAGGCCGCAGCGGCAGCCGGCAGCTCCCGGCGTACGGCAGCAGCCCGGTCGCAAGCGCGTCGCACCGCCAGCGGACAGCGGCATTCCGTTTGTGCGCCCCGATCGCAAGGTCGGCCGCAACGAGCCATGCCCGTGCGGCTCAGGGAAAAAGTTCAAGCAGTGCCACGGCAAGCTGTAGTTGTGGGAGCGGCTTCAGCCGCGATCTAGCAATTCTGTGGGAGCGGCTCTTGTGGGAGCGGCTTCAGCCGCGATTTCTCAAATTCACTGCTGGGTCCATCGCGGCTAAAGCCGCTCCCACGGTTTTCTATCCTTCGGAAGTGGGATCGGGCGTGTCCGGAGGCGCCACCGGGTCCCCGGGTATGCGGCGCTCCTCGTCGAACCACTCGCCGAGGTCAATCAGCTTGCAGCGCTCGGAGCAAAAGGGGCGCCAACGCGACTCCGGCGTCCATTTGACGCGTGCTCCGCACGTTGGGCATTCGACTTCGATCATCGCATGGGTCGCCAGGTTCTCTCCTGGCGCTCATTGTGGCCGAAATTAGCGCTCCGCAAAACTTGCGGCAGCAGGACTAGCAGCAGGTGAGGAAAAATTCGACGTCGTCAGTGGTCTGCGACGGACGGCTTTGAACGTTGTGCCAGGTGTGAAAGCGCACGGTGAACCGATGCGGGCTGCCGCTGATTTCAGGGAACAGGTCGGTTGTGGCAGGGAGGGCGACGCGCAGCAGCTGGCAGGCAACGCCACGCTCCAGGGCGTGCTGGAACATGCCGCCGGTGGCGACCTCGCGCCGTGCCTTGGCGCCCTCGCGGGTCAGCCAGAGCAGCTTGTTCACCCCTTCACGGAGGGGCTTAAGGCTCTCGAACCATCCCGAGAAATCCTCCATGCGGCGCTGGTAGCTTCGGTTAAGCCAATGATTATAGTCAGGAAGATCAAATTCACAGGTGCCGCCAGGAATCGCGCTGCGATGCTTTACAGCGTTGAGGAATTCGCTGTTCTTCAGGCTGGCCGTTAGCTGGCCTCCGACGGCGTTCAGCGCATCGCGCTGCTCCAGGATGTCCTCCATCAGGACCCCCAGCCGTTTAGTATCCACCCCCTGTCGGCTGCGAAACTGGCCGAGCGCACCGGCGTGCCGTTCCAGCTCTTTGAGCACGTCCTTGCGAACGTCACCGCGGGTAAGAATTGACAGAATGTCCAGCAGGCTGCCGATGGCGGCGCGGCTCTCCCAGCTGGAGTCGCCCGCAGCGTGATGCTCGGTTTGGCGAAACAGAAATTCGAGGCGCAGCAAGGTGCGCATTTTTTCGTTCAGCGGTTGCTCGTAGACAACCAACTCGTCTGCGTCCTGTGGTTCAGTCAGATTGGCGGCAGATTGGCTCATTGCATCTATTCTTACTCAGCGGAGCGCAAGCCGCAAACGTGTGACGTTAGCGTTGCGCCGACAGCCAGCGATAAAACGTGTCCAGCAGCGTCACCTGCTGCTGCATGTGTGCTGGCGTACTCGTATTCAACAACAGATCGTGCGCATGCGCGTTGCGCTTTTCCCGCGGCGCCTGTGCAGCAAGAATGCGCTTTGCACCCGACTCCGTTTCGCCGTCGCGTTCAATAAGGCGACGAATCTGAACGGCCGGTGGAACGTCCACGCTCAGTACCCGATCGCACAGCGCATCCATTCCCGACTCGACGAGCAGTGGCACAACAAATACCTGGTAAGGACCGGTCGACCGCGCCGCTCGCGACATCAGTTCCGCGCGAATTGCGGGGTGAAGAATCGACTCCAGCCGCCGACGCTCGGCGTCATCGGCAAATACCCTGTCGCGCATCGCGCGCCGGTTGAGGCTGCCGTCTTTCCGGAGCATGTCCTCGCCAAACGCCTCGACAATCTGCTGCAGCGCATCAGAGCCGGGCTCGACAACGTCACGCGCGATGATGTCCGTATCGTGCACATCCACTGACAGGGCGGCAAACAGGTCTGAAATCAGGGTCTTGCCGCTGGCGATGCCGCCGGTCAGGCCGATGCGCAGGCCCTGCATCAGGCCGTCGCGTCTCGCCGGTTGTGAGGCCGGCTCATCCGACGTAACCGAGGTAGCCGTCGATGATGGCATCGCCCCAGAGCATCGCGACCCAGCCGGCCATGGCGAGGTAGGGCCCGAACGGAATCGGTGTCTGGCGCCCCCGCTGCTGCAGCACAATCATCGCGATGCCAATGACTGCGCCAACCAGCGCAGACAGAAGAATGATCAACGGCAGCTTTTGCCAGCCAAGCCACGCGCCAAGCGCGGCCAGCAGTTTGAAGTCGCCGTAACCCATGCCTTCCTTGCCGGTCGCGAGTTTGAACAACCAGAACACGCTCCACAGCGTCAGGTACCCTGCGGCGGCGCCGATGATCGCGGTCTGCGGATCGACGAACAGCACGCTGGCGTCCACCTTGCCGTGAAACAGGCTCATCACGAGCCCTGCCCACAGCAGCGGAAGAGTGAGCGAGTCCGGCAACAAAAATGTGTCGATGTCGATGCCGCTCATGGCGACAAGCATCCACGTCATAAACAGGGCGGCGAGCATTTCCACGCCAAAGCCGAAGCGCAGCGCGACAAGCAGCGACGCGATGCCAGTGAAGAACTCAACGGCCGGGTAGCGCGCCGAAATCTTCGCGCCGCAATTCGAGCAGCGTCCGCGCAGAACCAGGTAACTCAGCACCGGAATGTTTTCCAGCGCGGTAATGCGGTGTCCGCAGTGCGGGCAGGCCGAACGCGGCACCACCAGGTTGTAGTTACCCTTGATCGCCGCTTCCGGGCCGGGCTCCTGGCTAAGCATCTCCTCGCACTCGTTTCTCCAGTCCCGCTTCATCATCAGCGGCAGGCGGTGGATAACAACGTTCAGGAAGCTGCCAAGAAGCAGCCCGGTCAGGCAGGCAAAAATCGCCGTGGTCACCGGACTCTGCTGAAGCAGCAGGAACACATCGTTCATGCGGGAAGACTCGCGGGGTAAAAAGGCCGCCCGTTAGCTGACGACAGAACCCATCTTGAAGATCGGCAGGTACATGGCGATAACCAGGCCACCGACAAGGATGCCGAGAATTGCCATGATCAGCGGTTCAAGCAGGCTGCTCATGCTGTCCACGGCGTTGTCGACTTCCTCTTCGTAGAAGTCGGCGACCTTCGCTGACATCTGGTCGAGCGCACCGGATTCCTCACCGATGGCGATCATCTGGTTGACCATGTTCGGGAACAGTTCGGTGTCTTCCATGGACTTCTGCAGGCGCTGGCCGGTGGCCACTTCTTCTTTCATCTGCAGAATTGCGTTCTCGTAAACGATGTTACCGGTGGCGCCCGCCACTGACTCGAGGGCTTCAACGAGCGGTACGCCGGCGCTCAACAAGGCCGCCATCGCCAGCGTTCGCGCGTAACGTGCGATGGCGGCCTTGTTGAGGATGGCGCCAATGATCGGAGTTTTGAGCGCCATGCGGTCAAGGAACTCACGGAATTTCCGCGAACGTTTCTTGAAGTAGACAAACGTGCCGCCGGCCGCGCCCAGGCCGATCAGAATAAAGAAGCCCTTGGTGCGTACAAAGACGCTGAGGTCGATGACCTTTCGAGTGAACGTTGGCAGGTCGGCGCCGAAACCGCTGAACAGGTTCTCGAACTGAGGAATAACGTTAATGAGCAGAATGGCGGTCACAACGAAGGCCACCACCATAACGGCGGTCGGGTAAAACAGCGCCTTCTTGATCTTCTTCTTGATCGCCTCGGTTTTTTCCTTGTACGTGGCGATCTTGTCGAGCAGTGTCTCCAGGGCACCGGCCTGTTCACCAGCCTGCACCAGGTTCACGAACAGGTCGTCAAAGTGCAGCGGATGTTGTGCCAGCGAATCGGCGAGGCTCGAACCACCCTCGACGCTTGCCTTGATGGACATCACCAGCTTTTGCATGGCCGGGTTTTCGTTGCCGCTGCCGATAATCTCGAACGACTGCACAAGCGGAACACCGGCTTCCATCATGGTGGCAATCTGGCGGCTGAAGATAGCGATGTCGCCCGGCGTAACCGTGCCCTTCGAGGCGAACAGCGTCGACTCTTTCTTGATGCGAACCGGCAGCACACCCTGGCGGCGAAGCTCGGCGCGCACCGCGGTTTCGTCCGCTGCGACGGTTTTGCCTTTGACGCGCTTCCCGCGCTTGTCTGTGCCTTCCCACGTGAAAGGTGTTTGCTTCAGAGCAGTTTCAGCCATGTGCTGTCGTTCCTGATCGGGTCAAAGTGTTTTGAAAAAGCGCGAGCGCTGTTGCTTACCAACGGTGGGCTAGTCGATCGTTACCCGGTTGATTTCCGCCAGGCTGGTGACGCCGTCCATCACTTTCTGCAAGCCGGCGCGACGCAGATCCCAGATGCCGTCCTCAGCAGCCTGGTCGGCGATCTGCACAGCGTTGCCGCCTTCCATGATGATGCGGCCCATCGTTTCGGTGACGGGCATCACCTGGTAGATGCCAACACGACCCTTGTAGCCGTCGGTGCAGCTGTTGCAGCCCACGGGCCCCATCACGGTGATGCCGGCGTCGATGTCTGCCTGGTCAAAGCCTTCCTTGAGCAACGCATCTTCGGGGACTTCCTGCGGCGCCTTGCACTTGCTGCACAGCCGCCGCGCGAGGCGCTGCGCGATGATAAGGGTTACTGACGTCGCGATGGCGTAGGGCTTGACGCCCATGTCCACCATGCGGGACAGGGTTCTCGGTGCGTCGTTGGTGTGCAGGGTCGAGAGTACAAGGTGGCCGGTCTGGGCAGCCTTGATAGCAATCTCGGCCGTCTCCAGATCTCGAATCTCACCCACCATGATGACGTCGGGATCCTGGCGGAGGAATGCTTTCAGTGACGAGGCAAAGGTGAGGCCGACCTTTGGGTTAACGTTAACCTGGTTGATGCCGGGCAGGTTGATTTCCGCCGGGTCTTCCGCGGTGGAAATATTACGGTCTTCCGTATTCAGGATGTTGAGCCCTGTATACAGCGACACCGTTTTACCGCTACCGGTCGGGCCTGTCACGAGGATCATGCCGTACGGTTTCGCCAGGTTGTCGAGGTAGAGCTTCTTCTGGAAGTCCTCGTAACCCAACGCATCGATGCCGAGCTTCGCACTGCTGGGATCGAGAATACGCAGCACGATCTTTTCACCGAACAGCGTCGGGCAGGTGTTGACACGAAAATCGATGGCGCGGTTCTTGGACAGCTTCATCTTGATGCGGCCGTCCTGCGGTACACGACGCTCCGCGATGTCCAGGCGCGACATGACTTTGAGGCGAGCGGCGACCTTGCCGGAGAGCTGCACCGGCGGCAGCGCCACTTCTTTCAGGATGCCGTCAAGCCGTGTGCGAACCCGAAACTTTTTCTCGTACGGTTCGAAGTGAATATCCGACGCGCCTTTCTTGATTGCGTCGAGAAGAATCTTGTTCACGAAGCGCACCACGGGGGCGTCTTCGATGTCGTCGCGGGTGATGTCGTCGCCGGAGTCTTCGTCACCACCGGTGACCTCGAGGTTTTCGAGATCGAAGTCGTCGTCGTCGAAGTTCGCCATCGATGAGGAGTCGATCGCTTCGAGTGAGCGCGCCACCTGCTCCTCAAGCTTGTCGTCCTCGACAACGACCGCTTCAACGCTCAAGCCGGTCTGGAACTTGATCTCGTCCAGCGCAGCAAGATTGGTCGGGTCGGAGGTCGCAACGAACAGGCGCTTGCCGCGCTTGATCAGCGGTAGCACGCGGTGCTTGGAGAGTAGCTTCTCGTCGACAAGGCGCACGATGTCGATGTCGACATCACAGGTGCCAAGGTCCAGCAGGGGAACGCCAAATTCTTCCGAAGCGGCAATTGCCACGTCGCGGGCCTGGGCCAGCCCTTCGGTCACCAGGTAGGTGACCAGCGCAACCTTCTGCTCCTTCGCGGCCGACTTCGCGGCAATGGCAGCGGCTTCGTCAATGATGCCATCCTGCGCCAGCCTGCGGGGCAATCCGCTAAGAGCTGATTTGATACTGGTTGCTGCCATCCGGCCCTTCCTCGATCAGTGTCCTGGCTGTCCCTGTTTGAGCATTTTGTCAAATGCTCAGCAATTGTAGCTTAACTAATGTGGTAGAGAAGCGGAACTGGCGCACGAAATTGGCAATATTGTCGTTGTTTTGCCGGCAAATGCGCCGATGATGGCAGTGTCTGCGGCCGGTGTGCCCCAGCGAGACCCAGAAGGCCCGAATTGCGGCCATGCCCAGGGGCGGCGCGGCCCGCTGTGCGCTGGCAGGCGTTGCTCAGCGGCAGCTTTGCGGCAGGAATTTCTCAGGGAACGTGCCGGCAGCGCAGGTCCAGTCCAGTCCTGACGGGCCCTCGCCCGGATCGATGCGGCGGCCGGTCCAGAGGAATGTGCCGCCAATGGCGCCGATTTCGTCGCCAAGGGTGTAAGTGATTACTACCGAATTGGTGCCGCCGTTCCACGTGACCGTGGTATCCGCAGACAGGTAGGCGCTGCGGTCCGAGGAGGCGACCATGCCGATGGAGTCGAGGTCGGCCGGAATGGCGCCGTTGATCTGGAAGTACTCGCTGACGCGCCGCTTGTCGTCGCTGGAAAGCGTCAGAACGTCGGCAATCTTGGAGCGGACGATGTAGTCCTGGTACGCCGGAATGGCAACCGCCGCGAGGATGCCGATGATGGCTACCACGATCATGAGCTCGATCAGGGTGAAGCCGCGCTCGGCGCCGTGAGTGTTGTGGGGTGTCTTCGCGTTCATGGTCGTCAGTGTCCTTCTGGTCCGTGCCTGCGCCCTATGTGGCGGCAGGTGGGCCTTTTTCTGCTGGCGATTTTCCATAAGCTGGTAAATTCCGGGCGAAAAAAAACAGCCCCTGAACAGCAGGGGCTGTTTTGTGTGACAGCCGCGTTATCGGTGCCTGGAAGCCAGCCTGACTTCCAGGCGATACCCTTAACTCAAGAGCGACGCGGCCCTTGCCGTTGTGCCGGTCAGCTTACTGCTGGCAGCTCTTCGGCAGGTACTTGTTTTCGATGGTCGACGTGCAGTTGAACACGAAGGTGCCCTGCACGTTGGCCAGCACCGGCGGCGTGAACGTGATCGTCTGGGTGGCAATGTTCGCACCCACGACGCCAGCAGCGCCCATGGTCACGGTGATGACGCCGTCAGCAGCGTTAACCGACAGAGACGAGTACTCACCAGCAACCGGGGCGCCGAGGTCAAGCGCGGCCAGGTCAGCAGCAGCCGGGTAGGCGCCGTTGGTCTGAGCGAACTCGGAAATGGTGGTCTGGGCACCGGCAGCAAGCGTGAATGCCTCAGAGACCTGCGCACGCTGCGTGTAGTCCTGGTAAGCGGGGATCGCGATGGCGGCCAGAATGCCGATAATCGCAACCACAATCATGAGTTCAATAAGGGTAAAACCCTGTTGTACCTTTTTCATCTGTAACTTCTCCTAGAAGAACCAATCCAACGTTTCAAAAATCGTAAATCTGGTTTTGCAACAATGCGCGCGGCTTCAATGCCGTCGGTGGAGATAGTGCAAAGGCTGTGCCAACTTTTGCCGCGAGTTCCTCAACTCACTGAAATGCTATATGAAAATGAGGATTTCCGGTCTGAGCGCCTGCTGTCGGTCATTGGTTACAGGTGACAATACTGACGACCTGCGTCAGGACAGGTGACAAAAATTGTCAGCTCCGGTCGTTTTCGCCGGCCCTATATGTCAAAGCGGCAGCACCCGCCGTCGCTTGAGCACGGCAAAGGTTGAATATTGAAGCTCGGGTAAGGAACGGAGGGCGTTCGCCTGCATCTCTAGTAGGACCGGGCGGCGTCACCTTGTAGATCGGGCCAGGCAACAGGCAGCCGTACTTCAGGGACGCCGTGAACACGTCCCTGTGGGCTTGCAGTCGCCATCCATGGCTCCTACACCCTGAATAACGGCTGCCTGTCACCCGGCCCTGCATCCCCGCGAGCGGAGGAATCCGGACCTTCTTTCCGGCATTTCAAATGGGGAAGTTTTGCACTTCGTCGGCCCTGTACCGACGTTGGCGCGTGCGCCCTTTTGTCAGTCCAGCCCGAGCTTTTTGACGCGGTAGCGCAGCGCGCGGAAGCTCATGCCGAGGAGCTTGGCCGCTGCTGTCTTGTTGTTGCCGGTTTGTTCAAGCGCGCGAATGATCGCTTCCCGCTCCATGTCCTCGAGCTTGACCTCGAGCGTTGTTGTGCCGGTGTCTGCCTCCGTGGCGCCTGGCCGAAGCTGGATGTCTTCGGCCTGGATCACGTCGTTCGTGCAAAGCGTGACCGCACGCTCCAGGATGTTCTCCAGTTCGCGTACGTTGCCGGGAAACTGGTAGGCCTCGAGCTGCGCCCGCGCGTCGTCTGACAGTGTCGCCTGCGGCAGCTCATTCTCAGTCGCCAGCCGCTCCAGGATGTGCGTGGCCAGCAGGGACACGTCGCCGTCGCGATCGCGCAGCGGCGGCACCGGCAGTTCAATCACGTTGATCCGGTAGTACAGGTCTTCCCGGAAATCGCCCTGGGTGACGAGCGCGGCGAGATTCTTGTGTGTGGCGCTCACAACGCGCGTGTCCACCGGTTCTTCCTGGCTCATGCCGACGGGGCGCACCGCCTTCTCCTGGATGACGCGCAGCAGTTTGACCTGCATGTGCAGTGGCAGGTCGGCCACTTCGTCGAGGAAAAGCGTGCCGCCTTCGGCGCTGCGAAACAGCCCCAGCTTGTCGCTGACCGCGCCCGTGAAGCTGCCCTTCTTGTGGCCAAAGAACTCGCTCTCCATCAGCTCATTGGGAATGGCGCCGCAGTTCACCGGCACAAACGGCTGGTCCTTGCGTGGGCCGGCTTCGTGAATAAGACGGGCGACGAGTTCCTTGCCGGTGCCCGACTCGCCGGTAATGTGCACCGGTGCCTGGCTGCGGGCGACCTTTGCGATGAGGTCACGAACGCGCTGCATGGCGGCAGACTTTCCGAGAAGCACGGTCTCGGTGCCGTCGGCGGGCGCGGCCTCGTCGGTTGCCGGCGCCGAGGCAGCTTCGGCAGGTTTTAACTTGATGGCCGTTGCCACCAGCCGGCGCAGCAGCTGCAGGTCCACCGGCTTGGAGACAAAGTCGAAGGCGCCCACCTTGAGCGCGCGCACGGCTGCTTCAACGTTACCGTGGGCAGTGATAACCGCGACAGGCACGTGCTGCGCATTGGACTGCATCCATTCCACAAGCTCGAGGCCGTCGCCGTCGGGCAGTCGCATGTCGGTGAGGCAGAGCTGGAAAGACCGGGCCTTGAGCTGACGCCGCGCATCGGCAAGGTTGCCGACGGTGCGGGCGTCGATGTCCATGCGCTGCAGCGTCATGGCCAGTAGTTCGCAAATGTCCGGTTCGTCGTCGACTACCAGTGCTACGGGCTTGATGGCGTCCTCTCCTTTCAGCCGTTCAGGCGGCGCATTCTACCGCAATCGTGCGCCGGCAACCCCTTGCTCTTGCTAACAGTTGTGTCCTGCTCACGCGGAACGCTAGGACCAGCGTTCGGGGTCGGCAAAAATAATCCGGAAGCACGAACCGCCCCCTTCGCGTGGCTCGTATAGCAGCGTTGCACGGTTGCACTCGCACAGCTCCCGGGAGATGAACAGGCCCAGTCCGGTGCCGTCGCTCGCACCCGTGAAAAACGGCTCAAAGATGCGGTCGGTAAGCTCGGCATCGATGCCCGGACCCCG
>JBCAXP010000033.1:0-20458 GCA_038533995.1 Pseudomonadota bacterium
TCTTCCTCCGCCGCGGTAAACGATACCTCCCCCTGAGGACCTTCCGGCGCCTCGCCGGCGACGGTCTCAAAATCCTCGACGGGGGCCACGAACTGACGCGCCAGCGCCTCGTCGAACGCGACGCGCAGCATCACCTGGGCCTCGCTGTTTTCACCGGCGCCGGTCTGGACGGAAATCACGAGGCCGTCGAAGGTGCGGTACTCGGTGGTGGTTACGTCGTTCATCGTCACGGCGCCGGCGGGCTGCACGTCGTCAAGGCGCAGACCCTGCAGCACCGATCCCATCGGCTCGGCGATTTCGGCGCTGGACAATTCACGGCCCTCAGGCACTGCCTCAACGTCGAAAGTGGGCGCGGAGCGCTCCTGGCGGCTGATCCGAAGCTCCTCGCCGTCGGCATGGCGCACCGTGACAGACTGAAGGCGTGACGCCGGAAAGTTGATGATGTCCCGGTCCAGCCAGTCGACGGCCACGCGTGTCACGTCGATGCTGCCACTCGCCAGCCAGCTCTGGCTGTCGCCAGCCCGGCGCACGTAGGTACCTTCACCGCCACCCGCCGCGGCCTTGCCGACAATCACCGGTGCGCTGTCGACACCGGTGAGCGAAATCTGCACGCCGCTGGCCTCGGGACTTGCGATGTCCCGCACCTCGAGAAAGGCGTAGTTGTCGGGGTTGGCGGTTTTGCTCTCCCGCAGGCGGGCATCCGCCAGCGCCAGCAGCAGTTCGCGAATGCTGCCGGTATCGGCCGGGTAGCCGCCCTTTTCCGCCACGGTCCAACGCGCGTCGCCACGTTCCAGCGACACAACCGTCTGGTCGCCCGCGCCGGCAATTCGGATGGCACTCACGTCGTTGATGGCGTCCTTCAGCCCCGGCACCAGCATGCCGCCGTCATCAACGGCGCCGGTTTGGGGACCGCGGAGGGACGTGCTGTAGAGTGCCGCCGCCACTGCCACAACGGCGACAACCGCAAGCACCGCGAGGTGACGAGCATTCATGCGGTGGCCTCTCTTGCCGCGGCGCTGCGGCGGTTTCTTCTCAGCAGCCATGCCACAAAAGCGAAAAGCAGAAGGGCAAGCGGAACGAGCAGAATATTCGCGAGTTTCAGCCGCGTGTGGAGACTCTCAATATCCTTGTCCAGGTCGCGGCGCACCTGCCTGAGCTGGCGGCGCACGTCGCTGCGCTGATCGACGAATCGCTGAATCTCCGCAGACTGCTCGGCAGTCATGATCATCGATGCATCGTCACTGCGTGCCGACTGCAGTTCGGCGAGCCGGGTTTCCAGTGACTGCAGCTCCTGCTGCAGCGACTGTTCCGTTTCCCGGTAGCGGTCGTCTGCCTCGCGTCGAAGCTCTTCGACCTTTTCGAACGGCCGCGAAAATACCGGGCGGCTGCGAACGGCGATGAGGTCGCTGCTTCCCGTGAAGTTCTCCATGGCGTTGACCAGGAAGTCGCCGTTGTTGGCAAAGGCCGTGTAGAGCGACTGGCCAAAGAACGACTGCACCTGCACCCACAGGCGGTCGGCGAGCATGTCCACGTCGGCAACGACAATCGCGTTGATCTCGCCGCTCATGAGCTGGTCGGCGTTGTCGGCGTCAGCTTCGCCGGGGGCGCCTTCCGGAAAGGCTGTTTCCACGGTGCCGCTGACGCGCGCTGCGAGAACGTAGGGCTCGCCGCTGGCAACGAAGCCGTCACGCAGCGTGCCGGGGTCCTGCAGAAAGCGCAGGCGATCTGTTTCCATCGAGGCGGCCTCGTCGCTCGACTCGATGAGCGGCGTCAGCGTGGTGCCGGCGCCGTCCAGCGGGCGCACGAAACCGGCCATTGCCACGTTGATCGATTCCAGTTCCGCGGCCACCACGTCCTCGCGGTTCAGCGTGTCTGTAGTAAGACCCACAAACGCCAGGTGCCGCATCGGCTGGCCGCCCGGTCCGGCAAGCTGCAGCGCGTAACGTGCGTCGGCGACAAATTCATCGACCGGCACCTCGATGCCCCACGCCCTGAACAGCGTGTTCAGATTCGAGGACCGGTCAGCCATGAAGGCCGCCGCCATGTTGTTGGGATCCTGCGGAGGAATATCGATGTCGGCATACGGGTCGACGAAGGCCATCACGCGGCCGCCGCGCAGGGCGAACTGGTCGATCGCGTACAGCGCCTCGTCGCTTAAGGCCTTGGGATGAATCACAAGCAGCGCATCGACATCCGCGGCAACCGGTTCGTCCAGTGCGCCGAGATCCCGCACTTCAAAGAGCTGCTCGAGCTGCGCGATAGCCGCCCACGCCTCGGTGGGCCGGCGCGTCGCGGGATCAAAGCCGGCACTCACCTGCAACCCCGCCACCAGGCCGATCACCGGCTGCTTTGGATTGGCAAGCGTGTAGATGAGTTTCGCAATGTCGTATTCGAGGAACTCCTCCTTGTTCCACTGGAAAACCGGAATGGTTTCGACGCCGTCGATAGCGTTGGTGCCGGCAAGGCCCATGTACGCGGTGCTGCCGTTACGCAGCGGCATCGCGGCAAGGCCGTAACCCGCTGCCTCGTCTTCTTCTTCCGAGAACGGCACCGGGTCGATAACGCTGAGCTTCACGTTGCCATCGGACTGGCGTGCGATCTCTTCAAGCATCTCCCGCACGCGGCCAGCGAACGCGCGAAACTGCACCTCGTCCTGGGCCTCGCTGTCGGAGAAGTAGTACTTCAGGTGCACCGGTTCGTCGATGTCCTTCAGAATGTTGCGCGTGCCTTCACTCAGCGTGTAGAGCTTGTTCTCGGTAAGGTCGATTCGCAGCCCGCGCAGGGTGGCCTGGCTGATGGCGATGACGCCGAGAAACGCAATCGCCAGAAGCGCAAGGCCGCCGGCGCTGTACAGTTTTCGATAGGCAGTGTTTTTCATTAGTCTGCTTTCTTCAGGTCAAGCACGATGGTGTTCGCCGTAAGCCAGAACACCATCATGGCGCCAAAGTACACAAGGTCGCGCAGGTCGATTACGCCCTTGGAAATTGAGGTGAAGTGCGTGATGAAGCCCAGGCTCGCAACGGCGTCGACAAGGTCCTGGGGAGCCCATGCCCTGAAGGCCGCCAGCACGAACGGCGAGCCGGCCATCAGGAAAATGAAGCACACCACCGCCGTGATAATGAAGGCGATAACCTGGTTGCGGGTTGCCGCGGACAGGCACGCGCCGATTGCGAGGAAGGCGCCGGCCATCAGGAAGCTGCCGATGTAAGCCGCGAGAATCACGCCGTTGTCCGGATTGCCCAGGTAGTTGGCCGTGAGCCACATGGGAAAGGTCAGCCCTAAGGCAACGCCCACAAACGCCCACGCCGCAAAGAACTTGCCGAGTACCGCCTGCCACGTCGTGACTGGCAACGTCATCAGCAGCTCGATGCTGCCGCTCTTTCGCTCCTCCGCCCACAGGCGCATGGAGATCGGCGGCACGAGAAACAGGTAGAGCCAGGGATGGAAGCCGAAGAACGGCTCCAGGTCTGCCTGCCCGCGAGGGTAGAAGCCGCCGAAGTAGAACGTGAAGACGCCTGACAGCGCGACAAAGATGAGAATGAACACGTAGGCCAGCGGCGTCGCAAAGTAGCTGGCAAGCTCGCGCCGAAAGATAGTCGTTACGATGTTCATGATTGAGCCTCCCCGGCCGAGGTGATCGTTCTGAACACTTCGTCAAGCCGGCCGCTTTCCAGCGCCAGTTCGTCCATTTGCCAGTTGTTCTCCGTGGCCAGCCGGGTCACGGTGGCAAGCAGGGAAGCGCCCTCTTTGGGAAACGCCGTCAGCCGGCCGTCGTCACCGATGCTCGTGCTCGCCACCTCCGGCAGGGCGCCGATGGCGGTGCGTGCAACGTCGCGCTTGGCGGCGTCGGCAAAGCGCAGCGTTACCGCGTTGTGGTAAGCCGACCGCGCTTCGAGGCTGGCCGGCGTGTCGTCCGCGAGGATGCGACCGTGGGCGATGATGATCGCGCGGTTACAGACAGCGTTGACCTCTTCCAGGATGTGCGTGGAGATAATGATGATCTTCTCCGACGACATGCTGTTGATGAGTTCGCGCACCTGGTGCTTCTGGTTGGGATCGAGGCCATCGGTGGGCTCGTCGAGAATGAGCACTTCCGGGTCGTGCATGATGGCCTGCGCAAGACCAACGCGCCGTTTGAACCCCTTGGACAGCGTTTCGATCGGCTGCAACACGACGGATTCGAGCTGCAATCGCGCAATCACCTCGTCCGCCTTCTGTTTGCCGTCGGCAGGCTTGAGGCCGCGGATGTCAGCGATGAACTTGAGGAATTGACCGACCGTCATCTCCGGGTAGCTCGGCGCTCCCTCGGGCAGGTAGCCGATGCGCTGCTTGGCCTGTAGCGGCTCGTTCACAACGTCATGGCCGCATACGCGAATGCTGCCGCTGTCCGGTGTGAGGAAGCCGCACAGCAGCTTCATAGTGGTGGATTTGCCGGCGCCATTTGGCCCGAGGAAGCCCAGCACTTCGCCCGCGCCAACCGAGAAGGACAAATCGTCCACGGCGCGCAGGTGACCGAACTGTTTGGTCAAGTTCTGTATTTCTATCATAATCAGCTATTTACGATGGTAGGCGGGCGCACCGACGGGTGCGGGCCGAAATTTTAAGCAATCTCACCGGGGCTTTTCAAGCGGCAGCAAATCGGGACTGGAATCCGGGAAATATCCTGAAATACCCCTGGTGCCCTGCGCCCCGTATAATGCGGGGACGAAACGCTATCGCCAGACACCTACGCTCAAGGAACTACAGTGCAAGATCTGCCTGCTGACAAACGCGAGCAAGTTCGCGAACACTTTGACTTCTTCGACGAAGACAAAAACGGCACCATCGACTTTGATGAGTTCGCCAACCTGCTGCGAATCATATCGCCTGAATCCAGCACCCGGCAGGCGGCCGAGGGCTTCTCCATCATCGACACCAACAGCGATGGCTTCATCGACTTCGAGGAGTTCATGGCCTGGTGGGAGACGGTCTGGTACGAGTTCTAGTGCCTCACGAGCGAGCGCTGTCGCTGCGAATTCTCTGAAGCCAGGCGACTTTGACCGTGCTGATACGCGCCGTCGGCGCATTTTTTCTTGTCGGTCTGCTCGGTGCGTGCGCGAACACTGCCCAACGGCCGGAGTCGCCGCTTTTCTCCACCCTCGAGGGACGCTGGGACGAACTCGACCCCAGAGAGCAGCGAGGACGAGGTCGGACCACCCTTCGGTGATCCGACCCCGTTCTTTCTTCAATTAATCTCCTGGACGTCCATCACAAGGTCGTTCCACTTCCGCTGGTTCTCGATGTCATGCTCGAGGCCCTGCTCGTCGGCGATCGTGAATCGTTTCAGCGCCGGCGTCTTGCTCGTTGCCTGGTACAACCAGTAAGCCTCGGCCTTGAGCGCCTCGTCGATTGGCTTGTCGATTGACTCGTAGACCATCTGTTTGCACGCGTTGATGGACTCGGCCGGAAACTGCGAGATGCGCCGGGCGAGGTTGTCGACGTAGTCGCCGATTTCTTCCGGGTCCAGCGCCTTGTTGATCGTGCCCATGGCTTCGGCCTCATCGGCGTCGAAGTCGCGCGCACTCAGGATGATCTCCAGCGCCCGGCCAAGGCCGGTCTGCCGTGCCATGCGCGATGCACCGCCGCCGCACGGCAGGATGCCCATGCCAACTTCCATTTGCATGAACTTGAACTTGCCGCGCGCGGCAAAGCGCATGTCCAGCGCGAGTGCCAGTTCATGACCGCCGCCACGCGCAAAGCCCTCCAGCTTCGCGATGGTGGCCTGCGGCACTTTGCTGATGCGCTCGCAGACCGCCTGCAGGTCGAGCAGTTGCGCTTCGTCGCGCGACACCGCTTCGTCGGACATATCCTTGAGAAGCTCGGTGTCGTAGTGGCAAACCCAGATCTCGGGGTTTGCGGACTGGAACACCACCACCTTGGTCTCGCGATCCCGCTCAAGGCGCATCGCGAGGCTGTTGAGGTCTGCCAGCATTTCCTGGCCCTGCACGTTCACGGTGCCAAAGTCGAACGTCACTGTGAGGATGGCGTCGCGTTGCTCAGCTTTGAACGTGGTGAATCCTTCATATTTCATCGTGCTTTTCCTTCCGAAGTGTCGGGTAAAGTGAGTCGCTGTCTCTTGAGTCAGGAGACTGGCGAAAAATGGGGAAGAATCTCGCTGGCCAGCGCCTCGAGCGTGGCCTGTGTGTCCGCGCGATTGAAGCGCAGGTTCAGGGCGACGTGGTTGACGCCGATGTGTTGCCGCGTCGACAGGTAGTCGCGCAGATGGTTTACGCCCGTGCGTATGCCTAAGTGAATTGGCGTCGGCGGCGCATCGGCGTCAACGGCGAGGTCGATGTACAGCGGCTCCATCACCGGCTTGTCCGGCTCGCCCGCGGCGTCGATTCTCGAGCGGTACTCACAGATCAGCTGCGCCTGCGGACCCGCCGGCCGCGGATAGGTCATCCACCCGTCGCCGTTCGCCGCGATCCACGCGTGATCCTGCTGGCTCGATCCGGTTACCAGCAGCGGCAGTTGCCCGCCTGCCGGCTTGGGCAGCATGTCGATGCCGCCGCCGACGCGGCCAAACGTGTTCGCAAAGTGCGGCCTGTCGCGACCAACCTGCCGGATGTAATCAAAGCTCTCGCGGAACAACTCACCCCGTTTTTCGAAGGGCAGGTTCAGCGCGGGATACTCATCAGGCCTGTCTCCCGAAGCGATCCCCAGAATCAGCCTGCCGTTGGAAAGAACGTCTGCGCTCGCCGCAGCCTTTGCGACGTGCGCCGGGTGGCGCAGCGGCAGCACGATGCTGGCGACGCCGAGCGCAATGCGCGATGTCTGCGTTGCAAGCGCACCGAGGTAGACGAACGGGTCGAACACCTGGCCGGCGTCGCCGAAGGACGGCACGTTGAAGGGCACATCCCGCAGCCAGACAGCGGAAAAGCCGAGCGTCTCGGCGAGCTGTACGCGCTCGATGTGCTGCTCCATGGAGGGCACCGGCCCATCGGCATACGATTCGATAGGCACAACCAGCCCAACGGACAGGCGCCCTGGTTCGAAAACCGCGTTGTAGCCAGCATTGATCCGGGAAAATTCGCGTTCCCTGATGACCGCTTCGTTTGTGCTCATGCCCGTTCACCTGCTCCCGCGGCGGTCTGCCTGCTCTGGCCACGCCGCCGCTCGCTATGTCGATGCAGGCAATTTATTACTTTCTAATTTCGATAAAAATTAGCTACGAATGGCAACAGAATTCGGGTTTTGAATATAATCGGTGCAAGATGAACCGAAAAGCCGTGGACAATACGAGGATTCTGGCTGATGGACACTGACGGCGTCCGTCTCTTTGTGATGGCCGCGGACATGCTCAATATCAGTGCCGCCGGCCGTCAGCTTGGCCTGGCGCCCGCCGTTGCCAGCGCGCGCCTGTCGAAGCTCGAAAAGCAGCTCGGCGCCGACTTGCTGCATCGCTCGACGCGCCGGGTCTCGCTGTCGCTGGAAGGCGCCGAGTTTCTTCCCTTTGCACGAGAGATCCTGGCGCAGGAAGACGCAGCCAGGGCCGCGCTTGGTCACGACAGTGGCGAGGTGAGCGGTACCCTGCGCTTTGCCGCATCGAGTACCTTCACGCAGCTGTACATCGCGCCGATCCTGCCGGAATTCCTGGAGCGCTTTCCCGGCGTCAACCTCGAACTGAAACTCTCCGACACGCAGATGAACCTGATCGAAGGCGGCTTTGACCTGGCGCTGCGAAACTACGCGATTGAAGACAGCAGCCTCAGGGCCAGAAAGCTGGCCGCGGACACCCGCATTCTCTGCGCGTCACCCGACTACCTTGCGCGACACGGCACACCAAAAAGTCCCGATGACCTCGCAGGCCACCAGTTTCTGGTGTTCATGAATGGGCCGGCGAGAAAGCTGACGAGCGCCAGCGGCGATCGCCCATGCACGTTCCCGCCGCCTGATGCCGGGAAGCGGGTGGTGTGCGACGACGGCGCCAGCATGAGAATTGCGACCCGCGCCGGCGTCGGCATTTCCATGAACTCCTGCTGGAGTGTCGACAGGGATCTCGAGGAAGGAGCGCTCGTGCGCGTGCTGCCCGACTACGAGGTGTCCGACGAATCCGCAATCTGGCTGGTGTACCCGCGGTCAAACGTGCTGACGGCGAAGGTACGCGTTTTCATCGACTTCCTTGTCGAGAAAATCGGCAACCCGCCTCCGTGGGAGCGGTAGTCCAGGCGAGTGTTACTCGTCGGGCGCCGCGAACGGTTTCGAGAAGAACTCCTTGCCGGGGTCCAGGAAGGAATACGAAAACGCGATGAATGCGCCCTGCTCAGTCTTTGAGCCAAGGTTTGACAGCACGTTGTCGTTGGTCGGCGGCATCCCGATCTGCTCTCCTGCCGGAAGCGCATCAACGGAAGTCCAGTTTACGCCCAGCGTCACGTGCGCCTGTTTCCCCAATCGCCAACTCGTACCAACGTAGTAAGAGATATTGTTGCCCTGCTCGACGCCGAGACCGAATGACAGCGGCGACCAGTAGCTGAACCGGCTGTGCGACGCGTGGATAAAACCTGCAAGACCCAACCGGTTATCGTCCTCCGCACCGGCGTTTTGTACGAGTATTGACCCATTGCCGTCGTCGCTATCCATCGACTGTAGTGCGAACTTTGGGTTCACGACGTCAGAGATCGTGAAGGCACCTGCGAACTCGAGATTCCACCCGGACTGCCTGATCGGTAGTTGAACAATCACATTGTTGAGATCTTTCACGGCTTCTTTCTTCTGGTCGTCGGGAAGATCCTTGATCACCTGCACAGCCGCACCACTCTTTGTTGCGTCATCGCACGGATCACCGTTAGCAATCCTCTTCTGAAGTTCCTTATCGAAAGCATCCGCCATTCCCTTGAAGGCAGTCTCGCTAACTGCAGACTTTGCAGTGGCATCTTTCTTCTTCGTGACCGTCGCGAGATAGCCGCCGTACTTGGCCTCGTGAGTTGCTTGCAACAGTACCGAGTCATCTGCGACGCAAAACTCGGTTCCCGCCAGCATTGCTGCTGTGGGCACAACGCCAGTGCAGCTTGCCATCGCAACGAGTGGGGCTCCCCCGGCCGGTGGGGCTGGATCCTCCGACACCTCGATCCCTCGAAGCTGGTATTCGAAAACCTCCTTGCAGGTGTTTTTGACCGCGAGCACAAGAAGCTGATCCACATCAGGATTTACTGGCAGTGTCACGTTCCTGTTTTCACTGAAGTGGTCATACTCCACGGTGTTCGATGCACTGACACCGGCAGCCAATAGAAATAGAAGTGCAACAAGCACTAGTCGAGAGAAATTCATGATGCGTTTTTCCTTCCTGTGGTCGGTTTCGATAACCAGGGCAATCACTGCCCTGTTCAGAAAGGTGTCCGCTAGTTGGGAAATGTCTCACCCGGGTTTCCGGGCAGGAAAATCGAGGTCAGACCAGGCGCGCTCAACCCCGGCGCTGACCAACGTTTTCTCGCAGTGGGAGGAGAAAGATCCCTGCTAGGTCTGCACCAGCTTGCGCAAGAGCGTCAGCGCCTGGCCGAGATAGCCACCGCCAAAAAGGTTGAGATGGTTCAGCACGTGGTACAGCGCGTAGAGCTGGCGGCGGAACTCGCCGTCCTCGGGGTTGGGGTGCACTGACCGGTAGGCGTCGTAGAACGCCTTGTCGAAGCCGCCGAACAGTCGGGTCATGGCAATGTCGGCTTCCGGGTCGCCGTAGAACACTGCCGGGTCGAACACGACCGGCTCGCCGCCGGCAATGACGCCCCAGTTACCGCCCCACAGGTCGCCGTGCTGCAGCGCCGGCCGGATATGGGCCGCGGACCAGCCGTCGAGACGCTCCAGCAATGCCTTGCCGGCTGCCTGCAGTTCACCGCGGAAGCCGTTGCATGCGGCCAGTTCGAGCTGGAACTGAATGCGATGCTTGCGAACGAACGACGGCCAGGTGTCACACCAGCCATTGGGCTGCGGGCTGGCGCCGATAACATTGTCCGAGTCGAAGCCAAAGCGCTGTGCGGGCGCGGCGTGAAGTGCGGCGAGGCCAAGGCCCAGCCGGTGGCTCGCCTCGCTGCCGCCGGCTGTCGTCAGGTCGAGCCATTCCATTGCCAGCCATGCGATGCCCTGACTTTCGCCTGTGCCCAGCGGGCGTGGAACGCGCAGGGTATTGCTCGCCGCTAGCGCGTCGAGGCCGGTGCGCTCCGCGGCCAGGTTGTCGGCCATGCTGGCGTCGTTGAGCTTGAGAAACAGCGGCCCGTCACTCGTATCGACCTTCAGGGCGGTATGAATGCAGCCACCGGATACCGCCGTCGCGCTCGCTGGCTTGATGCGCGTGCCGCACTGGTCGGCAATGGCTGACGCCAGCGCCTGCCACTGCGCGCCGCTCGGGGTCACTGACGGCCCGCGTTAGCCATAAAGCTCGGCAATCCTTTGCGCCTGGTTACGCAGTGTTTGGCCCATTCCCATTCCATCGTAGATGGCGTTGAGTGCGTCAAAGTCTGGCGCGGAGGGTTCGAGGTTGTCGGCGTCGAGCGGCACGTCGGTGGCGATACCGGTGAGCTGGCGCGACAGCATCGCGATCTTGCGATGGATTTCGAGCTTTGAGCCCAGCTTGCCGGAGCCGCGCACGGGCACGTCCACCACGCGGTCGAGGTTGGCGTACAGTTCGTCGAGCGAGTCGAAGTGATCAAACAGCGCCTCGGCGGTTTTCTTGCCGACGCCGGGAACCCCCGGAATGTTATCGACGCTGTCTCCCGCGAGCGCGAGAAAATCGGCAATCTGCTCAGGACGCGCGCCGAACTGGTCGCGCACCTCATCGTAGCCGTAGCGCTTGCGCCCGGCGAAATCCCAGAACTGGTCGCCTTGTTTGAGCAACTGCGCCAGGTCCTTGTCGCGTGTGACGATAGTGCTGGGAACGCCGCGCTCGCGCATCCGCACGGCAAGCGTGCCGATGATGTCGTCCGCTTCGAAGCGTTCGCTGGAAAAAGACGCGAGTCCCATTGCCTCGGTGAGCTGGCGGCAGGAGGCGAGCTGGCGTTCAAGGTCGGCCGGCGGCAAATCGCGGTTGGCCTTGTACTCAGGATAAATGTCGTTGCGGAACGACGTATTCAGACTCTCGTCGAAGGCGACGGCGGCGAGACGCGGCTTGGCGGTCTCCAGCAGATCACCGAGAAAGCGCGCGTAGCCGTAAAGCGCATTCACCGGGTTGCCGTCCTTGTCAGTCATCGAATCCGGCACGGAATAATAAGCGCGAAAGATGTAAACGCTCGCATCTACCAGGTAAATCATTGCGACAAATACCCCCTTGCGTTGAACCCGCGCAGCTTGTTCGCTACTGTGCTTCGTATATCGATTAGGGAGATAGCTGTCATGAAACGCTTAAGCCTTCTTATTCCCGCACTGCTTGCGCCAGCGCTAGCCACTGCGGACGCGCGAATTCACATGTCCTCGGACATTGATGGCGACGTCGACTCGGTGCTGTCCGTGCGCGACGGCCACATGCTCATGGAAGCTGACGGCAGGGGCGACACCACCGTGCTGTTTACCGCAGATTCCGGCAACCTCACGGTCATCAACCACAGTCGTAAATCGTACATGACGATGGACGACAAGACTATGGACCAGATGCAGGGGCAAATTGACGCCGCCATGAAGCAGATGCAGGAACAGCTCAAGAACATGCCGGAAGAGCAGCGCAAGATGATTATGGAGCGCATGCCGCAGATGAAGGCGATGGAAGAAAAACCGAAGTCGACCTACAGCGTGAAGAAAACCGGCGACAAGGACACGGTTGCCGACGTCGCTTGCCACACGATGGAAGTCATGAAGAACGGCATGCCGGAAGGTGTCGGCTGCATTGCCACGGCCAAAGCCATGGGCATCGCCAACAAGGACTTCGACACCATGGTTGCGATGTTCAATCGTTTGAAGAGCATGGCGGGCCGGTTCAGCGACGACGACACGCCTGACCTGCAGGCTCTCGGCGGCTTCCCGATGCGCATGACCGACGCAAACGGCAGGGTTACGACGCAGGTAACCCGCATCGAAACCGGCGAGCTTGATAAGGGCATGTTCCAGGTGCCGGCCGACTATACGCCGGAGTCGATGCCGGGAATGTAGTTTTCGGCCAGTACCGGTAACCGGCTCAGCCTGACGGTGGGCTGGCTTACTGGTAGGGGCTTTGCCCGGGGGCGGCTCGACAATCCTCGAGTCGCCCTTTCAGCCGCGCATGCAGCGGGCTTTTGCGCGGGAAGTGCGCAAGCAGGTATTCCATCTGGTCGGCTAGAACACGCCGGCCCTTCAGGTAAATGTACTCGGCGTAGGTGGGCGTGAACGGCACGGCCAGAAGCTGCATGGCGGCCTGTTCGGGGGTACGCCCGGCCTTGTGGTTGTTGCAGCGCCGGCACGCCGTTACGACGTTTGTCCACACGTCCTCGCCGCGCTGGCTCAGCGGCGTCACATGATCGCGCGACAGCTGCGATGACAGGAACTGATTGCCGCAGTACAGGCAAAGATGCGCGTCACGGTTAAACAGCGTCTGGTTGTTGAGCGGCGGCGCATAGCCGTCGAGCTTTCCGGCGATGTGCGTGTTGCCATGCGTGGCAATGATTGAATTCACTTCGATGGTGCTGCGCTCACCGGTGTGCGCGCAGATGCCACCATGCAACGTGTAGATCGCAGAGCCGCAGGCATAGGCGACCTGCTCCGTGTGGTACAACCGCACGGCATCGCGGTAGTCGATCCACTCGAGCGGCATGCCCGAGACATCGGTGCGCAGCACTTGTTGCGATAGATTCTGCATGGCTTCACCGGTCGCGCTAACCGTGGCGTTCGGCAGCGCTTCTCGCGGCTATTTATATCCCAGAAAAGTATTAAAAAAGCAACCGTGCGTGCGCCCCGGTTTCGCGAGGCGCTTCAGGGAAGTTTACGACGACACCAGGTGCGCGCGTTCCTGACGGCCATTTAGTTAAATTGCCGCGACGTGCCGCGCTGACGTTGCCGGTCAGTGCGCGCACCCGGCCGATTGCGTTGCCCGTCCGTCTGTTGCCGCCGGCGCATTTGTTGCAGATCGCGGTTGCGCAAGAATTGCTTGCGCTGTTCCGGCGTGAGCTGCTGGAAACGGTTGCGCAGTCTCTGGCGCTCCTCTGCGGGTAGCGACTTGAAGTACTGGTAGTTACGCGTGATGCGCTTGCGCTCCTCGGCGGGCAGCCGTCGAAACTCCTGGTAGCGCCGGCGTATGGTGCTTTGTTCTTCGGGCGAAAGTGACTGCCATTTTTGAAAGCGGTTGCGCGCCTTGTCGCGCTGCTCCGGCGACATGCCCTGCCAGCGGCGCACACCGGTTACGAGGCGCTCCTTGCGCTCATCAGGCAGCGATTCCCACTCGCCGGAAAAGCGCTTTAGCATCTTTTGCTCGTCCGCGGTGAGTGAGCTCCAGTCGGTGTCGGCAGCAAGCGACGGACCCGCGGCCAGCAACGCGCACACCAGCGCGGCCGCTGCGAGCAGCGTGCTGGCAAACCGGCCTTTCTTACCGGCCCGCGACGTCATCCGTATGCACCATTGTCATCGCCAGAGTTGTTTTCCGCGTCGCTTTCAGCGTCGTTTTCCTTCTCATCGTCATCGCGCAGTTGCTCGCTGCCTGCGTCGTCGAGCACCTCGAGCCAGTCGTCGTCGCCTTCCCAGCTGCCGATGAACTCCAGCAGGTCCGCATCGTCGCTGCCATCACCATCATCGCCCGCTGCGGCGTTTCCCAGCACGGCGCCGGCAACCACCATCACGGCGGCAAACCGGCGTCGTTGCGCGCCGTTCATCCGGCATCGGCCTCGGCCGACAGCCAGTCGTAAAACTCAAGCTCGGCGATCATTTCGAGGCTCTCCTCGCCAAGCAGAATGTCGATGTCGCCGTTCTCGGCATCCGCAACCAGCCCGTTGGATGGCCGATCCGCAGACGGCATGAGAAGCGCAACACTGACGGCAAGTGCCGTAACGCCCGCCGCCGCGGCGAGCGGAAGCCACCGACGGCCGACAGCCGCGCCGGCTTCGGACACGGCGCGCTGTCGCGCGCGCTTGAGCGCCTCGGCGTGTTGAGGCTCCGTTGCCTCGACGCTTTGCTCGAACATCGCGGCGATCTTGCGCACCATCTGTTCGTCGGTACCGTTGCCAATGCCCATGCCAGTGTTATGTTGCTTCTCGTTCATTGCTAACCCGTCAGTCTTCTGCCGACCAGTGCTCACCCAGTGCCTCGCGCAGCGCGCCCACCGCGCGGAAGTAGTGCGTTTTAACGCTGCCCTCGCTACAGCTCATAGCGGCCGCCGTATCGCGAACGTTCAGACCCTCCAGCGTGCGCAGAAGAAACGCCTCGCGTTGCCTCGGCGGCAGCGCACCCACCGCATCTTCCAGTGCCGCCATGGAGTCGTCCAGCATTGATTGCCGCTGCGGACCGGCGCTGCCCAAGTCCTCGGCATACTGAGAGACGTCGGCGCCGTCCTCACCGGACGGACCGCGCCCGCCGGGCAGCAGCGCCAGGACGCGAGCCCGCACCGTGCCATGACGCTGAAAATCGCGAATACGATTGTTCAGGATGCGGTAAAACAGCGGCGTCCATTCCGCGGACGGTTTATCGCTGTATTTCCTCGCCAGCTGCATCATGGCGTCCTGCACCACGTCGAGCGCGTCGTCCGGGTTGCGCAGGCCAAACAGCGCAATGCGAAACGCGCGCCGCTCGACGCCTGCGAGGAACCGGTCAAGCTCAACGGAATTCTGCAGCGCTACGTTCCTCTCCCTTGCCCTGTCGTCTCGACTCTCGCCTGCCCCCACAGATGGTGCCACGACGGGCCCGGGGTCAGTCTCGAGATCGGGCGGGTCCTTTCGCTTAATCGCGGGTCGCGGTACGGATCGAAGAACCAAAGCACCAGCAGCGCCGGCATGACACAATCCGGGCACCAGCGGCGTTATTGCATTCGTGTCTGCCGCCCTTGTCATTTATTCTACTCGTGTGCCAGGTCCGCGAGCCTGCTACAGCCTCATGTATCGCTCTAACGGCCCGCACGACCCGCGGTTGACAGGCTCGGCAGGCCATCAGACACACATTCGTAAACTTGTGATTTTATTCACATTCAGGCGGTGGTTTCGCTGGCCGCCGAAGCTATGCTGCAATAAAACCTCCATATTTCCCTAAACCATTGATTCCTATAATTAAGTTTTACCGGCCGCGGCCTAACATGTTGCCAAATACATATCAAGTGCAGTTTTCGGCCGCACAATTACCCCACACTATCCACAAAGTTATCCACAGGCCGGGATTGGCCTTTTTCGCCGCGTTTTTCAGTCCACGGTGAGCAAAAGTCCCATTCTGCGGGTAGCAATCGACACGCCGCTGGCCCGCCTTTTCGACTATGCCGCACCGGCCGGGCCGCCCCCTGGCAGCCTCGTGCCGGGCGTGCGCGTACGCGTGCCCTTTGGCCCGCGCAAGGTAGTGGGAGTGCTTATCGAGGTTAGCGACCAAAGCGAGCTGCCGCCGAACAAGCTGCGCCGCGCGCTGAGCATCCTGGATACGCAGCCGGTTCTGGACGCCGAGCTGCTGGAACTGTTGCGCTGGGCGTGGCGCTAC
The DNA here is from genome assembly GCA_038533995.1 of Pseudomonadota bacterium. Lineage (GTDB taxonomy): Bacteria > Pseudomonadota > Gammaproteobacteria > Steroidobacterales > JBCAXP01 > JBCAXP01. Next base: position 15,595 of record JBCAXP010000033.1, read on the forward strand.
TACCGCCATCCGCCGGGTGAAGTGCTGGCGGCGGCCCTGCCGGCCAGCCTGCGCAAGGGCGGTGATGCGCTCGCCACGGTAACAACGTGGCACGTAACGCCGGCCGGGCGCGCCACAAATCTCACCGCGATGGCCAGGCGCGCGCCGAAACAGGCTGCGGTGCTGGCCACACTGTGCCGCACTGACGGGGCCACTGACGAGGTCCTCAGCCGCCACGAAGGCAGCTGGCGAGCGGCGGCGAAGGCGCTACTCGACAAGGGCCTCGCAGAAAAGCGCCAGTCGCTGAGTGCTGGCGTGGCACCGCCGGCTGACATCACGCCAGGCCCCCAGCTCAACGCGGCACAGCGCGACGCCGTGACGGCCATTGATGCCGCCGCGGGCCGGTTCGAGAGCCTGCTGCTGCACGGCATAACCGGCAGCGGCAAGACCGAGGTGTACCTGCACGCCATCGAGTCGGTGATCGCGCGCGGCGAACAGGCGCTGGTTTTGGTGCCGGAAATTGGGCTCACACCGCAGACGATCCGGCGTTTCTCAAACCGCCTTGGTGTGCCGCTCGCCGTGCTGCACTCAGGCCTCGCCGCGGGCAAGCGCCTCAGCGCCTGGCGGCAGGCGCGAAGCGGTGAGTGTCCGGTGGTCGTCGGCACACGCTCGGCGGTGTTCGCGGCCCTGAAAAACCCCGGCATCATCGTTGTCGACGAAGAGCACGATGCGTCCTTCAAGCAGCACGAGGGCTTTCGCTACTCGGCGCGCGACCTTGCCGTTGTGCGCGCCCGCAAGCTCGGCATTCCGGTTGTGCTCGGTTCGGCGACGCCGTCACTCGAGAGCCTGGAGAACGCCCGGCGCGAGCGCTATCGCCTGCTGCCACTGCCGCAGCGGCCGGGAGCAGCCAAGCCACCGTCGGTGCGCCTCGTGGACACCCGCGGGGAGCCGGGCGAAAGCGGCATCAGCGGCAACCTGCTGCGCGCCATGCAGCGCCACCTCACCGCGGGCGGGCAGGTGCTGCTATTTCTGAATCGCCGCGGTTTTGCACCGGCATGGTTTTGTACGGAATGCGGCTGGTCTGCCCAGTGCATGCGCTGCGATGCACGCATGACGTACCACCGTCAGCGCGACCTGCTGCGCTGCCATCACTGCAGCAGCGAGCGGCCGCCGGAAAACACCTGCCCGGATTGCAGCAATCCGCTGATTCCGGTGGGCCAGGGCACCGAGCGCATCGAGGAGCACCTTGCCGACCGTTTCCCCGAGGTGCCTGTCATCCGCATCGACCGCGACAGCACCCGGCAACGGGGCGAACTTGATCGCCTGCTGAGCCGAGTGCGCAGTGGCGACCCGTGCATTCTCGTCGGCACCCAGATGCTGACAAAGGGCCATCACTTTCCGGGCGTGACGCTCGTCGGCGTGCTCAATGCCGACCAGGGCCTTTTCGGCACCGACTTTCGCGCCAACGAACGGCTGGCGCAGATGATCGTGCAGGTTTCCGGTCGCGCCGGAAGGGCCGAGCGCGCCGGTGAGGTACTGATTCAGACCTCCTGCCCTGAACACCCGCTGCTGACCCGCCTGCTGGAGGATGGCTACACCGGCTTCGCCGGCGAGGCACTGGACGAGCGCCGCGCGTCGCACTGGCCGCCCTACACCAGCCTCGCGCTACTGCGCGCCAACGCCATGGATAACGATGCACCGTTTGCCTACCTGGGAGCGGCGCTCCGGGCGGGCGAGCCGCTGGCGGCTGACGGCGTTGAGTTGCTGGGACCAGCCAGCTCCGTCATGCAGCGGCGCGCCGGCCGCTACCGCGCCCAGTTGCTGGTGCAGTCACCGACGCGCAGCGCCCTGCATCGCTTTCTCGACCGGTGGGCGCCGCTGCTGCCGGACCTTGCCGGCGCGCGCAAGGTGCGCTGGTCGCTGGACGTCGATCCGCAGGACTTGCAGTAGCCAGTGCGTTACACTGCGCTGCCCGAGTAGCTCCTTAACTCCGCAACAGCACCGTGAAAGACCAGATCTGCGAACTGATTCGCGAGGCGCTCGCCTCGCTGGGCGATACCGTACCGCCGGAAGCACGCGACGTAACGCCTGCCGTCGAACGCACCCGCGACTCGAGCCATGGCGATTTCGCCTCCAACATTGCGCTCGTGCTCGCCAAGCGCGTGGGCAAACCGCCGCGCGAGTTCGCGAGCATGCTGGTGGAAGCTCTGCCGGCCTCGCCGCTCGTTGAACGGACCGAAATTGCAGGTCCCGGTTTCATCAATTTCTTCATGACCAGCGACGCCACCGAGCGCACCCTGCTGGACGTGCTGGACGCCGGCGAGAACTACGGCAAGAGCGACGGCGGCAAGGGCACGCGCGTACTGGTGGAATTCGTGTCGGCCAACCCGACCGGGCCGCTGCACGTTGGCCACGGCAGGGGCGCGGCCTACGGTGACTGCATCGCCGCGCTGCTCGAAGCCACCGGACACGATGTGAGCCGGGAATACTACGTGAACGATGCCGGCCGCCAGATGGACATTCTCGCGGCGAGCACCTGGCTGCGCTACCTGGAACTGTGCGGCGAGACGCTGCGCTTCCCGAGCAACGGTTACCGGGGCAGCTACGTCATCGACATGGCAAAAGCCCTGCACGATGCGTGCGGCACCGAGCTCCACCACCCGGCAGCGGCGGTCATGAGCGACCTGCCGAAGGACACGCTGGGAGAAGGTGAGGCCGCCAGCGCCGCGGCCGGCGAGGACGGTGACAAGGAAGCGCACATCGACGCGGTGATCAACCGCGCGCGCACCCTGCTGGGCGCCGACGGCTACCGCCGGGCGTTCAGCCTAGCGCTCGACACCATGCTGGATGACATCCGCGACGATCTCAGCGAGTTCGGTGTTGAGTTTGACGAGTGGTTCTCGGAACAGCGGCTCGCCGACGAGGCACTGGTGCAGCGTGCGCTTGACCGGCTGAAAGACAACGACGAGCTGTACGAGAAAGACGGCGCGACCTGGTTCAGGGCGACGCGCTACGGCGACGACAAGGACCGGGTTGTGGTCCGCGACAACGGTCAGACCACGTACATCGCCTCGGACATCGCCTATCACCTCAACAAGCGTGAACGCGGCTTCGACATTTTGCTCGACGTGCTCGGCGCCGATCACCACGGCTATGTCGCCCGGGTGCGTGCCGGCCTTGCAGCCATGGGTGAGCCGGCTGACAGCCTCGATGTGCAATTGCTGCAGTTCGTCGCGCTGTACGAGGGCCAGCAAAAGGTTTCCATGGGAACGCGCGGCGGCAAGTTCGTCACGCTGCGCGAGCTCAGAGGCGACGTGGGCAACGACGTCGCCCGCTTCTTCTACATCATGCGTTCGCACGACCAGCACCTGGACTTTGACCTTGAGCTGGCGCGCAATCAGTCGGACGACAACCCGGTGCACTACGTGCAGTACGCACACGCACGGATGTGCAGCATCTTTCGCCAGCTCGAAGAGCAGGGCCTCAGCTGGAACGAAGCCGGCGCGCGCGCGCATGTCGACAAGCTGACGACCGATCATGAACGTGCGCTCATCGCGACCCTTGGGCGCTTCCCTGAAGTGGTGGCGCGCGGCGCCGACAAGCGCGCACCGCAGGTAGTTGCCAACTACCTGCACGACCTTGCGCGCGATTTCCACGGCTTCTACAACGCCTGCAAGGTGCTGGTGAATGACGCCGGGATGCGCGACGCGCGCCTCGTACTCGTGGCCGCCACCCGCCAGGTTATCGCCAACGGGCTGACGCTGCTCGGCGTATCCGCGCCGCAATCCATGTAACCAGCGAAAACGTGCCACGCGACTACAAACACCGGGGCGGCCGGAGAGCTAAGAAAAAGCAGCAGGCACCTGGCTGGCTCTGGATGCTCGGTGGCCTGGCGATTGGCCTCGCCGTAGCAGCCGGCGTGTATGTGTACGACCGGGCGACACTGCCGGGCAGTATTCCGGTGGCAGCGCCCAACGCGCAGCCCGCTTCCGCCATTGCCGAGCAGGCCACCGACGAGGCGCCGGTGGAAGAGGAAGAGTCGCGCTTTGCCTTCTACGACATGCTGCCGACCTTCGAAGTGGTGATACCGGAACGCGAAGAAGCCGTGCCCCAGAGCCGCAGCAAGCCGAAGCCGGTCGCCGCGCCTGGCGCCTACGTGCTGCAGGCCGGCTCGTTCCAGCGCTTCGCCGACGCCGAGCGGCGCAAGGCAAACCTTGCACTGCAGGGCCTGACGTCGAAAGTCCAGAAAGTCACCATCGACAATGACGAGGTGTGGCACCGCGTTCGCATCGGCCCGATTACCGAACTCACGGAACTCAACGATACCCGCGAGCAGCTGGCGGCCGCCGACATCGACTACCTCGTAATCCGGGTCGGCGACTGATGAGGCGGATACTGCCGCTTTTTATTGTATTGGCGGCAGGCTGCGCCTCGACACCGGAAGCACCACCGCCGGCACCGGAGCCGCCCGTTCCGGCGCCCGCCGCAGAACCGGAGCCACCGCCGCCACCACCGGAGCCGCCGCCGCGCATCTTGCCAGAGCGTCTCACAATCGCAGCCGTTGGCGACATCATGCTCGGAACCGACTTCCCGACCGACCGCCTGCCCGCCAACGATGCCTCCATACTGACCGGCGCCGCCGAACGCCTGCGCGCAGCGGACGTTGCGTTCGGCAACCTGGAAGGCGTGCTTCTCGATGGCGGCGAACCGTTCAAGGTGTGCAAGGACCCGTCGCTGTGCTACCTGTTTCGAACGCCGTCTCGCTACGTGCAGCACCTGGCCGACGCCGGCTTTGACGTGCTCAGCCTTGCCAACAACCACTCACGGGACTTTGGCGAGGACGGCCGTGACGCCACGATGCCCGCTTCATCCAGCGTCTGCATCG
>JBCAXP010000034.1:0-20335 GCA_038533995.1 Pseudomonadota bacterium
ATACTCCGATCCTGATCAGCCCGCATGATCCGGCGCGCGTGTACGTCGGCTCCCAGCGGCTGTGGCGAAGTGATGATCGCGGCAACTCATGGCAGGCGGTGAGTGAGGATCTCACTGGTGATGAGAACCGCTACGAGCTGCCGTTCATTGGCCGGACCTGGAGCGTCGATGCCCTTCACGACAACGGCGCAATGTCCAAGTTCGCAACGCTCACCGCTATCACCGAGTCGCCGGTCGCGGAGGGCGTTATCTATGTGGGTACCGACGACGGCCGGATCCACGCGACTGCAGACGGCGGCAAGAGCTGGAGCCAGGCTGACGATCTGCCGGGCGTGGACGACACGGTGTTTGTGAATGACATGGAGGCCTCCGTGCACGATGCCGACACCGTGTACGCGGTTGTCGATGCGCACAAGTTCGGCGATTACTCGCCGTATGTGTACGTCAGCGACGATCGCGGCGAGGGTTGGGAATCGATTTCCGGTGACCTGCCGGAAGGCGTAATCGCGTGGAGCATCCAGCAGGATCACGAGAACGAAAACCTGCTGTTCCTCGGGGCCGAGGATGGGGTGTACTTCACGGTCGACAGCGGCGAGCACTGGCACAAGATCGGCGGCGCGCCGCGCATCCCGTTCCGCGATATCAAGCTGCAGCGCCGGGACGGCGACCTGGTCGGTGCAACCTTCGGGCGCGGCGTCTACGTGCTCGACGACTACTCCGCGCTGCGCGCTCTTGGCGAAGACAGCCCCGGAGAAACTGCAACGGTGTTCCCGGTGCGGGACGCGTGGTGGTACATCCCGTCAGTGCCTGGACAGGCCGTCGGCATGCCAACGTTTGGCAGTGACAGCTTCCGTACGCCCAACCCGGCCTTCGGTGCAATGATCACGTACTACCTGCCGGAGCAGTACCAGACGCTCAAAGACGTACGCACCGAGAACGAGAAGGCGCTTCGCAAGGACGGCGAAGACATCCCGTTTCCGGGCTGGGATGAGCTGACCGAGGAGTCCTATGAGGCGAGCCCGCGCGTGCTGCTGCTCGTAAGCGATTCGCAGGGCAGGCCGGTGCGTTGGCTGCAGGCGGCGAACGCGAAAGGGTCGCACCGCACGACGTGGGACCTGCGCCTGCCCGCGCCCAATGCCGTGAATCTCGAGCAACCTGAGTTCAAGCCGCCGTGGGTTACCGATCCCATCGGACCGTTGGCCGCGCCGGGCACTTACTCGGCCCAGCTTTATGCGGTAAGCAAAGGAACTGCGCAGGCCCTGGGCAACGCGCAGTCGTTCGTTGTGAAGCCGGTGCGCGATGCGGCCAACGGCGTCGACTACGCGGCCGTGGCGGCGTTCCAGCTGGAAACCGCGGAGCTTGCGCGACGCCTTGCGGGCGCCAGCCAGGAGCTGTCGCGCGCGACCACTGCGCTCACGCGCATGCAGGCCGCAGCGGTACGCACGCCGGGCGTGGAACCGGCGCTCTTTGTTCGCCTGGACGAGTTCGGTACGTCGCTGCAGAAGTTGCAGGCCCGCCTGTCCGGTGACCCGGTGCGCGCAAGGCTCGACGAGTCCACTCCACCGTCAATCACCCGGCGCGCGTTTGGCGTTGCCGCGGGCTGGAACACGACGCAGCCGCCCACGGACACGCAGCGGCGCGACCTCGAGCTCGCGCGCAGCGAGTTCGCGGCGGTCAACGCGGACCTGAATGCCCTGTTGGCCGGTGAACTGGCGGCGTTGGAGAAGGCGCTTGCCGATGCAGGGGCGCCGAGTTGGCGGTAACCTGACGAGCGGGGGCGGCAACGGGGCCGGTTGCGCAGCGTGCAATGACTGACAAGATCTTTCTCCTTCACGGCATGGGGCATCACCCGGAAGGGTGGCAGGCAGAGGCCGACGCGAAATTGCGAGAGCTCTACGGCCGCTATGGTCGCCTCAGCCGTCGTGGCTTCGACGACAGGTTCGAGCTTGTTGCCATCGAGTATGACGACGTTTTTCGCCGCCTGGTGTCGGACTGGCAGGAAGATGCCGAGGCGCTCGGCCCGATTTCCGACGCAATGGGCGCCGATCTTGTAAGCAGCCTGATCGGCTGGTTGCGCAACGCCGGCGAGTTGGAAGACAACTTCATCTGGACCCATGCAGCAGACGTTCTTCTGTACCGGTTTTTTGCGAGCGTCCGGCATGAGGTGAAAACCAAGGTCGCCGCCAGGATCGCGGAGGAAATAACGGCGCTACCGGCTACGAGCCGATGGTCTGTCATTGCTCACTCGCTGGGCTGCGCGGTTGCTCACGATGCGCTGGACATGCTGTGGACCGGCAAGAAGGAGGACGGCACGCCAACCGGTTTCGAACCGAGGCACGAGCAGGCGCTGCTCATCGCGATGGTGGCAAACGTCAGCCGCGTGCTGCAGACGAACCCGAAGGCGTACGACAGCACGGTCAAGCCGGGTGGCGCAGGAGAAGCCGGCCGCGGTTGCCTCAACTACCTGACCTGCCGGCACGTTCTCGACCCGTTCTGTATTCCAAAGATGTTCAGGCCGCTGGATTGGCCGGATGCAGACGCGGAAGAACGCGGGCTGTATCACTACGTCGAGGTGGATCATATCCACCAGGCCAACATTCACGATCTTCCGCACTACCTTGAGCACCCCGCCGTACACATTCCGCTCTTCAGGGAGCTGACCTTCCGAAGTGCGGTGACCAGCGATGAGGAGCACGACGCGCTGGCGGCGTTTCCGAAGTTCGGCAACCTGGCTCAAAGCGATGCGATCGACATCAAGCAACGCCTTGAAGACATGGCGCCGGGTATTACAACGGCATGGACGCAATACCGGGCCATCTGGGACAAGTTCTCCGCAATTGTCGGCCAGTAGGAGGGCAGCGCTATGAATCGAAGCTTCTTGTGTGTTCTTGCAGTGCTGCTCCTTGCTGGCGCGGCGCGCGCGGAGGCCGCGTCGGTCTGCCCTGACTTCGACCAGGTCGATCCCGGCAGTGATTCGATTGGTGCCTTTGACGACCTTCTCGGGCAGGCGTCCATGGGTGGGCAGGGCTGCGACTCGGATTTTTGCAAGGCGCTGACCGCCTGGGAGGCAGCGGAGCCGTCTGCGAAGAAGGTGGAAGAGGCAGGCGAATTCATGGACACGCTTAGGGCAAGCGCGTTGGCGCTACCAGCCGGCAGTCCGGGCGTTGCCATACTTCAGCGGCACCTCGTTGAGTGGCAGCAGCTTCTGGCGCGAGCCGACGTCCTGACTTTACCGACGGCTGTCTGGGCGCCCGCGAACTTTGTACTGTTCCCCAACCGACCGGATGACGAGATCGACTTCGAGCAGGTTCTCGAGCAGCAGTGCCCGGATTCGGTCGGCGAGTGCGAGGCGCTGTTCAAGACCTCGGCCTGCGTCTACACGCATGCGGTGCTGCAACGCCGCCTGCTGCTGGAACTGCTGGAGGAGAACCGCAAAGAAACCGTTGACTACCTGCAGCAGCTGAACGGCCGCTGGACGGCGTTCAATTCGGGCGGCCGTGGGCTGTTCCCGTGGGAGCTCGCGTTCAACAACCTTGTAAACCGCAAGCAGTTTTCACAACGCGGCTTTGTCGAACCGCCACAGCATCAGATCGCGTTTCTCCATCCGAGCGTGGCTCTCGAGTACCAGGATGCGGGCGGCGGCGACCTGGAAGAGGCGCTCGTGCTTGAACTCGGCGGTTTCTATCGCTGGCGCTGGGGCGGAGATGACGGGGCTCAGATGGTTCGACCCTTTGGCGTTTCCGCGATTGCGTCGTGGACCGGTAGCGGCGACCCCGGTTATGGGCTGATGGTGCACCTGCCGAAGAACTGGTCACTCGGCGTGACAAGACGCGACTTCAACGGCGAGGACGAGACAACCTACCTGCTGAGTGTGGATCTCGGAAAACTTCTCGTTGACCAAAGAAAGCTCCGCCAGAGCCTGATAGACAAAATCGATGCCCTTTGACGCGAGGAACTCTGGATGAATCACCGCAAGCTGGGTAGCCAGGGGCTCAAGTCCTCTGCACTGGGACTTGGCTGCATGGGCATGTCCGACGTTTACGGGCCAGCCGATCGCACAGAGTCCATCCGTACGATTCATCGCGCCCTCGATCTTGGCATTTCGATGCTGGACACGTCGGACGTTTACGGCGGCAACGACAACGAACGCCTCATTGGTGAGGCCATCGCCGGGCGCCGCGACGATGCGTTGCTTGCAACCAAGTTCGGCATTCTTCGCGGACCGGACGGAAAGTTCCAGGGCGTGAACGGCACGCCGGAGTACGCACGGCAGGCGTGTGAAGGGTCGCTTTCGCGCCTCGGCGTCGACGTCATCGATCTGTACTACCTGCATCGCGTCGATCCGAACGTCCCCATCGAAGACACCATGGGCGCGCTGGCGCGACTGGTCGAGGAGGGCAAGGTTCGCTTTGTTGGCCTGAGTGAGGCGAACCCCGACACGATTCGCCGCGCGCACGCGGTGCATCCGGTAACGGCGCTGCAGTCGGAGTACTCGCTGTGGACCCGGGATCCGGAGGACGGCGTCCTGCCGCTGCTGCGCGAGCTCGGTATCGGTTTTGTTGCTTACAGCCCGCTCGGTCGCGGCATCCTTGGTGGCGGCATTCACGCCGAGAAAGACCTCGCGGAAAATGACTATCGGCGACACTTTCCCCGGTACCAGGGCGACAACCTGGCGCGCAACGCCGAAATGGTCGACGCCCTCAATGCCATTGCCAGCGGTCGCGGCATCACGGTCGCGCAGCTCGCGCTCGCCTGGGTGCTCGGGCGGGGTGAGGACATCGTTCCCATTCCGGGCACCAAGCGCCGCCAGTACCTGGAAGACAACGTGCGCGCTGCCGATGTCACCTTAAACGCTGAGGAGCTGCAGGCCATTGAGCGCGCCATGCCGCGGGACGCCGTGCAGGGCCAGCGCTTTCCGGCCGTGGCGATGAAGCGCGTTAACAGGTAAGCCTGCTTTATGGCCTGCTGCCACAGTGTCAGAATGCAGCTCCACATCAAGAGTAAAAAAAGTTGCCAGGGATGCTGACCGACGACGAGATCAGGGATTTTTTTGACCGGGGCTGGATACTACGCGAGGCATTGTTTACCGGTGAGGAAGTCGAGCGCATGCGCGGCTGCTTCGACGCACTGGAAGCAATGGCGAAGTCCTTGCCGGAAACCGGCCTCTGCCAGGGATCCTGGTTTGTGCTCGGTGAGAAAGACGGCGAGCAGGTTATCAAGCGGGTCGTGTGGGCGGGCGCGGCGCAGTCCTACCTGCTCGGCATCGGCGGTGATTCTCGCCTTACCGTTCCCTCGGCCCAGCTGCTTGGCAGCCGCGACATGGAGCAGCTGCTTTGCCAGGCGCACTTCAAGCGACCCAATGATGGCGTCACGTTCGACTGGCACCAGGACATCCAGCACAGGGATAAGGGCGGCGACACGTGGCGGGACGTGAACGGCACGGGCAGCTACGTACAGACGCTGATCGCGATTGACGAGATGACGACCGACAGCGGACCGCTGCATTTCGTAAGCGGCAGCGGGCGGTGGGGTCGCGTCGACTTTGGCGAGCACGACTACGACAAGCCGGCCACCCCGTCCAGGCAGCCGCCACAGTTCCACGAAGAGGACGTCGTGACGATCATCGCAAAGCCCGGCGATACCCTGTTTTTCGGTCCCTACACAGCACACGCGAGCTTTGCGAATACCTCGCCGGCGTACCGGCGCGTGCTCATTAACGGCTATGCGTTTCCCGGTGCTAACGGGCGCGTTTACCCGGGTGACGGCGCTGGCAGAAAGCTCCGCGTGAATGGCGCGGAAAACGTCCATTCCTCCCTGAGCGGTCCGGGTGTCGTTTAGCGCCTGGGACTGGCTGATTGTTGCCGGCTACATCGTCGGCACGACGCTGGTCGGCCATCGCTTAAAGGGCCAGCAACACACGACGCGAGACTTTTTTCTCGGCGGGCGCCAGCTGCCGTGGTACGCGGTGACCGCGTCGACCATTGCCACCACGATCAGCGCCATCACGTTCATCGGCGTGCCGGCCGTGGTCTATGCCGAGGGTGGCAACTACGCTTACCTGCAGCTCGCCATCGGCGGAGTCATTGCGCGCATTATTGTCGCCCGTCTGCTCGTGCCGCTGTACTACGAGAAGGAGTTCTACAGCCCTTACGACTACATGGCGGATCGGCTCGGTCCCGTCGTTGGCCGCATTACGGCCGGAATGTTCCTGCTGGGTGGTGTCCTGGGGCAGGGCGTGCGCGTGTACGCCACCGCGCTCGTGCTTGAGCTCGTAACGGGCTGGAACCTGACAGAGAGCATCGTGCTCATTGCCGCGTTCTCCATTCTGTGGACGTGGATGGGCGGCATCGCCGCCGTTATCTGGACCGACTTCATCCAGTTTTTCATTCTCATCGCCGGCGGCATCGCGGCGCTCGTCTTCGTCACCGACGCCTTACCGGGCGGCTGGGCAACGCTCGTGTCGGTCGGCAGCGAGGGTGGCAAATTCGCCACCTTCGATTTTTCGACGGACCCGCGGGTGGCCTTCACCTTCTGGGCGGCGCTCCTTGCCATGCCGTTCCAGAACGTTGCCGTTTACGGCACCGACCACCTGTTCGCGCAGCGCCTGTTGTGTTGCCGAAACCAGCATGAGGCGCAGAAAGCGGTGCTCTGGAGCACGGTCGGCGAGCTGGTACCCGCGCTGATGCTGACCGTCGGCGTCGGGCTGTACGTCTTCTACCAGCTCAACCCGATGCCGGAAGCACTGGCGAGCCTGGTCGAGGAACGCGGCGATCGCGTCTTTCCAGTATTCATCATCTCGGAGATTCCCGCAGGGCTTAAAGGTCTGCTCATCGCCGGCATTCTGAGCGCCGCCATCTCGAGCCTGGATTCAATCCTCGCGGCGCTCTCGCAGATTTCACTGACGATGTTCTACCAGCCGTACCTTGCGCCCAGGGCGGGCGAGTCGCACCTGCTGAAAGTGTCGCGTCTGTTTGTGATCTTCTGGGGTGTGGTGCTGGCCGTAATGGCCTGGCAGTTTTCGGCGAGCAAGCTCGATCTCGTTACGCTGGCGTTCTCAATGACAACCTACACCTGGGGCCCGATGCTTGGCCTCTTTCTGCTGAGCATTCTTGCGCGCCGGTACCGCGTGCAGGGCGTGGGCTGGGCCGTAGCCTTAAGTATTCTCGTGGTGCTTGGTATCAATAAGCCTGAGCTCTTCAATCCCCTGTTTGGCACGGCGTTCTCGGGGCCGCTGCTCGCGTGGCCCTGGCTGTTTCCCATCGGCACGATGGTATGCGTGGCCGTGGGGTTCCGCGGCATCCGGAAGCCGGTAGGATAATGGCGAGCGATCTGGCTCTGTAGTCCACCCTGAGGTGCAAGTAATGGCGATGCAGTTGCGGTTTTGTCTTGTGTTCCTGCTGTCTGCGTACCTCGTGACTCTCCCGGTTCACGCCAGCCAGCAGTGCGCCAACCTGCTGTTTGCAACCGGCTACGACGGCAAACCGGCAGCGGGAGCGAAGGCCGTGCTTGTCGAGGCGATCCAGCGTGGAGAACCCGTGAGAATCGGCTGGGAGCTCGACTTTGACGGTGACGGCGAGGCCAACGTTTCACACTGGAGCGCCGCCGCTTTCCTGTCAGTGGCGCAGGGTGAGGCCTTTGCCCAGGTCAGCGCCGTCCAGCGACAGAGACCGCGCGGTGGCGGACGCATCGAGTTTGCCGATGCGTTTACCGAGTGGCGGGGCATGCTCGGTACCGACGGTAGCCTGCAGGGCGCGTTCAGTGATGGCTCGCCCTTTCCGGATGACCTGTCGGTCAGAATCACCTGGTGCGGTGCGTTGCCGCCACGGCCGCAATGGGTCGCCGTTTATCGCAACGGCATTGACGGCGAGGCGCTGGAGGGGTCGAAGGATGCGCTGCTGGCGGCGATTCGCGCGGGACAGCCGATTCAGATCGGCTGGGGCTTCAGCGCCGAGCGCGATGGGAAGGCGTTGTCGGTGGAGCACACCATCTCGCCGGAGTTCCTGACGATCGTCGGCGGGGATCACGTTGCTGCGCAGTTGCCAGAACACATCGCCCAGCAGGGCTACGTGAACATTGACCGCGCGCTATTTGATGATGGCGCCGTAATGTGGCGTGGACTGATGACCACCAGGGGCACTTTCGATGCAATCTGGGTCAACCGCGCGACCGGTGAGATCGTCCGCCGCTACCCGCAGCGCGCGATGATGACCTGGTATGCGCAGCACCCGGCCGCGAGCGACACGCCACCGCTCGCGGTGCCCGGCGGCGTTACGCGCGACAAGGCCCGCGCCGGCGACGTTGTTCCCCGCTGACCCGCTTGCTGGCAGCTTAGAAGCGTTGCCAGGGGCTGGTGCCCGGCACCGGCGAAAACACCCGCGTGCCGGCGCAGCCGCAGTTGTCACCCGCTCCACGGTGCCGCTCGCAGAACCAGACCTTGCCGGCGCCGCACTGCGGCGTGCCGGCGTGCACTGACGTCACCACCAGGTCGACCTGCTCACCGTCGTGACCGGCGGGAGCCGGCGCAACGGGTCGGCCCGCGCAACCCGCAAGCAGCATGATCAATACGATTGCCAGCGCGATCGGGCCGGCCAGGTTTGTGCAACAGATGCTATTCGTTTTCATGATACGTCTCATCAACAAAATTGATAGAAATACGGCATTCGTTCTCGATGCCTGATGTATCATAGGAGGCAGTTTCCGCTGCGTATAACGAATCTTTTTGATTCCTTTCATCAGGAGAGCTGATATGACACGCAACCTGGATGTTGGCGCGCTGCGCAGTCTCGTGGCCGTTGCGGACACGGAGGGCGTAACTCGCGCCGCCGCGCAGGTCAGTCTCACGCAGTCCGCGGTCAGCATGCAGATCAAGCGTCTTGAAGAGGCGTTCGGCACGGAGCTGCTGCACAGGGAAGGGCGAGGGGTAAAGCTCACCCAGACCGGGGAGCAGCTCGTGGGCTACGCGCGACGGCTTATCGCGCTCAACGACGAAACCTGGTCGCGGCTGACCAACGAGGAATACGAAGGCGAGCTTCGTCTCGGCGTCGCCGAGGACATCGTGTATCCCTACATTCCGAGAATTCTGCAGCGGTGCCGCGAGGAGTATCCCCGCGTACAGGTGAAGCTCTCCACGTGCCTGACCAACGTGCTGCGCGAGCAGCTACGAGGCGGCGAGGTAGACGTGATCATCACCACGGAGAAGCGACCCGGCAAAGGCGGCGAGTCGCTGGTGACCGTGCCAAACGAGTGGTACGGCGCCGTTGGCGGCAAGGCCCACCTGTGCAGGCCGCTGCCGGTCATCATGTGCCGCAACTGCGCGCAGAAGGCAGACGTGCTGAAAAGCCTCGACAAGGCGGACGTTCCCTGGACCATAGCCGGTGACACCGACTCCGAGACAACGGCAAGCGCGATCGTGTCGGCAGACCTTGCGGTAACGCCCGCACTGGGCCTGAGCGACGTACACAATCTGCAGAAGCTTCCGGCGGGTGCGTTGCCCGAACTCAACCCGGTGTCGATCAATCTCTACACTGCGGCAACGGGGAATTCTCCGGTTCTCGACGCCGTTGCCGACATCATTCGGCAGGCCTACCGGGCCCGCCAGCCCAGGCTGCGAACGGCATGACGCTTAACGGCGGTGCACCTACTCCTTCTGCGTCTTCGCGTGGCGTGCCATGAAGCCGCTCGCGCCGTACCGCGTCCACCGTTCGAACAGCGAGTAGTACAGGTAGAACAGCAGGCCAAGGATGCCGCCAAGAATCAGAAAGTCGTCGTCGTAGTCGTTGAGTTCGTCGAGGATCCAACCGCCGGCGGCGCCTACCAGCAGGCAGCCCAGCAACATGTAGGCGGCACGTTGCAGCACTACACGGTTCGGCAGAACCTTCGCGATGCCCCGCACGATTCTCCTGGCGCGCACCACGTAGCGCATGCGATGGCGAACCACCCAGTCCATGTGGTGTTTGATGCCTTTGCTGAGGCTGAGCATGTCCTGCTGGAAATCAGGATCCGGCCTGACGGTGTGCGCGTTCAGATCGGCAATTCGCTTCAGTGATTCCGGCAGTTCCCTGCTGTCCGGCATGGTCGCGCCGGTGACCAGCAGCGGAATGATCGGAACCTTGAATTCCCTGGCCCACTCGATTTCCAGGCGCACGACATCCGCCGGATTGTCGATGCGACGGTTGCCGCTACTGTCCTTCATGCCTAGCCAGTGCTTGCCAATCACCAGGAGAAACACGTCGGACTCCTTGAGCGCGGCGCGAATCTTCTCGCGGAAATCAACGCCGGCATCGATGTCGATGACGTCCTTGAATACCGCGTCCTGGCCAAACTCGTTGACAAGGTGGTCACGAATTCTTCCGCTGACGTCCGCGCTGTCGGCGCGCCGGTATGACATGAATATGCTCATGGTGTTGTTCCGTCCGTGGCCTGGGGCAGGCTGGCCGTGGCGTGCGGCGCCTCGTCAGCACTGACAGGGTCGTTGAATACGATGGCGCCGTTGCTCTCCGAGGCGTTCCATACGAAAAACTCGTCTTTAACCGCCGGCGTGTGCTTCGCGGCCTCCACCACGGCCTGTCGCGCGTAGGTGAGGCTGTGATGATGAAAGACGCGCAGCAACGGTGGCTTGTATTCATGCACGCTTTTGGTGGCCCTTCCGACCAGCGTGCGAATTTGTTCGCAGGCGGTTTCGCCCAGGCCCACCTGGACCTGCTTGGCCATGTACACGTCGGGCTCGGCGGGATGCGTGATGAAAATGCCGTCCACGTCGACCCCGCCGTAGGTGGCAAGGCTATGCTTTTCGTCTGCGGCGGCGTCTGTCAGAAAGATACTCGGCCCGTCGGCGCCCCAGGCGTCACGGACCGTCTGGATAAGCATGAGCGAGTCTTCCCAGCCACCGGGGAAAAACACGGCGTCAACGTCGTAGCCGCGAAGCAGTTGCGGTGCCGGCAGTGTGCGAATCTCCGAGCGCAGGACGACCCGCCTGCCGGTCGTGAGAATCTTTCGCGTGAATTCATCTGCGAGGTAGCCGGAGTAAACCGGGTTCGTGCTGTCGTCCCGGACAACCCAGAACTTCTCGTGGTTTTCCACGGCGAAATCCGCCGCTGACTCGGCCTGCACCTTGTCGGTTGGCCACAGTCTCACGACGGGTTGATCGGCGGCACCGGCAAAATCGGTGAGCTTCGGGTTGGTCTCTACCGTGAGCATCACCGGAACGGCAGGCGACTGGGACAGGTACACCGGCAGCGACTTCGAACTCGCCGTGCTGCTGAAGTGGCCAACTACCATCAGCGTATCGTCGCGAGCGGCCACCGCCTCTGCCGTGAGCGCAGCATTTCCCGCAATGTGGTTCTGCTCGAAAAACTCAATGGAACGGCCGTCGAGGGCCAGGGGGACACCATTGGAATCGGCCAGTACCAGGCGGCCATCAGAATCCTCTGCACTGCAGTATTTGTTGAGGCGGTCCCGCAGCTGGAACGACGCGCTCGACTCCCCATCGTCGAAATCACCAGCCATGACGATGAGGTACCGGTCCGGACCCGAGAAATTGTTGACTGCCTTCTGAGTCAGCAGGATGGTCACGAAGGCTGCGACCAGCGCCAGCACGGCGCGGACGACTACCGTGGTAGGAGACAGTCGTCGTTGTTCCCAGAGGGTTTGTTCGACGTCGTTGATATCGGTCATCGCGCTTCTCCGGCGCCGGGATTGCAGGCGCTTTCACGGTACTACTTCTTACTTTAGCGACGAACGGGGCCGAATGCCCTCAATTCGGGAAAAAAAACTGAACCGATCGCTATGCCGATGCTCCCGTCATGCATGTCGCGCGGGTGGTTCCATCGGCGCGGGCGGCGCTGACGCGCGGTCCCGCGCGCGGCGTCATCGACGCCCTGCACTTCGAGCACTGAGGGCTGGAGGGGCTGGGCCGGCCCGTGGGTGCCGGCCCGGGTACACCGTTGCCGAAGTGCTAAACTTCAGGGAAGGAGACGTCTTGTCAGGGCGCGCCTGTGACAGAATCCAAGAGCATCTTCGTTAGCTATTCCCACGAGAACGCCGACTGGGTTGAGCGACTACGTCTGCACGAAAACCCCGGCGCCATTGAGCGGGCCAGTTTCTGGGTCGACCTCAACCGCCTGAAACCAACCGACGTGTGGACGGACGAGGCTCGTGCCGCCATTAAGGAATCGAGCGCCGTCATCCTGTTGGTCAGCGAGCAGTCCCTTGCCTCGAGTGCGGTGGAGAAAGAGCTCCGTCTCATCATGAAGCGGCACCGCAAGCACCGTCTTCCCGTCGTCTTTGTGCCCATCGGTAAACTGCGGATGAAGCGCGCCGCCAGGCAGCTTGGTATTCCGAACCTTAACGAAGTGATTTCAGTGCCCGGGTGGCACTCGCCCCTCAACCCGCGCGCGGGCCGGGAGGTTCGCTCCGCTGCGGATTTGCGCGCGCAGATCGTAGCCGCCGCAACCGAGCCGCAGGAGGTCCAGAACCTGCGGCGCAACCTGCCGGCCAAGTACAACCTGATCCGCAAGCTGAACCACGGACCACTGGCGCGAATTCTGCTTGCCAAGGATGTGCCGCTCAATCGCCACGTCGTAATAAAAGTGCTGCGCAAGGCCGGTGCGTACAACCTGTTTTGTGCGTCGGTGTCGCGGGTGGCCCGGGTGCCTAACCACACCAACATCATCCCCATTTACGTGGCGTCGCTGGACAGCGACCCGCCGTTCTACATGCTCGAGTACATTAACGGCAAGTCGCTTCGCCAGCTGCTGGCTGGTAACACCGATGACGGCTTTCCGCTTTCGCTGGTGCTCGGGCTGTTGCGGCGAATTGGCTCGGCCGTGCATCACGCACACCGCCACAGCGTTTCGGGTCTCAACATCAAGCCGTCCAACATCATGGTGGAAAACCCTGACCGGCCGGACAGGCGCACGTTCTACATTAGCCTTAGCAGCTACGATGAGAGCGAGATCTGGGAAGAGCACGATGTCGATGACGCCTACGTTCCGCCCGAGCTTCGGCCGGGTGCGTCGATACTGCACGACTCGGATGCAACAACCGCAGACCAGTATCGCCTTGGGGTGCTGGCCTACGAGCTGCTCGTGGGGCCCAGGCGTTTTGCCGAGTTGACGCACGACACGCTTGCAAAGGACCCGGGCGCCGGCCTGCCCCTGATCAGCGAGGTTTGCCCAAGCTGTCTCGACTACGTTGGCACGGTGGTCGACCGTATGGTGAGCGTGGAGCCGTCCCTGCGCTTTGCCACTGTTCGTGAAGCTATCGAGCACCTCGATTCAGACGTTCCGGTGGAAATCGTGCGCAGCAGCTATCGTCGGATCATGGCGAACGAGGCGAGTCAGCAGGCGTTTTTCCACGCCTTCTATCAACAGTTCCAGTCGAGGTACAAATCCTCGCAGGCTATCTTCGCCAGCAAGTTCGGTCCGCTGAGCGATGTCGATGGCCCTAGCGACGCCTGGATGCGTCAGTTCCAGTCGCTGAAGGAAGCAATACTTCTGCTCATCGTCTACAGCGCGATTGGTGAGGAGAAGCGTGAGCCCAACATCCTGACGCGAATCGCGGAGCAGCACGCCCACAAAAACATTCCAGCCGGGCTCTACGAGCCGTTCGGGCAGGTGCTCGTTGATACGATCGTGGAAGTCGACGAGGAAGGGGCGGAACTGGGCGAACGTTTGCGCTCAGCCTGGACAGAGGCCGTTCGTGATGGACTCGAGTACATGAAAACCACCACCGAGAAAATCCAGGCCGGCCTCTTGTGAGCGGCCGGTGCTGAACGCTATCATCGCCGGCCCTTTAGTCTTTCCCTGGGAAGCCACCACATGCTGTCGACAGCACCGGCACTCCGCGCCCTCTTTTCATGCCTGATCGCCTGGACCCTGCTTTCCGGCAGCGCAGCAATGGCGGCGGCGCCGGACCCGGAGCTACCGGAGGACTGGCCAGACTGGCTGAAGGAGGCCATGCCAAAGGAAGCGAAGCGGCAAAAGGCCACCACGGTAACGCTGGGAGACGACGCCGTGACGCTGACGCTTCGCGGCAAGGTCAAGGACGGCCCGACGGTCGCCGACTTCGGCTGGTACTTTGCCGCTGACATTGGCGCCACGGCGCCGATGAACTGCTGGGTCTTTAACGCCCGAAACTACCTCGCCAGCACGCTGCAGAGCATCCAGGATTCCCTGATCGCGGCGCTGCCGGAGGAAAACGAGGGCGCGCCAATCAAGCTCAAGCAGGTCTTCTACTACGATGCCGGCAACTGGGACGTAGTGCCGCATATGACGAGCGAGTGGCTGTATGTCGTCGACAGCCAGCCGAGCCCCAAGATCGGCCTTTTGAAAGGCCGGGTCGCCGCCCGGAAGGGTGTCACGTTCACCTGTTCGCACAACGAACTCGGTTACCGCAAGAGCTTTGCGCGCGTGTTCGAGGCCATGATCACCGACGCGGTGATCAACCTGCCCCGCGAGGAACCGTACTTCGAGGAGGTGCAGCAGTTTTCCGCCAACGGCAGGCCGGTGGGCGTGGTCACGGCTACTTACTGGAAGGACAAAGACGGTGACACCTACACGGAAACCCATTCGTCGATAATGATGCAGGTGGACGCAGGCACGCTCACAACGAGTGACTCGCTGCTGTCGGAGTACTCGTTTCCGGATGGCAGCCTGATCAACGCGGTGTTCAACGCCGCGCAAAACGGTGAGGAGTCTGTCGACCTGGTGCTGAACCCGACGGATGCGAACCTGTGGGAGGTAAGCGGGCAGTTCCAGGGCAAGACCCTGAAGTTCTCGCTCGGGGAGATCAACGAGTCGAACGCACCGCTTTCCACGATGGGCCAGGTGTTTGCCATTCGCGACGCGCTGAAATCGGAAGACGACGGCACCGCCCGCATGCAGGCATGGTTGCCGGACGCCGACCCGTCATCGTTTATCAGCGGCCAGTTCGCGGTTCAGGAACGCGGCAAGAAGCGCAACACCGGGCTGCTCTCGATGGGGCCGGTCGAGATGCAGGCGGCCTTTGACCCGGATGGCTCACTGCTCGACGCGGGCTTTGAGATGGGCCCCCTCGAGATGAAGATGGAGCGCACGTACCAGGCAGGTGAGCTCGAGTTCACGCCGGGCGAGTGAGCTCCCCGGTTAGTGCAGCTTGTCGCTGCCGGCGCCCGGTCACTTCGCCATCTCACCCTTGCCCGTGCGATAGCGCGCAAACCACGCAAGGATGTTGTCGGCTTTCGCGATGAGGTGCGTGGGGCGCCCAACGATGGTGTGGGACCGTTCCGGAACCCGTACCAGCGCCGTGTCCACTCCCAGCAACTTGAGTGCCTGGTAGTACTGTTCGGACTCGGGCATCGGCGTACGAAAGTCCTGCTCGCCGGCCATGAGCATGGTGGGCGTGGTGACGTTGCCGACCAGCGATAGCGGCGAGCGGCGCCAGTACTCCTCGATATCTTCCCACGGGTACTTCTCGAACCAGTACGGCGACATGAGGCCGGCAATGTCAGTCGTCAACAGTTCGCTAACCCAGTTGATAACCGGTTTAGCCACAACCGCGGCGGCGAAGCGGTCGGTCTTGCCTACGATCCAGGCGGTGAGCACACCGCCGCCGGAGCCGCCGGTTACGAACAGCTGGTCTGCGTCCACGTAACCCCGTTCAATGACTGCGTCCACGCCGGACATAAGATCGTCATAGTCTTCCCCGGGATACGCGAGATGAATCTCGTGCATGAACTCCGACCCGTAGCTCGTTGAGCCGCGCGGGTTGGTGTAGAACACCACGTAGCCGGCGGCTGCAAAGAGCTGAATCTCGGGGGAAAAATGCGGGCCGTACGCCGTGTGTGGACCACCGTGAATTTCGAGAATCATCGGGTATTTCTTGTTCGGGTCGAAGCCCGGGGGCATCACCAGCCAGCCCTGCACGTCGTAGTCGCCCACAGAGGACTTCCAGGTGATTTCTTCCACCGGGCCGGCATCGCGTTGCTTGAAGAGGTCGTCATTGAGCGCGGTCAGCGTGGTGCCCTCACCTGCGCGCGCTACCACGGCCACCTCTGACGGGCGGGTCGGGGTGCCACGCGTGTACGCGATGGTGCCGTCGTCGGCGACGGAGAAACTGCCGCTCGTGTACGGCCGGCCCACGGAGGCGCTGCCCACATCGTCGACAATCGGCGTGACGCCACCGCGGACATCGAGCCGCGCAACGACCCGCCTGCCGCGGTCATCGAAGGACACGTAGAAGCGGTCACGATCGCCGGACCGCAACAGCTGGCCGATGGAGCGATCCAGCTCCGGCGTGAGCGCCGTAACCTCTCCGGATTCAAGCTCCAGCCGGTACGCCTGCGTGATGTGGGCGCTCTTGCCTTCGTCATCGAAGCCGAGATACACGATGGCTTTGCCATCGGCCGAAAACACCGGCGAGCGGTCGGCACCGTCACGGTCCGTGACAGAACGCATGTCTCCGTCGGCGACCGACACGAGCCAGATTTCCGACTCCACAAAATCCGAGTTGGGGTTCGCAACGCGATTGGCCGACAGGGCGATTGTGCTGCCGTCCGGCGACCACCCCATCGTTCCGCGGTGATTGAAATCACCGTTTGTCAGCTGCCTGGGCGTGCCGCCCTCGGCAGGGATCACAAACACGTGGCTGAAGCCTGTCTCAAGGTAACCACCGCCGTCGCGCCGATACGGGTAGTCCTCGATCACGGTCACCGGCGGTGCCCACTTGGCGCCCTTGGGCTTGGCTGGTGCCTTGGCCAGGCTGGGCGGCTTGCTTGCAACGAACATCTGGAACGCTATTTGGCTGCCATCCGGCGACCAGCGAATGTTGGACGGCGATTTCGGCAGGTTTGACAGCAGCGCGGTCTGGCCGGTGTCCATCCAGCGCACGTACAGCTCCGCGCCCCGGTCGTCGTCTCTCGTGATGTAGGCGATGCGGCCACCGTCCGGCGACCAGCGCACCGAGGAGTAGTTGTTGCCGTCCGCCAGAACCGGGCGGTGATTGCCACCGTCCGTGTCCACAATCCAGACTTGTCGAAGGGCGCGGTCTGTCATGATATCCATCTGCTGTCGCAGGTAAATCACGTGCTCGCCGTTCGGAGAAATCTGCGGGTCCAGCGCCCACTCCATGCTGAACACATCCGTGTTCTTCAACGCACGGGGATGCCCGGCGTGGTCAGCCGCGGTTGCAGCACAGGCTGAAAAAACGAGTGCCGTCAGGGCGGTAAGGGAGAGTGTGGTGCGGTGCATTGGCTGGGCTTCCTCCTTGCTCTCAGGTCAGCGCAGCAGGCCGCCGCGCGCGCCGTCCTTTATACAGGCGTGTGCCTGCGAGTAACAGCCGTTCCGCCCTTGCGGCAGCGCCGCAAATCTCTGTTAAGCTGTCGATAAGAATCCGATAACAGCTCCGCCACCCAGATATCCCAATGCTCTCTCTGCTGCGTGTTGCAACGCTGATCGCTGTCTTTGTGCTCGCCCAGGGAACGATCGCTTCGGAGCGGCCATGGCCAGCGGGTGCCGAGAATAACCTGCGTCGCGCGCTGGCGATGCTGGCAGCCCCCGATGCCGCCGACAAGTACGGCACCATCAACCAGTTCCTGAAGGAGTCCGCGGAGCATGGCGTACCGCTGGCGCAGTTTCACCTTGCCGTTTCCTATCTCTACGGTCGCGGCGTCGAGAAAGACCCGGAGGCCGCTTACGAATGGTACCGGCGGGCTGCGGAGCAGGGGCTGGCCGGTGCGCAGAATGGCCTGGCAGGGCTTTACGATGGACAGGGCGGTGTCGAACCGGATGTGGATGCCGCGTTAATGTGGTACGAGGCCGCTGCCTCTCAGGGCCATCGGCACTCGATTGCCGCGCTGCTGTTCGCCTACGACAACAACCATCTCGAGCCTCCCAATAGCGACACTGTGCCCTTGTTGCGCCGACAGGCTGCTGCTCTCGGTGACGGCAACGCGATCGTTTTCATCGCGGAAGGTTTGCTGGAAAAACGCGACGAGAAGTCCGTCAAGGAAGCCATCGACTGGCTGACGCACGGCGCCGAGCGCGGCGCGCCAGAGGCGCAGACCTTTCTTGGCACGCTCTACGCCGACGGCAACCACGTTCGGCGCGATGAGGAGGAGGCGGCTCGCTGGCTGCGCAAAGCCGCCGACCAGGAAAGCACGGCGGCAATGACCCGGTTGGCAGCGCTTTACATGGACTCGCGATCGGTGGTTGCCGATCCCGCTGAAGGGGAGCGACTGCTGCTCGATGCGGCGAAGACGAAGGATCCGGATGCGCTTGTGCAACTGAGCAAGTTCTTCCTGGCGCGCGCCCGTATGGGGGCGGAGGGCTTCCGCGACGGGGCGGTGGAGTTGCTGAGAACTGCGCAGGCCAAGGGAAACTCTGAAGCCAGTCTCATGCTGTGGCAACTTGGCGAGGACGTCGACAGCGAAGCGGTTCTTCTCGGCCTTGTGGCCGAGGCGGCCGACGGCAACGCGGAAAGCGCGCTGACGCTCGGCAGTCTCTACTACGTTGGTGAACGCATTGACCGGGACTTCGACAGGGCTATTGACTACACCATGGAGGCTGCGGACAAGGGGTCGCCGCTGGCGCAGAACCTGCTGAGTGCAATCTACCTGGATCCTGACAACCCGGAGCGGGATACCAAAAAAGCCCTCACCTGGCTTGAGAGGGCGGCCAGTCACCCGGGAAACTTCGACAGCCACAACAAGCTGGCATGGTTGCTCGCAACCCATCCCGATGCCGAGCTTCGCGATGGGCCGCGCGCCGTTGAACTCATGCTGGCCATGCCAGAGAAGCACATGCGGGCGCCGGCACTGCTCGACACGCTGGCGGCGGCCTATGCAGAAGCAGGCAGGTTCGAAGAGGCGGTCGACACGCAGCTTCGTGCCATCCGGTTGACCGAGACCTATCCCGTGGGACCGGAGCCGGTGCAGGCCGAGTTGCTCGGCATCCTTCGTGGGCATCTTGCGCTGTTCGAAAGCAACCAGCCCGTGAGGGAGGAGCCGTGAAGGCGACGCTGCGCAAGGCCTGCCTGGTCCTGGTGTCGCTGCTTGCGGGCACGGCCACGGCCACGGCAGAGGCGCCGGCCGCCGGAGCAGCAGACTATTCCCCGCTGGAGCGCCTGTTGCACGCGGATTCAGAGCGGGCCGGCCGTTCTATCGCGATGAATGCAGCCTACACGCGCCAGCTCGACGCCTTCGATGAGTTGCGCGAGAAGTATCCACACGACGTTGTTACCGCTGTCGACAAGTGCCGCTTCATCGATACCTTCCTTTACAGCGAAGTTTACGACCTTGACTACGAGCGTCTCGAGGCCGATCTCGATGCGTGCAAGCAGGACCTGGCTGACAGCTTTCCCCGCAACGCCGAAGTTGCGCTCTACGAGCTTGAAGGGCTTTATGGCGACGAATTTTTCGAGGCCGCTGACCAGTATGCTGAGGACGCGAGTTCCTTCTGGACGGTCCACCAGGTGGCCCGGCTGTACACAGCGCTTGCCGACAACCACAGCTGGAACGATGACACAGAGCAGGCCGGCAAGTACGCACTCAAGGCGCTGTATTTCAACCCGTTCAGTGATGTCAGGCTGATCGCTGCCCGCCACCTCGCCGACAGCGGTGATCAGCAGGAGGCTGTAGAGGTGCTGCTGTCTTCGTTCGACGACGAGAACAACCAGGAAGAGTACCGAGCGGTCCAGAAGGCCAGCCTGCTGTTCGAACTGGAGGCAACCGACGAGGCCTTGCTGCAGTACGACGCGTTGCGAAGCAGCCGCGACACACCCCTGGGTAACCTGGAACTCGCCTCGCAGCTGGCGCAAGCCGGCAACGTGCCACTTGCCAGGGAGGAGTTTGCCGCTGCGACCGAGTACCAGTGGCTCGCCCCGGAGGCGGTCGCCGTCTGGTTCGACTTTGAGCTTGCCGGGGGCAGCCGGGAGCATGCCGAGGCTGCGTACCAGGCCTACCGTGATCTCGGT
Source organism: Pseudomonadota bacterium (assembly GCA_038533995.1). Classification (GTDB taxonomy): domain Bacteria; phylum Pseudomonadota; class Gammaproteobacteria; order Steroidobacterales; family JBCAXP01; genus JBCAXP01. The sequence continues at coordinate 19,948 of JBCAXP010000034.1, forward strand.
TACCGCGCTGACCCGTTCGCGCGACAACGCATCCGGTTGTCACTCGCCTATCCGGGCGCTGCCTGGCAGTGGCGGGACGCGCTGGGAGTGTTGGCGCTGATAGCGGCGATGGGCTTTTGCGTGGCTGTGCCCGCTGTCCTGATCGGGCCGGTTCACCATCGGGGCCTTGTCCGCTGGCAGACTGGTGCCTTGCACTGGGAGCACACTGACTGGCATCTCGCCCACGCCTGGTACGCAATGGCAGCCTGGCTCCTGGGAGAGCTTGTTCTGAGCGTGATTTTCTTTGGCGATGTGCCGGGCTTCGTCGCAACCGCCGGGGCACCGTTTACCGAAGCGGCACCTGGTCGGTCGGAAAAACCGAGCGTTGCTTTCCGACAGTGCCGCTTCG